>JAJVIF010000003.1:0-300000 GCA_022072165.1 bacterium | reverse complement strand
AGCGCTGTCGCATACCGTCCATCCCACAACGGGAACATCCGCTCATAGATGGCGCTGTACTGCGCCAGCGTGAGTGCCCCAGCAAGCTGATCCCGCTGGGGCACGTAGGCCACGCGCGCTCGCTCTACTGGCGGCAGGTCGTGAAAATGGCGGCCCAGCAGCAGCGCTTCACCACTGCTGGGCCGAATCAGCCCTAACAAGCACCGCATCAGCGTGCTTTTCCCCTCACCATTGCGTCCCAGCAACCCATAGAACGCCCCCTGCGGCACCTCCAGTGCCGCGCCTGCCAGGGCCAGGACCGGCGGGCCGCCGATCCGATCCGCGGGATACGCTTTCACCAGGTCGCGCACGATGATGGGAGCGGTGGTGGTCATGATCGCCCCCGCCGCTGGTGAGCCGGTTCCAGGTCCACAATCCGGACCCCGCGCTCCCGGAGTGCCTGCAACACCGCCACATTCTCCGGAGTCTCCGGATTGCCCTTCAGCATCACAGTGCGTAAGTGGGGCAACTTCAGCAATGGGCTCAGGTCCGCGATGGTGTTCTCTGCCAGCGAGACTCCCCGTAAGTTTTCCAGTGCTTCAATGCCCTCAATACTCGTCAGGCCACAATTCGCCAGCGTCAGGCTCCGCAGACGCTTGCAGTCCCACAGATGCTTCGTATCTTCGAGCGTCCGGCCACTCAGATCCAGCTCCAGCAAGTACGGAAGATCTTTTACAGGCGCCACGGAGAGAGGAGTCAGGACCCGGGTCTGCTCCGTTGGGATATGAGCTTTAAACGGGTTTTGCCAGGGGAGCGTGACCCGGGTCAGGAAGGGAGCGTGACGCAGGCCTTCCAGAGATCGCAAGGATTTGCCCTCAAAACAGGACAGATGCTCGAGATTCGGGACCTGCTGCAAAAACGACAGATCTCCCAGCACCAGCTCAGAAGCCACAATCTCCTGCAACAGGGGCATCGATGGCAGCGTTTCCAGGACGCGGTACTGGGCGGAATTCGGCGACCCTGATGGCCGCTGGATGTCCAGTCGCTCCAGATTCTGACAGAGCGGCAGATAGTCCAATGGTACGGAGGGCTCAGCGCTCAGCCAGGTGGTCCGCCCTGCCCCTTTGGTCGTGATTTGCCCTGCTCCATACTTCCAGGACTGTCGTGCAGGAATGTTTCGACCCTGCAAAATTTGCCCCGCCAGATTCCAGCGCGCCGCCCCAGACACCCGGACTTCGTCCGCCGCCGGAGTCCCCGGCAGCAGCCCCCACATCAGAAGCCAGCTCCCGGTGAACACCACCAGCAGCGCACTCCCGCTCAGGCTCTTCAGGACGGTGCTCCAGGAGAGGCGACTCATGCGGCACCTTCCCCGGGCACCCCACCCTGCTCCAGTGCTGCGAGTTCTTCTTCCAGGAGCCGTTCCACCAGCCGGGTATCCGCTCCCATTTGCAAGGCCCGGACCGCCACTGCCCGTACAGCGCGACGTAACTCCTGCTCCAGCTTCTCCTGCGGCAACTGTCCCCCAAATGTTGTGACGAACACACCACGTCCCTGTTGTCGCTCAAGCACGCCTTCATGCTCCAGTTCGGTGTAGGCTTTCACCACCGTCGCCGGATTCACCTGCAGCGTCCGGGCAAGGTCCCGAATGCTCGGCAATTGATCCCCCGCGGCCAGTTGTCCGGCCGCAAGGTAAGTGCGAATCTGCTCCATCAGCTGGCGGTACGCCGGCAGTCCGGAGACGGTGTCGAGGTAAAAATGCAGTGGTAGGGCTGACATGACGGCTGTATCGTAACACCAGCACACCAGCGGCGCAACCCCGGATTCGCCCCCGTGCCATACTTGCCCGGCGCGACCCCATCCCGCGTAGAAAGGCAACGATATGACCGCGCCAGTCACCTCCGCCGACCTCGTACAGCGTCCGGATCTCGGACGCTCCCTGGAGCCGGACCGGATCCCCCTGGAGCAGTGCATTCACCGGGGGGCGATCCTCCGGCCGAATCCTGGCCTCGACTCCCCCTTCGCCAAAGAACGGGGCCATCCCACGATGCCCATAAAGCTCCCGTCGCAGCTCAATGCCTTCATCTACGGCATTCTGGAAGTCGGCGGACGCGCTCATATGCACCGTCATACCTATGAGTCGGTCATCGTGATCCTGGAAGGGTCCGGCTACAGCCTGATCGAGGGCGAACGGCTCGACTGGCAGGCTGGCGATGCCATCTACACTCCCCGGTGGGCCTGGCACAGCCACATCAACTCGGGCACGACCGAGGTCCGCTATCTCTCCATCACCAATATGCCCATGCTGGCCAATCTCGGACTCATGATCCGCGAGGAGCCGCTGGCAGGGGCGGTCGCCGAGCGCGACCAGAACGGAGCCCCCGCATGAGCGACGAGTCCCGCGAGCTGCAGGTCGAGTTTGGCATTGTCGAATACCCCGAGTTCCCGGCGTATGTCCTGCATGGCGAGGGTCTCAATGGGGATCAGCTCTTCGAGTTACTGATGCAGGCGCTGGATGTGGTGTTTGCCAAAGAGCTCCAGCTCGTTGCCCCTCCCATGATCCAGTTCCTCAACATTCCCGAAGAGGAAGAGGGGCTGAACAATGTCACCGCCCTCGCCATCGTGCCGGTGGATCCGGAAGCCGCTACGGCGTCAGGCCTGGAACTGGGGCTGATCGGCCCCATTCCGCTGGCGGCTTCAGCCCGCTATCGCGGACCCCACGAAGCCCGACCCCACGTCTACAAAATCCTCTTCGACTTCATGGAAGAGCATCAGTTCCAGCCGCATGGACTCCCCCGGGAGCTCTTCTGGGAGGTCCGGGAAGATGGCGAGCACTTCACCGAACTCGCCTTCCCGGTCATCGACCTGTTACCCGAAGGACAGCGCACCTGGGATACACCGGCGGTCTCTGAAAATGGTCAGGCCCCTCCGGTGCCCCCGCCTCCGGCTGATTCCAATTAGCAGCAGCCAGCGACTTCCGTGACCTGAGGATCGCCCTCGCACCGGAGCGCCTGGTATCCCAGCGCTCCCAGCAGCGCGCCCAATGTCGGAGCGATGAGATACACCCAGAGGTGGGTCACCTCGCCGCTGACCAGGGCAGGACCCAGGGAGCGTGCGGGATTCATGGATGCACCACAGATCGGCCCTGCAAACAGCGCTTCCAACGCTACCACCGCGCCAATGACCAGCCCCGCCAGCTGCCCGACCGCCCGACTGTCGGTCGCGACCGCACAAATCACCAGCATCAGCAACGCGGTCAGCAGCAACTCGTAGACAAAGGCGGTCACCGCGGACCCATCGAAGGGGAGTGTCGTGCCGAGATGCGCCACCAGCCCCAGAGTACTGCGGAGCACCAGCGCTCCCAGCACCGCTCCTGTGCACTGTGCGAGCAGGTACGGTCCCACCTGCGGCCAGGGAAAGCGACGGGTCGCGGCGAACGCCAGCGTCACCGCCGGATTGAAATGCGCCCCCGAAATATGACCGGTGGCGTAGATCATCGCCATCACCACCAGCCCGAACGTCAGGGCAATCCCGGTGTGCGACACCGCACCCTCCGACAACGCATTGCTCATGATGGCTCCGCAGCCGGCAAAGACAATCGCAAACGCACCCAGGGCTTCAGCACCGAGCTTCGCGGTGAGCTGCCTGACCGGAGGACGGCCGGAGGTCGAGGCCTCCTGGATGGGCCGACTGGGGGAGTCTGTTGCCACGTCGGGGCATTATCGGAGGCGCTCAGGGGAGCTGATGTAACAGCCGTGTTGCGTCTTGAGCCGCGCCGCTACGCCCCGCTGGTCTCCGGTTTGACAATCAGACCCTTGGCGAGACCGTCCTGCAGACGCGCCATGTCGGCGTCCACCATCAATCCGATCATCTGCTCGAACGACACCGAGGGCTCCCACCCCAGTTGCGCCTGCGCCTTGGAAGCATCTCCCAGCAGGACATCGACCTCCGCCGGGCGAATGAACCGGGAATCCATCGTGACGAACTCTTCGTAGTTCAGGCCCACCACCTCGAAGGCCACCCGGCACAGATCCCGCACGGTATGTGTCTCGCCGGTGGCGACCACATAATCCCCCGGCTCGTCCTGCTGCAGCATCAGCCACATCGCCCGGACATAGTCCCCGGCGAATCCCCAGTCGCGTTTCGACTCCAGATTCCCCAGGGGCAACGTGGTGGAGAGGCCGAGTTTGATGCGCGCTGCGCCATCGGTGACCTTGCGCGTGACGAACTCCATGCCCCGACGCGGCGACTCGTGATTGAAGAGAATCCCGCTGGTGGCATGGAGCCCATAGGACTCCCGGTAGTTGACCGTGGCGTAGTGGGCGAAGACCTTGCTCACCCCATAAGGCGACCGGGGATAGAACGGGGTCCGCTCCGTTTGCGGGGTCTCCTGGACCTTGCCGAACATCTCCGAGGAACTCGCCTGATAGAACCGGGCGTTGGGCTTGATCAGGCGAATCGCTTCCAGCATCCGCAGCGCCCCTAAGGCCGTGACCTCGGCGGTGAGAAGCGGCTGGGAAAAGCTCGCCGGCACGAAGGTCTGCGCCGCGAGGTTGTAGACCTCATCGGGCTGGATGTGATGAATGATGTTGGTGAGGGAATGCTGATCCAGCAGGTCGCCATCGACCAGTTCAATCTGATGCAGCACATGCTTGATCCGCTCGTAGGTCTCCTCGGAGGAGCGGCGGACCATCCCGAAGACTTTGTAGTCCCGGGCCAGCAGGAACTCTGCGAGGTAGGAGCCATCCTGGCCCGTGATACCGGTGATGAGAGCAGTGCGCTGCGTCATGCCCCCGATTGTAGAGGAGCCTCCGCGGATTTCAGCCCGTTGTCCCCTCTGGACCCCCGGTCCAGCCCAGATCACTCACCGATCCATCACGATCCCGAATCGTCGGATCCCCGCCGTCAATCACTGGCGAGGCCCCGTGAACAGCCCGCCAGTCGCCCGGCGTGCGATACAACGGATGCCCTACCCGATTCCCCGACTGCCCCGCCAGGCTCCAGTCCCGGTCGATGGACACACCAGAGCCGAGCTGGAAGTTCCCCTCCGCGTTGTTTCCAAAGAGGCAGTGTCGAACCTCCGGGGCGTCTGCCGAACCCATCCACCAGAGCCCGACCCGGGGCGCGACCCACTCCCGCTCCGTGCCATTCCCCCAGCTGATGCTGTTGGTGAGCCGCAGGGTCGCCTCCGGATTCCACCGGGCAATCCCGACATTCCCGCATCGGACCACCGTACAGTTGGTGGCAGTCAGCTGGCTCTGCCCCGACGCGATGAGCCCCCAGCCCCGGACTGCATGAATCAGGCAGTTCCGCACGGTCGCGGTGCTCGTGCCGAAAGTCCCGATTCCCTTCCAGTAGCCGGTCACCTGCACCCGGGTGGCGGTGACCTGACTGTCCCAGGTGATGCCGACCCCTACGCCCCGACCGGTGTCGATCTGCGTATCCCACAACGAGGCTTCCGCTCCCCGATAACACGCCACCCCATCCCAGCTGTTGCCGCTGATGAGGCTGTCCCTGACGAGGATCCGGGCACCCTCCCGGCCTACCACGCCGCAGATGCCGACAATCGTGTCATCGAGCACCTTCTTGGGCACCGGGTTCGGTCCGAGGGTGCAGGCCTCGATGGTTACCTGGCTGTGACGCACCACCACCGCGCCATCGGTCGCCCTGCCATCCCGGTCCCGAATCCCATCAACAATTGCCAGCTGGCTCAGGGTGACTTCCGGGGCATCCTCAATGAAGAGGCCGTAACCCGCCCGCGTATGCAATGTCGCGAGACCCTCGCTCGGCCCGACCAGTGACAGCGATTTCCCACGGATGACAAAGCCGGTCGAGGCCGTCACCGGTGTCGCATGGTCCTGGCAGTTGCCGCACAAGGGGTCCTGGTACGCCGTGGGGTGTGCGATGTAGTCCCCTGCTTCCAGCCGCAGGATTGCCCCATCAGGCGCAACATCGATCACTGCCTGTAAATCGACCCCACTGCCGACTTCGATGATGACCGGCGCGGTAGCCACCGGGTCGGCCAACAGGTCCGTGCCCTGGGCCAGGGCACCGTTCACAGGCAGCAACAGCAGGACTGCGAGGAGCAGACATCGGGGACTGAGGACCATCAGGACCTCCGGGAACGCGACAGAAGTAAGGTGCCCCGACATTATCCCGCTGGTATCCTCCGTGAGTCCTGCGACTGGCATGGAACCGGGGAGGCTCACAGCATCGTGAAAGGCATCTTTATCCTGCTCGCGTTCGTGGTCGACATCTATTCCTGGATCCTCATTGCCCGGATCCTGCTGAGCTGGTTTCAGGTCGACTGGTACGAGCAGCCCTACCGAGGCCTGCGGGACATTACCGAACCCTACCTGAGCGCGTTCCGCTTTATTCCTCCCATCGGGATGCTCGACTTCTCGCCGATGGTGGCCATCTTCATTCTCATGATCGTGGAAAACATGCTCCGGGCGATGGCCGCCGCGGTCTGATCAGTCCTGCGAGCCCTCATCAGGATCGGGCGTTGCCAGATTCCGGTCCGGACCCCCTGGCAGGAGGCCCTGGTACATCAGTGGCAGCCACGCCAGTCCCAGAATGCCCAGCCCCAGCAGATGGCCCCAGCCAATGAGCGCGGGTCCGGACATCGCAAACAGCCGACCCTGATGCAGCAGCAGGAGGGTCCCCTGCCCCAGCACCAGCGAGACTGCCAGCGCGATCGCAATATCTCCCCGGTCCGCGCGTCCCCGGGCCGTGGAGTACCAGACGCCATACAGCAGCAGTCCGATCCCCACCACCGTCAGGCCATTCCAGGCTCCACCCAGCGCCCGGTCCATGGCCCAAATCCCGAGCCCGTAGATGAGCACCGCTCCGACAAGCTTCGATGCCAGTGGCACTGCCATGCCGGCAGTGTAGCGAGCCTCCCGCGACTTCAGTACATCGTTTAGCAGGGTATACTACGCTTGCGCCGCCCAGGCTGACCGGGCGCGTCGCTACTGCCACTGCCGCCAAAGGACCACACGATGAAGGGCCTCATTCTGTCGGGAGGAACCGGGAGCCGCCTGCGCCCCCTGACCTACACCTCCGCCAAGCAGCTCATTCCCATCGCCAACAAGCCCATCCTCTTTTTCGGTATCGAGTTCATGCGCGATGCTGGCATCACCGAGATCGGCATCATCGTGGGGGATACCGCAAAGGAGATCGAGGCGGCCTGCGGCGATGGGTCGCAGTTTGGCGTGCAGCTCACCTTCATCCCGCAGACTGCGCCCCTCGGACTGGCCCATGCGGTCAAGACCGCGCAGGCGTTCATCGGCGATGACACATTCTGCATGTACCTCGGGGACAACCTGCTGCGGGATGGCATCAGCCAGGTCGTCACCGATTACCAGTCCGCCGGCTGCGACTGCATGATCCTCCTGACCAAAGTCCCGGATCCGGAGCGCTTCGGCGTGGCCGAGCTCCACGACGATGGCAGTGTGAAGCAGCTGGTCGAGAAGCCGAAAGAGCCGAAGTCCGACCTCGCCCTGGTGGGGGTCTATCTCTTCAACAGCACGATTTTCGATGCCTGCGATGCCATCCAGCCCTCAGCCCGGGGCGAACTGGAGATTACCGATGCCATCCAGTGGCTGGTGGAACACGGGCGCTCGGTCCGGCCCAGCCTGGTGCAGGGCTGGTGGAAAGACACCGGCAAGAAAGCGGATCTCCTGGATGCCAACCGTCTGGTGCTGGAACGTCAGGCACGACACATCATTGGGGACGTGGATGACCATCATCGGCTGATTGGCGAAGTCGTCCTGGAGCTGGGGGCCAAAGTGACCGGCTCCACCATCCGGGGGCCGGCCATCATCGGCGCCGGGGCGGTGGTGGAAAACGCGTTCATCGGTCCTTTCACCAGTGTCGGGCCGCTGTGTGTGGTCCGGAATTGCGAGGTCGAGCACTCGATCCTGCTGGAGGGAGCACAGGTGACCGACATCAGAGTCCGCCTGGAGGATACGGTCGTCGGGCGGAACGCGGTGGTCCGGACCTCCATGGAGAAACCCCGGGCTCTGCGTCTCATGATCGGTGACAACAGCGAAGTCGCGTTGTAGAGGAGTTCTCGCTCGCTCTAGGACAGCATGGCGATATCGATCTGCTGCCTGGAGAACTGGACCCATGTCGTCCCTGAAATGCCTCTGAACCTAGAGCCCATGGGGAACGCTGTGGCGAACTGAACAGGGGAGCCTCGCTCCACTCCAATCTCATTCAAAGTCTTGCTCAACGCTGCAAAGTCGTGATCCTGGCTAAAGAGCAAAACAATGTCTGCTGCTTCCAGGCATGCTGAGCGAGTAATGTCGAGCGCGATCTGGATATCGATACCTTTTTCTCGACCCCTCGGGTGTCGCTGAGAATTGTCAGTTAGATACCGGAGGGGTTTGGTTTCAATCTGGACCCCGCGAGAGCCGAGAAGCTGCAGGTAACGGTTTAGCGCGAGTCGGTCCTGTCTTTGATGCCTCTCGGACGGTACCCCTGTATAGAACGTAGACCGAACGAGATGCCATTCGCTTTGCCGGCACAATTGCTGCGCGAGCAAGCTGACGTCAATGATGAGGTCGCACAATCCCCAAGTTTCCTCCACCGAGCGCAGGAAGTTCTGGCCATCAACGAACGCATGTACTCGAGGAGGCACCTGTCAAAAATAGCAAAAACTCTGCCGGGGGCGATGCCCGCGACTCCGACATTGGCCCCAAAGGGCTCAGGTTGGGGGGCGGGGCAGCTGATCCAGCAGAGTGTACGCTTTTAGTATCGCAGAGATTCCGCGTTTCGCAACCACAAGTCACCTGAAATTCACTGGTGGGCGTACGTGGACTTGAACCACGGACCTCGTCCTTATCAGGGACGCGCTCTAACCAACTGAGCTATACGCCCGGACCCTTGACACCCGTACGGCTACGCACGGGCTGGTCAACGTATCACACCCCGGGCCCTCCGGCAACCAGCATCCGGTACCCTCCCAGCTATGATTCCACTGCCGCGAGAGCCCCTGCGCTACACCCGACCTCGCCCCGATGAGCAGGACCGCGCCGCTGCCGAGTTCCGGGACCGCCTGGTCACCCGACGCTCGGTCCGCGACTTCAGCACCGACCCGGTCTCCTGGCACCTCATCGAACAGGCCATCGCCATTGCCGGATACGCCCCTTCCGGCGCGAATCAGCAACCCTGGACCTTCGTCGCGGTCGGGGATCCCGCCCTCCGGGCCGCCATGCGGGAAGCGGCTGAGGCGGAAGAGCGGGAGACCTATAGCCGTCGCCTGACCCCCGCCTGGCGGGCGGCGCTGGAACCCATCGGCACCGATTGGCAGAAGCCGCATTTCACCGAGGCCCCCTGGGTGATCGTCGTCTTCGAGCAGGTCTATGGCCTCACCACGACCTCCGACGGTACTCCGGACAAGATCACGCACTACTACACGAAGGAGTCGGTGGGGATCGCGGTTGGCTTTCTCCTAGCCGCCCTGCACTGGATGGGCCTGGCGACCCTCACCCACACTCCCAGCCCGATGGGCTTCCTCAATCAGTTGTTGGATCGTCCGGCGAACGAGCGGCCCTATGTGGTGATCCCGATCGGTTATCCCGCGCCGGGCTGCCAGGTGCCCCAGCTCACAAAAAAATCACTGGCGGACATCCTGATTCAGCGCTAGAGGTCGCATCTGACCTACAATGGAGGCGTACCTCCCCGCTGTTTGGGCCTATCTGTACCCTGCAAAGGACGTCTCCTCATGCGCCTGCATTCACTGGCCGCCTTACTGACATTGCATCTTCTCGGCGGTCTCGCCTGTCAGGGGGGAGCACCCACGAACCCTGCCGCGACCCAACAGGCTCCCGGTGCCGGCGTCCCGGCTGCTGTCGTGCTCCCGCCGGATGTCGGGCTCCTGGGTGCGATAACTGTAGACATCGACCCCGTCGCGCTCACCGCCGAGGCGAATCCGGTCAGGGTCCCCACCGCGTTCGGCGACAATTTCTGGCTCAACGCCACCGGCTTCCTTGATGGCGCGCCCTGCAAAAACTGCTTCGGCGTCACGGGTGTGACTCGCAATGGCGATGGCCAGATCGTGCTGAAGGTCAACGCCCGGCATCCCTTCCAGCCCGGCAATCCGCAGCTTCCCATCAGTGGGGTGAATCGCCTCGATCTGCATGTCTTTGATGCGGCAGTTCTGGTGGCAGGCAACCTCGGCAATTTCCCCGGCGCCTTCGCCAGCGGCAGCGCGACCCTGCCGACACGACTGGTGGCCAACGCTGCCGGGTACTCCCCGCTGTTGACCAGTGTCGTGCAGAGTCTCGACCCCACCTACACCGCCTCCGCCTGGCCCTATGTGATGCTCAACGAAGACCGCACCACCGGCAACTGGAGCGCCTCGAATCCCAATGGCTTCGCGGACCTGCAGGCACCCACCGGGTACAACGTCTTTCCCATGGGGGCTGATGTCACCAGCGAAGTCGTCCTCGGCATCCTCCCCACCGATGGTCCGCAGCGACTGACCTTCCTCTTCACCTGTGCCTATGGCGCGAGTGTCACCGGACGCACTCAGCGGCTGGATCCCCGGTATCCCCTCCCCGAATTCAACAGTAAGGCTCCCTGGCGGGTGGAAGCGGAGATTCCGACCGCCACCAACAGCCTGACCGGGAACGACCCCAGCTCCAGCGCGACCGTCGATGTCCGGGTCTGGGACTGGCAGCATGGCGGCGTGATCGACCCGGCTCTCGGGAACATCGGCGCGATCCGGGGCGCCAGCGAGGTGACCCAGGTGGAGCTGGTCGCCCCCGGCGTCCGCAACTCGACCCTGAACATGGGCGCTCCCCTCTCTGGCACAGGCCGGGAGAATGATCCCCTGACGTACAGCAGTCAGCTCTTCAATGAGCTAAGCGCTGGCGAGGGTGACTATGTCGCGCTGATTTGTGTGAGTGACAACCGACAGACCGGCATCAACGCGGGCGGTGCCACCGATGCGCTCTCCAGCCAGACCGGCGCGACCATCGACCCGGTGAGTGTCACCCGCTTCGCCACCTATCAGGCCGTCACTTTCAGCGTCGGCACCAATCTCCCGACCCGCCAGCTGGTCTCGATTGATATCACTCCGGCCACCCGACAGATCATTGCTCAGGGACCGGCGGAAGCCATTACCTTTACCGCCATCGGCACCTTTGATGAGGCCCCATTCGTCGAGGACATCTCCACCACCGCCACCTGGGAGTCGTCGATGACCGATGTCATGAGTTTTGTCGCGAATGTCGGGACCGGCATCGGCATGGGCCGGACCTATGTGAGCTGCTCGCAGGACGGCATCGACAGCACCAACACCTGTGAAGTCATCGTGAAGCCAGAAGTCGTCAGCAGCACCAGCCTCTCGTCGGTGTCCAGCCTCGACTGCCATCAGGGAACTGGGGAAGTCTTCCTCTCCACAGGCAGCACCCGCGAAGTCCGGGTCTACTCCTCAGCGGGCACGTTTTTACGCAGTTGGACCGTCGGCTTCACCGAAATTGCCTCGGGTCCGATGCGGGGCATCACCGTCCATGAAGTGACAAACCGGGTCACCGTGAGTGCGGACTACGATCTGACCACCAACGACACTGTTACCTATGACCTCAACGGGGGGGTGATTTATGCGTCCAACCGCCAGTTCTTCACCTCCAAGGCCATTAGCTACCTGGATGACGGTACATTCTGGGGCTGCGACTTCACGAGCAACCCCTTCTCCGTCACGCAGTTCAATCTGGCGACTGGCGCTACCATTGGCGGCTGGAACATCACCCCGTTCCCCTCCACCTATGACATGGAGAACGTCGGCGACCTCCTCTACCTCTCGACTCCCGGGAGCCGGACTGCCGGGCGTGCCTGGACCATCATCAATCCGCATACGCAAGCGATTTTGGGCTTCGGCGGATCACAGCTGACCGGTGGTGGACAAAACTGCGCCATTGCTGTAGACCGCGATGGTTTCATCCACCTCTCCTGGACCATGAGCGGCAGTCCGCTGCCGCCGCACCAGATCCCGGTCTACGAGTTTGTCCCGCCCTCCACCGTCAACCTGCTCTACACCTACAACGTCAACTCGGCCTTTGTGGCCGAGGGGATGACCTGCTACCGGGCCGACAACACGATGGTGTACGCCACGGTTGCGCCGGGGAACCAGTTGGTCTTCGCGAACTAGCCCCTTCTCGGCTGTCACTTCAACTGGCACCCCGGACACGTCCGGGGTGCTTGTGCTTTTTTCCTGACACAGATACAGTTGTATTAAGAGGCAGGTCGACAGGCTGCCTCCTGCGCTGAGGGATCAGCGCAGGTCTGTCGACAGATCGCCTGGCCTGCGTGACTGTTTGCCAAAGGGACGATTCCACCGGAGCCAGGGAAGGTACCCGGACATGGCGATACAAGAGCATCTGGCCGCAGGCCGGTCTGTCATCTGTTGTCTGACAGCAGCGATCTTGTGGGTTGGGTGTGCCGGACCTCGCTCTGCCCCCCTCGGGACTGCACCTGAGCCGTCGCAGACCCCGGCGCTCTCCATTGGAGCAGCGCTGGGCACTGATGCCCCGGTCCCCCTGGGGCTCTATGACGTCCGCGCTACCCTGGATCCGCCCGCTTTCGAGATTCTCCCGTCCCGGTCGCTGGGAGCGCTGGGGGATGGCAAGAACTACGCGGTCGATACCACGGCATTTTTCCGGGGCGACTGTGCGGACTGCTTTCGCATCGAGGGCTTGAGCGTCCAGGGCGAAACACTGACCGCCACGGTCCGGCTACGACATCCCTTCCCATTGCCGGCGAGCGCCGGCTCTTTTGGACCCGGCGAGCGGCTCGACCTGCACGTCTTCGATGCCATGCTCCTGGTCCATAACCGCACCGATGCCGGATACACCACCCTCTTTCCGCAGTCGGGCGAACGCCTCGAGCCCGGGTTCCTGACCTGGGGCAGCGGGCAGTTCCCCCCCGATGGCTACACGGATCTCCTGGAGCCCTGGTTTGAAGCAGTCGATCTCACCAATGCCGCGACACTGGATCCGTACATCATCTTTTCGCGCTCACCGCAGACTGACCCCACCGGCAACTTCGACCCCGAGGCCGTCAATGGTTTCCCCAATCTCACCACCGCTCAGGGGTTCAACAGCCTGCGACAAGGTGAGGAGCGAATTCTGCAGGTCCAGCTTCACCTCAAAGACCGCACCAGCGTGAATCTCCAGGTCGCTCTCCTCGCCAGCTATATGAACAAAGCAGGAGCGGATCCGGCAGAGGGCGATTTACTGCGGACCGCCGTACGTCAGCGCCCCGTGTATCAGCTCCCGGCGGGAAATCTGCTGGCCCCCTGGCGGGTCCAGGCCTCCGCGACACCCCTCCTGCTCACGCCTGTGGATCGCAAAACCGATCTCACCCTCGACATCTGGGACTGGCAGCAGGCGGCGATCATCCACCCGACCTGGACCCCCGATGCCACGCCCCGGGATATGGTGCCGTTCAACAGCCAGGTGCAGCGGGCTTATGTGGAAGTGCCGGGGATGCTGAACAGCGAAGTGGTTTTCACGGGTTTTGAGGGGACCGGCCGTGGCACGACCCCCTTGCGACGCACCATCGCCCTGACTCCGGAAATCATTCCTCCCGCCGGGCTCCTGCACGCGCTGGTGACAGTCGTGGATCAACGTGACCCTTACAGCACCCTGATGCTGGATCGCAGCAGCATCGTGCAGGAACGACGTGTCCGGACCTGGCAGGTCGCGACCATTGAGGTCCAGCGACCTCTCCTGGTCCTCGACCCCGGCGTGCTGGTCCTGGAAGCGGTCACGGGGGTCCCCATCGCGCATCAGTTCGAGGCGTTTGGCGGCGTGAAGCCCTACACCTACACCCTGACCGGACCGGCCCCGTCATGGCTGCAACTGCATCCGTCAACCGGGACCCTCAGTGGGATACCCGCACCACCTCTCGGCAGTGTCGCCCTCGGCGTCCGGGTCCGGGACAGCGGCAATCCGCCAGCCGAGGTCAACGCCGGCTGGACCCTGCGTGTCCGGACCAACAGCGGTGATCTCTGCGATGAGCCCGATCCGCTGATCACGACACCGTCACCCTTGCCATCGGCAACACGGGGTGTGGTGTACATACAGACCCTCGCCGCTGAAGGGGGGCGACTCCCCCTGACCTGGCAGCTGTCTCCCGGAAGTACCCTGCCTGCAGGGCTGGTACTGAGTCCCGCCGGTGTCATCAGTGGCACCCCTGCCGACAGTGCCAGTGGGCAGTCTTACACGTTCGCGGTGACGGTGCGGGATGCCTGTCCCTCCCAGCAGAGCAGCCAAAAGACTTTCGACCTCGACATCCCCTGCACACCGCTGGAGATTCTCACCAGCACGATTCCTCCGATCGCAGTCGGGCAGCACCCGGCACCTTTGCAGGCGGTGGGTGAAGCGCCGCTCAGCTGGAGTGTCATCAGCGGTGCACCAGCACTGGCCGCCGCAGGACTCACCCTGCAATCCAATGGGAGCTTCAGCGGCGCTGCCCTTCCTTCGGCCGAGGGGTCCATCATCACGTTTACGGTGCGGGTCGCTGATCAGTGCGCGACAGGTACGCCGGTGACGGCGCAGCTCTATCTCCCGATCCAGTGCGCTCCGCCGCCGGTCATCGTGCCGACCCCCCTCCCTCCCATCTCCTGGAATCAGCAGTACAGCTCGAAAATCAACGCTACAGGGGGCCAGGGGACACTCACCTGGAGTCTCCTGACTCCTCAAACAGTGCCGCGCAATTTCTCCCTTGCTCCGGATGGCACGATCAGCTTCTTCCCTGATCCTTTGGACGGAGGCGGCACCTGGTATTTCCAGGTGGAAGTCCGCGACACCTGCTATCTGGAGCAGCGCGATGTCTGGGAAACGGTGATCCAGTTCCCCTGTCCAGCGACACCGCTGATCACCGAAGGGACTCCCCCTCTGCCGGAGGTCGGTCTCCCCTTTAGCTACGAGTTCAAGACTTCGACTGGTACCGGCAGTATCACGTGGGTCAGCAACGGCATCCTGCCGCCTGGACTCCAGTTCAACCCCCAGACCGCGATCCTCTCAGGAACGGTCACCACCTCAGCCCGGGGCAACACCTACCAGTTCACCATCAGTGTCAGCGACGACTGCGGGCTGCCGTATCCCCCGGATGACATGGCGGCTGTCACGATGTCGTTCCCGGACATGTGACGCCCTCTGGGACATGCCAGGGGCGCGATTCATCGCGCCCTGTTGATGGGGCTGGACCCTGTCATCGCGCCCTGTTCAGAAGGTGTTACCTACGGAGTCGGCGTGTACACCCCGACCTGGTGGAAGACCTCGTAATCCGTGCCAGTCCAGCGTTGATACGCCACCGCCAGATTGCGATTCGGGGCCACCGCCAGGCTCGGCCAGCCGGCAAACTCCCCGGCCGGGGTGACGAACTGGGTCGGCAGCAACTCGCCATCAAAGTACTGCGTCCGCTGCTGCACCCGACCGAGGTCCAGGGTGGCTGGCAGGAACTCATGCCACACCACATGGAGATTGTCCTGCACATCGATAGCGATGTCGGGACCATACTGCGTGTAGCCCGGGGTTCCCCCCTCGGAGAATGTCGTGATGGGGTTCCAGGTGGCACCGCTGTCGTCGCTGCTGGTGAGCAGGATCGGACCGCTGGCGCCGCCGCGGGAGCAGACCAGCCACAGGACGCCCAGACTCGTGGCATCGAGGTCCGGCTGCCCGGCATCGATGCCGGCGTTCGTCACCGCGACCGGTGTCCCGAACGTTGCGCCATCTCCCGCGATGTGCCACACCCGCCGGTTACCGGTGCCGTTCAGGGCATTTTCCTGATAGGCCACATGGACGGTCCCGCCCACCGCCACCAGATTCGGAAAGCCCTGCGACAGCGCCACATCAATCACGGCAGCGGCGGTGCCGACCCCCGGACTGTTGATGGATGGCAAATCGACCTGGGCGTAGTACACCCCGAAGTCCGCGACTCCAAAGGGATTCACCTGGGGGTCCGTGCGATTCTCAGCCCACACCACATGTGCGCCGCCCCCTGGCCGAATGGCGACCTTGGGGAAGATCGCAAAGACATTTTCCGCCACACTGGTGAGCGGAATCTCACCGGCATTGACGTTGCCAGTGGCGAGACGCGAGGCATACCGAATGTTCGAGCCGTTCGCCAGTCCCCGGCCATCCTCCCAGACCACATGCACCTGGTCGGTGCTGTCGATGGCGATGGTGGGATAGAGCGAAGGTGCCGGTGCCAGCGCTTCAGCAGAGGTGAAAGTCGTCGCCCCCGGACTTGTCTGACGGGCATAAAACGCCTGATCGTTCCCGCTGGAATCATCAGTCCAGACCACATGGGAACGTCCCAGCGAGTCAATCGCGATGCCTTCTTTGGGCCAAAGGTAGGAGAGCCCCGGCTGCTGACTCACCTGCTGCGTCGCGCCACTCCAGTCCCAGGTCCCCTTTTGCGGGGGTGGATTTTCTTCCAGTACCGTCAGGCTGAAGCTCTGGAAGACCCGGTACTCCAGGTCGGCCGTAAAGGGATCCAGCTCGTCTTCCACCAGAACCAGCCCGGCATAGGAGCCTGCGGTGAAAGTGCCGTCGTTGGTGATATCGAATGTGAAGCGGAACGGATCGCCCGCAGTCCCGGACCCGCTTTCGGCAGCGTTGCGCTGGATGGTGGCCGGCGTGAGTCCCGGCAGGTCGAAGATGAGACGGCTAAAGTCGCTCGAGGCTTCCACTTCGTTCGGAGCAGGATTCTCCGGATCCGCCGCCACCGGCGCACCCTGCTGCCAGTCCTCGACCTCCACCAGCACGGTCGCCTCGGTGTTGACCTCTCCCTCCTGCAGGGTGTTCGACACGACCTGCACGCGGACGGCATACGGCTCCTTGCGGTTGAACTGCGGGTTGCGATAGACCGGCGAGAAGCGGTTCGCCCGGGTGGCCGACTGCCCATAGGCGGCTTCGATGATCCACCGCAGCTCGATGACATTCCCCAGCACCGCCGGATTCAGGCGAAGGATCTGACGATCTTCCGGGGCACCAGCAGCCATGCGGTGAAACGGCACCTGCGCGCCAATGACCAGCGGATCAGGATTGGTGTCGGTGAAGAAATCGATATAGGGGTTCTTCGTCCCGGCCTGCGTCGTCCCCACCAGCTCTTTAAACCGTCCGGTGTAGCCATCGGCATTCGGGACCCCCTGCAGGGTCACGCGAGGCGCTGCGCCATCTTTCCCCAGTGGCAACCGCCCAAACTGGGTCGCCCCACCGGTCCCCAGGATCAGTCGGGGATCAAAGGGATCCAGGTCCGGGCGCAGGGCGGGGTCAAACGGATGCCGCAGCCCCAGTTCCAGATCAATGGTGCCTCCAGGGCCACGCTTCACCGACAGCGCCCGAAAGCAGTCGAAGCCAGGGGAGATGGTCAGGTACGGTGTGATGTCCAGTGGAAAATCCAGGGCGCCCTGATGATCCGGAATCAGCGTTGCGGTCAGCGATGTCGCGTCGACACGCAGGGTCCCGGCCATAAGGGCCGCGCCGAGCATCGGATTCTCCGGAGTTGGCAGCACCAGGCCGCCGGTGCCGGTTTCCATTCCGCTGGGCTGGACCGTGTTTGGCGAACCTCCGGCGCAACCCGCGAGGATGAGCAACGACAGCAAGCAGACCCCAAACTTCAGGGGAGCGACACACAAACCCGACACGATGACTGGCCTCCCTTAGCACCGGCACAATGGCGGCCGGCGGACCGACGACGATGTGGCATGCACGGACGATGGCGCATCAGGGGTTGGGGACGGACTTGCCTTACGCCGCCGCACGACTGGCGACTTCGGACAGGGCCTGATGCTCGATGGAAGAGTGGGCTCCCACCGGACCGATAGTGTACTCCCGGATGCCGGGACGTTCTATCCGGGGTAGAATGAATTTTGTCCCGCCGGTGCACAATTCCCGGACCCTGGCAGCGGCGCTAATCGTCCAGCGGGACCTCCGAGGCGGCGATCCGACGCTCCAGGTCCTGGAAGTATTGCTGATACGCGGCCTGCTTCTCGGCTTCTCCCAGACGCGCCGCGATTTCCAGCATCCGCTTGGCTACCCGATGCGCTTCCCGAAGCTGGCCATCCTCGATCAGCCGCTCCAGATTGTGGTCCTGAAAGGGGGGGCGGGGTTCCTCGATGCCCGGTACCGCGAGATCTTCATCGCCATAAAGCCGCGACCGGATCGATGCTCTGGTGGGGGGCTCGGCCTGCCGGGGCGCGGGCGGGGCAGGTGATGGGGGAGCCGGAGGCTCCAGCGCCCAGCCACCCGCGGCTGGCTTCGGCGCTTCAGAAGCTTGTTGCGAGGAAGATTGTTCAGCGGGAGAATGTCCCCCCTCCTCAAAGGCATGACCTCCGGTGCCGTAGATGCGGTCCCGGACACTGCTCCCGATCCGGGTGTCCCCGGCATAGCCCTGACGCGGCGCGGTGGGGAGAGCAGGGGTCCCCTCCTCCCCGGGCAGGTTGCCCCAGGGGCCAGTTGGAGCAGCAGCAGGGGGTGGGCGGTCGCCGATGACAACCTTCTGGACCTTGGGCTCGTCGTCGTCTTCCTCCTCAAAGGCCTGTGGGCCCTGCTCCCTGCGACGTTTCTCCGCGCGTTCCTTCTCCAGTCGCGCTTCTTCTTCGCGTCGCTCCAGATCGGCGGCGACCCCTTCGCCGATGTCCCGGCCCTTCTGCTTCACATAGTCCTTGTAATGCTGGTGGCTCTTGGAGTACGTCAGGTCCTGGACCACGCTCTCAGGGCGGGTAATGAGGTACCACGGCAGCGCCAGGGGCCAGGCCAGGAACCCCAGGACCGCAAAGGGGAGCCGCTCGATGGGCCGGAACTCGGCATCGGACCAGATGAAGAACGCCGCCCCCGCTCCCAGGAGCAGGTAGCCAAGGATGATCGTGATGCTCATGTGTTCCCCCTTTCGTCGGCCTGCAGGAGGCGTCGAATCAGCCGGTCAGCATCTTCCCACGAGTAAATCTGGAAGCTCAGCGTGCCGCCCCGCTTCCCCTGCAGCTTCAACGCGCAGGGCGTTCCGAACCGCTCCGCCAGCTGTTTCTCGAGGCGAACGATATCCGGGTCTGCGGGGGAAACCGCCTTCGGGGCTCTGGGGGTCTTTGTTGCCGCCGCGTCTTCGCTGGTTTCCGTGCCTGTCATCGGTGGACCATCGATCCACCCCTGGCGGACCCCCTCTTCCAGCTCCCGGACCGACCACCCGAAGCGCATGGCGGTGGCGGCGTACTGCGGCAGCTCCGTTTCTGGCAGACCGAGGAGGACCTTGGCATGTCCCAGCGAGAGGTCCCCGGCCTGCAGGGCCTCCTGGACCGTCGAGGGGAGCGCTAACAGCCGCAGCAGATTCGCCACCTGCGCCCGGGAGACCCCGATCTCCTGAGCCAGCTCCTCCTGGGTGGCGCCGAACTCTTCCCGCAGGCGTGCCAGGGCCCGCGCCTTCTCTATGGGATCAAGTTCCGCCCGCTGGACATTTTCAACCAGCGCTACCGCCAGGACTGTCCGGTCATCCAGCTGCCGGATCTGGGCCGGGATGGTCTCCCGCCCGGCGCGTCGCGAAGCCAGGACCCGTCGTTCCCCGGCCACCAGCTGAAAGCCGGTCGCGGTCGGGGTCACGAGGATCGGCTGCAGGACCCCGTGGCGTCCAATGCTTTCCGCTAATTCGTCGAGTTCGGCCTCGGGAAACTTCAACCGGGGCTGATAAGGATTCGAGGAAATCTGTGACAGCGGGATTTCCTGAATGTCGCTGGCGGTCACGACCGGTGCAGCGGGGAGGAGGGCCGCCAGACCCCGTCCCAATGATGGGCGCTTAGCCATGGGCCAGCACCTCCTGTGCGAGAGTGGCATAGGCGAGCGCCCCGGTGGAGCCGGGGTCGTACTCGGAGATAGGGATGCCGTGGCTGGGGGCCTCGGCAAGGCGGACTGACCGGGGAATCACGGTCTGAAAGACCGCCCCCGGGGTCCGGGGGAGTCCCAGACCCGATGGCGGGGCCTGAAAGTAGGCCCGGACTTCCCGCTCGATCTCCCGGGTGAGGTTGGTCCGGCCGTCATACATGGTCAGCAGCACCCCCTCGAGGCGGAGTCCGGGGTTCAGTCGTCCTCGCACCAACTGGATGGTCTGCATCAGCTGCGCGAGCCCCTCCAGCGCGAGGAACTCGCACTGCAGGGGAACCAGTACCGACTGGGCTGCGGTCAGGGCATTGAGGGTGAGCAGCCCCAGGGAGGGGGGACAGTCGATGAGGATGTAGTCATAGCGGTCCCGCAGGGGGGCCAGGGCATCCCGGAGCTTCGTTTCACGCTGCTCGACCTGTCCCAGCAGGAGCTCCAGCCCTGCCGCATGTTGATTCGCCGGCAGGACCTGCAGGTGGGGGACCCGGGACTGAGCGATTGCCGATTGAGCGCTCAGATCCTCTGCGAGGACCTCATAGATAGAGATGGTCAGGGCAGATTTGTCGAAACCCAGCGCGAGAGTGGCGTGGCCCTGGGGGTCGAGGTCGACCAGGAGCACTCGGTGCCCTGCTACCGCCAGGGCGGTGGCGAGGGAGACCGCCGACGTGGTCTTCCCGACTCCCCCCTTCTGATTCGACACAGCGATGATGCGCGCAGACACAGGGGGCTCCGGTGGCTGGTGGAGTTCTCCGCTATTGCTCATAGCTGGAGCGTTGAAAGTTGTACTGGCTCTCCCCAATTGCAGTCAGCTTTGGGGAAAGGAGTGCTTACGCTGATGGCAATCACTGGATGTGCCATCGCGGAGCCTGCCTAAGCCTGGGTCAGCAGGTAGATGGCGGTGGGTCGATCACTCCCCGGCAGCACCGCACTCTCCTGGGTCTCGATCCGCCAGGGGGGGGGCAGACGATCCGCCGTGAGTCCCGGCAAGCCCCACCAGCAAGCCTGATCCAGGGGTCGTCCGGATTCCGCCAGCCGGGCGCACAACTGTTCCACGTGGAACACCGCTTTGGCCGTAAAGCAGATCGGCTCCGGGTCGCTGCGATGTTGTGGGTACTCCTCCAGGCTGACATTCAGGATCGTGACATTGCCCGCCCCGGTTGCCTGCACCGCCTGCTCCAGATAGAGCGCGATGGAACTCTTCCGCTCCAGGAGCTCGCAGGTCCATTCCGGACAGGCGACAGCCAGCGGCAGGCCTGGGAACCCTCCCCCGCTCCCGATATCCACCAGATGTGTCGTGCGGAGCAACGGTGCCAGACGCAGTCCGAGGAGGGAGTCCCCGAACAATTCAGAGACTACCCCCTGCGGGGTCGTGAGGCTGGTGAGATTGAGGCGGGGATTGAACTGCCAGAGGGTCTGGGCGTGGGCCACCAGCGCGCTGCAGCATTCTTCAGGCAGGTCCAGCGCCAAAGTGGAGAGAAGCGCTTCGAACGCGCTGCGCCAGTCTGCCACGCTCGGCGCGGCCGACAAGGATCGCTCCCAAGGACGTGGTCGCTGTTCCACGTGGAACATCCTACCGGCACTCCGAACCTCACGGCAACTCCCCCCGCTCCCGCAACCTGTGCTGTAATGGAGCGATGCCATCTGACGCCTACGCCGCTGCCGGGGTCCGGGCGACCGCCGATGCCCCGGAATTCGCCACCCTCACCGACCGGATTCGGGCGACCTTCGCCTTCCCGGCCTTCGGACGTCCCCTGCTGGACCTCGGCTACTACGCCAATGTCCTCCCCATCGGAGACACCGGCATCGCCGTCTCCATGGATGGGGTCGGCACGAAAGTCGTCATTGCCCAGCAACTCGGCGACTACCGCGGCATCGGCACCGACCTCATCGCCATGAATGTCAATGACCTCCTCTGTGTCGGCGCGGACCCCATCGCCCTCCTTGATTACATCGCCATCGACCGGCTCGACTCCCCAGCCCTCCAGGGGCTCGTGGAATCGCTGGTCCGGGGTGCGGAAGAAGCGGGCATCGCCATCCCTGGGGGGGAGGTCGCACAGGTCCGGGAGCTCCTCACGCCCCACGGCCCCGATGGGGCCTGGGATATCGCCGGGACGGCCATCGGTGTGGTCCCCCTGGACCGCATCATGATCGGCCAGGACCTCGCACCTGGCGATTTGCTCATCGGGCTCGCCGCCAGTGGCCTCCACAGCAACGGGTACACGCTGGCCCGGCAGCTCCTGCTGCGCGATGGCTGGGATCTCACCACCCATGTTCCTGAACTGGGGCGCACCCTGGGGGCTGAACTGCTGGAGCCTACCCGCCTTTATGTACGATTTATGCGGGAAATATGGCGACGCGAAATCAAGCCATCAGCAGCCTTCCACATGACAGGCGAAGGGCTCCTGAATCTGCTCCGGACCCCGGTCCCGGTCGCGTTCGCCATCGAGACCTGGCCCGACCTCCCGCCGGTCTTCCGGCTCTTGCAGGAGCGGGGGCCGCTCGATGCCGCCACGTGCTGGACTACCTTTAACATGGGCATTGGGTTTATACTCGCCCTGCGCGCTCCCGATGCAGAGGCTGCCCTCGCGGCGGCCGAGGCGTGTGGGATCGCGGCTTGGCGTTTAGGGCATGTGCTGGCTGCCGATACACCCCAGGTCCGGGCACCGGAGTTGGGGCTGATGTCGGAAGGCAAGCGTCTGGTGCCATTCGCTATCTAGAGGTATCGCCCTGCTTGTCCGTTTTTCGGACAAATCGCGATGATGCTGTCCGCTGACAGGGGTAAGCTCTTGTGGGGCATATGCCTGTTGGCATCGCGATCAGGTTGATGCTGACATACTCGACTCAAACCGTTGAGGGGGACTTCAGTGGCCCGTTTTCATATAGGGGTTGAGAGCGCTCTTGATCCCTTGACCGCCCAGGCACTCCGTGAGTTGCCTGATCACTACCATGTACTCGTTGGCTTCAACGTGCCCCGCACGACCCGCATGGCCGAAGCATTAGTGCTTCGGCTGGCAGGCGAGCAGAGCGCGATTTTTATGGTCGGCACCTGTCACCTCCATACCGCTGTCCGGGGTTCCGCCCATGGGCCGTGGGAGATGCAAACCGAAGAAGATGGGGAACTCTACTGGGATCCCTATGAGACTTCGCTGGGGGATACCAATCCGTTGCTGGGACTCCAGTACACGGCAAACAAGTGCCAGGACTGGATTGCGGCGAATCTGCCAGCCCTCGAGGATCCGCTCCATCCGTGGCATTTCGATGTCCGGCCGCAGGTCTTCCCGCGCCTGCTCATCGTGAGCGATGAGCCGGTGGAAGTGGAACGGCACTCCTGGGTCTGGTACTTCACCGACCAGCAGCAGCTGATTGAGCATCTGGAAGCCTGGCGTCCCCGGGACCCGTTCCCGATCACCCAGGCTGTTCTCCGGAATCTGGTAACCCAGTTCAATCTGACACCGGAAGAGCCCTGGGATGACCGGCCCGCCGAGATCTCGGTGGAAGCCCTCCGCGATATCCAGAATGAGTGGCGCAATCTCGGCGATGAAATCCGGGTGTTGCGCGACCTGCTCACCAAGGCCACCGAAGCCCTCACCGCCATCCGCAGTCGCGGACGTCAGGTGGATGAGGCGCTCCGGCACCTGACCCTGGGCATCGAGTCGCATCCCGACCTGGTGGATCACCTCCGTCAGCAGGAATCCGATGCCCCCCGCCGCACCTTCCGTGCCCAGGAAGATGCCGGGGGCGAGGAAGTCGCCCTGGCCCCGCGCAAGCGGTCCATCGGCCGCGCTGCGCCTTCTCCGGAGCCGGAAGAGGATTTCGAAGACGAAGTGGAAGCCGTGGAAGAGGTCGAAGTCGCCAAGCCTGCGCGGAAGCGTGCGGTGAAGGCGGCGGCGGCCAATCCCGCTCCTGCGCCGGAGGGCGATGACGATCCTGAGCCTCCCAAGAAGGGGACCCGGAAGACCGTCGCCAAGAAGGCCACCACCACCACCGCCAAGGCCACGACCACGACCGCCACCAAAGGGCGGAAGAAGGTCGCGGCCACCGAAGACCTCCTGGAGTCTGCGCCTGTAGTAGCGGAGGATCGCCGTCCCGACACTGGGACGGCGGCCTCCGTGGTCGCGCTCGACTCTGTTGCAGAAACGGCCCCGGATCTTCCGGCGGCCGCTTCCGCCTCGGCCCCATCATCTGCGGCCGAGACGGAAGCGACCCCTGGGACTCGCACCCCCTGGATGAGCCGTCTGCGCACCCTGGCCCCGCCGAAAAGTCCGGTGACTGGGGGAGGGGAGGGCGCGACGGCTGCCGAAAACTCCGATGACGACGATGATGTGGTCGACTTCTCCGCCTTCGCTCCCCGCCTCAGCGATCTGCTCCGTCCGGCGAACCTGGGCGGCCCGACGTTCAGCGAGCGCCCCCGCTTCACCAGTCCCTTGCGGGACCGGCCTGGCAGCAGCCTCTCTGGTCGTGAGCCGATGCGCCTCCTGCCTGCCGCGATCCGCGGGTTGCCCCACAATCCCAGCGCCCGGACAGTCGAACGCATTGAACGCGCTTTTCGACGAACCATGCCGCATTTCGCCCTGGGACCCTTCGGCTATCCGAATTTCGAGGCCTTTCTCCTTTCAGCCATGGAGCAGGGGATCATCCGCGGCGAGGGGGGGACCTACTGGCTCCCCGATGAATCGCCACTGCCCCCCGCCAGCAGCGCGCCAGCCCTGCCGACTGCCATCCTGCCGGGAAAAGTGTCGCCCTTCGCCGAGCAGGCCCTGGTGAGCCTCCTGAGCCTCAACGAAGAGCAGCTCCGCTGGTTTGTCCGGACCATGATGGAGATCGAGCAGCGGGCTGAGTTCCTGACGCAGCGTTATCTCTCCCGGGGGCTGACCTATGGTCGCCCTCTCTTCCCGATTACCGAGCAGGAAGCGGAAGAGCTGGTAGTCGCGGCCCGGAAACTTCGGCTGCTGGAAGAAGTGGAAGAGACCTCGGAGGATCGCCCCCGCTTTACCCTGCGTGTCAATCGGGGCCATCCCGTGGTCCGGGCGACCGTCAAGGGCGATCCGTTACCGTCGCTGGAGCAGCCGGAAGTCGCCAGCGCCACTTCGCGCTAGTCTGCTGCGCTCCAGCGCAGGCGTGAGACGTCAGGGGAACCTCTCCCCTTACTAATTACTGGCAGCCGAAGACCGAATTTTTGGATCAGGACCCTTAGTTCTATTAGGCCTCTTCAGATCACCTGTATCCCCACTAATCACATGCTTGCGGATGCCCGGACTGTATGGGTGTTCCCGGGCGCGGCCGAGCCGACGTCGTGAGGGGTAAAAGCCCCACATTAAGACGTATTGGCTATGTCGCGTTTAGCAGCCGGACAGTATCAGTGAGTCCAGTCCTGCGGGACCCCAGGGACTCCCCGGACTGTCCGCTGGAGAGCCGGGAGCTTGCTGGAGCCTCAACCTAGTCTGCCCTCTCGCGCCCGTTTCGGTGCGACTGTGCCTGACAGTCCTGCCGAGGCGACGCCAGTGACATACCCCCGGAAAGCTGCGGCTGGACGGGTCTTCGGTTCGACACCTGCATCTTCCCAAGGAGTTTCACCACCATGACTAACCTCGTGACTCTCGCCAGCCGCCTTCCCCGCAAGAAGGGCCAGGGCCTGACCGAGTACGCGCTCATTATCGCCCTCGTCGCGATCGTCGCGGTCGCTGCGCTCACCCTGCTGGGTGGCCAGATTTCGACCATCTTCGGTGACATCACCACCGCCCTGTCGTAAATGACCCCGGCGGAGAGCGCTGCGGTGACCGCCGCGGCGCTCTCCTTCTGTTCGCTTCCCCGTCTTCGTTGTGAAGACGGCCCGGGGACAGGCGTGAAGGCCTGTCCGGCCGGGGTACCACTAGTGCCCCCGCGCCCGTTCCCTGGGGGATTTGTCAGGAGGATTCACCCATGACGACTCTCACGACGCTGAAGAGTGCTCTCATCGCCCGCCGCAAGGGACAGGGCCTGACTGAGTACGCCCTCATCATCGCCCTGGTCGCGATCGTCGCGGTTGCTGCGCTCACCCTGCTGGGTGGCCAGATCAACACGATCTTCGGCGACATCACCACCGCCCTGTCTTAACAGTGACACCGGCTCGTCGCCTGGGAGCACCGCTGGCTCCCGGGCGACGGGTTCCGGAAACCAGGCTCCTGCAGTCTGGGTTTTGCAGTTCTGGAGCGCGTCATGCACCTGCTACTCGCCTTGTCTGCTTCCCGGTGTGCCCGTGCCACTCGTGGCCAGGGCCTGACTGAGTACGCCCTCATCATCGCCCTGGTGGCGATTGTTGCTGTGGCAGCGCTGACCCTCCTTGGAGGGCAGATCAATACGATCTTTGGTGACATCACCACCAACCTGGGCGGGTAATCCCCCCGGACGAGTGCCTTACCCCGCATCCATGGATGGAGAGCGCATCGTGACTAACTTCGATCCGCAGCCGGCTGATCCCTATCGCCCCTACACCACTTCGTTCTATGTCCGCCAGACCGCCCTCCTGGGCACGATGGTCGGCGTCCTGATGCTCTGTACCGATGTCGGCTTCGCCCAGGCGCAGCAGTACTCCCTCCAGAGCACCGCGAACATGGCGGCTATCCTGGGAGCCCACCAGCTCCCCAATCGTGACGCTGCCGCCAAAGCCGCCACCACCTACATGCGCTCCAATGGCATCCCCAATGCCGAGCAGCATGTGGTGGTGACCGGCGCGGATGTCGTCAGCGTCCAGCTCAACGAGTCCTATCGCACCATCTTCGCCCGGTGGGTTGGGCTGGAGCAGGTGCCGCTGAAGGCCTACGCCCAGGAGCAGCGACTCTAGTCGCCGTCTCCTGACCACCTGACGTGCAACGCCCCTGGTCCTGCCGGGGGCGTTGGTTGTTTGTCAAAAGTGGTGACAATCTCCTGGCCGGGACTGGTCTGGGCCTGACCCTGCGGTTAGAGGTCAGGGCCATTTTCCGCACACCATAACCGCTAATCCAAGGTATCCACCTGTTCGATGCGCTGTGGTAGATTACCGCTACCCCGGCGTTCTCCCGGGGGCGTGGAGCAATCCACGACCAGCTGTCCATTGGAGACCAACCGCTTGAGCCTCTGGCGACCCGCCATCCTGAGTCTCGCAGCCAGCCTGATGCTGCTGGCCCCGCTGACCGCGTCAGCCGACACCACGCCGCCGTTCAGTGCCTATGCCATGCGTCCCCTGCCAGGAAGCTTAGTCACAACCCAGCAATCCTGGGGACTCCCCTTCGCCTCCCGTTCCTGGGACAACTCCCAGACCGAGATTGGCACTGGCGCGTACTTCACCTATCAGACTTGGTTCATCAAGGAACTCTCCACGTCGCTCTACGGCACGGTGCCGCAGGCTGATGTGGCGCGGATCGATCCCTTCCAGATGACGGGTCAGGTGATGGTCCGCGACCGGAGCGGCTCCCGGGTCATTGATGCGGCGACCCTGAATCAGGGGGGAGCGGTCCGGCCGGTCTACAACCTCTTCGCCAATGGCGCAGCCCTGTATCACCAGGATGGCCAGAACGCGCAGGCGGAGTTTCTCCCGCTGCCGTATGCCCAGCCGACCCCGGCAGGCATCGAGGCGTTTCTGAAGGGCCTCAAGATTCACGGCATCGTGCGGGACAACGCTCAGCGCGGCGACTATTCCATGACCGAACTGATGACGGCCTGCAATGCCCGGATGCTGGCGACGGTCCGCGAAGGTCAGGGCTCCAAGTCCCGCCAGTTGGTCTATGGCATCGATGCCAGCCCCTTCGACCAGCTCCTCGGATACAAGTACCTGCGGATCTGGGTCCGGGTCGGCGACTTCAAGATTCTCCGGACCGAGCTGAGCCTCGTCGGTGCGACCGAGCGGACCGACTACAGTAACGTGCTCGATGGCATCCGGTTCGATGACAACATGTTCCTGCTCCCGGGCGAGACTCCGGCTGACCTGCCGTAGATTGCCTCCGTCCGGCTGACCAACATCAACAACGCCGCGGTGCCCCCGCGGCGTTTGTCATTGAGGACCCCGTCGATCCCTCTGTTAAGATGCCGCTGCACGAAGCGCAAAGGAGGCCGCCGTGGGCCGGCGCATCGAGGACCTCATCCGACCCTATCTCCAGCAGGTCACGCCTTATGTGCCCGGCAAGCCGGTCGCTGAATTGCGACGCGAGCTAGGCCTGCCTGAAGACCAGCCGATTATCAAGCTGGCCTCCAATGAAAATGTCCTGGGGGTGAGTCCCCAGGCCCTCGCCATCCTGCGGACCGCCATCGAGGATGTCTGGCAGTACCCTGAAGACTCCTGCTTTTATTTGCGACAGGCGCTGGCGGCGCACCACGGGGTCACGCCGGACCACATCTACCTGGGCAATGGGGGAGTCGCGACCCTCATGGACCTGGGACGGGTGCTGCTGGAACCCGGCGATCAGGCGATCGCCGCCCGACCCAGCTTCATGAAGTACCGCATCGTCAGCCAGTGGACCCACGCGCTGCCGACGCCGCTGACCGACGAAGACTTTCTTGCCATCGCCCATCCTGACCACATCCACGATGTCGAGGCCATGGGCCGCGCCATCTCGGACCGCACCAAAATCGTCTGGGTCTGCAATCCCAACAATCCCACCGGACAAATGCTCACCACCGGCGAGATCGACCGTCTCCTGGAGCTCAACGCCAACCGCGCCGTCGTGGTCCTCGATGAGGCATACGCCGACTTCGTGGAGCCCGGCTGCGACTACCCCGACAGTCTGACTTATCTCCGGGCGGGACATCATGTCGCCATTCTCCGCACCCTCGCCAAGATCGGCGGGATCGCCGGACTCCGTCTGGGCTATCTCATCGCGCCACCAACTCTGGTCCAGTACCTCGATCGCATTCGTCTCACCTTCAGTGTCAATCGCCTTGCCCAGGAAGCTGGCATGGCGGCCCTCACCGATACCGAATTCATCCGCCGCTCGCAGGACCTGGTCTGGACCGAAAAGCGGTACTACTACGATCGGCTGCATGCCCTCGGATGGGCGTACAAGCCGACCCAGGCGAACTTCATCTGGATTCACATTGGCCGCTCTTCCCGGGACTTTGCGGCTGCGCTGAACCGGCACGGCGTGATCATCCGGCCCGGCTGGATCTTCGACGAACCGGAGTGGATCCGGGTGACCTTTGGTACGCGGGAGATGAACGCCCGTTTCTTCCAGGCGGCGGAGCTGGTGATGGCAGAGATGTCCGCCAGCGCTGTTTCAGCCGTCTGATCTGGACTCCACTTTCGCTCTGCTTTCTTCAACCCCGCCTGCGGGGCGGCACTCTTAGCAGCTAACTGTTGCACTGCAGGCGACTGCAGGAAGGAGACTGGTATGTCCCGTATGCCCATCGCCCTGTCGTGGTCGTCTGGCAAGGATTCCGCCTGGGCCCTGAAGCGTCTCCGTGAGCGGAACGACGTCGAAGTCGTGGCGCTGCTAACCACCTACTCCGGAGCTGAGCGCCGCGTCCCGATTCAGTACACCCGGATCGAACTTGTCCTGGCGCAGGCGCGCCTGACAGGACTCCCCATCATCACGGCACCGCTGCCCAATCCCTGCTCCAACGTGGCGTATGAATCGGCGATCAACCTGGCTTTGCTCGAGGCTCAAACCGCCCACGAGATCCAGGGCGTCGCCTTTGCCGATATCCACTTGTCGGATATCCGGGGCTATCGCGAGCAGCTGCTGGAGCAAATGGGACTGAAGGCGCTCTTCCCGCTCTGGGGGGAGCAGCCGCTGGCCCTGGCGAAGGAGCAAATCGCCGGGGGGTCGCAGGCCTGGGTCACTGCTGTCGACACCACCCGACTCCCGTCCAGCTTTGTGGGTCGGGCGTTCAATGAGCAGTTCCTGCTGGACCTGCCAGCGCATGTCGACCCGTGCGGCGAGTTCGGCGAGTTTCATACGCTGGTTTGGGATTCCCCGGTCTTTCGCAAGCCGTTGCGGCTGGTCCGGGGGCAGTCGCTCGTGCAGGGGAACTTTGTCTATCAGGACTTCCTGCCGCATGTGGAAGAAATCGACCTGACAGGGGACCTCGCCCCGGCGGAGGACTCCGCGCAGTCGGTCGTTCAGGGAGACCCCAGCGCCACCGCCGTCATGGAGCGCCCGGCAGTGGTCCGGCCGTCGCGCATCGACCTGCCGAGCCTGGGTGTGGTCCACGTCGCGGAGTAGCCGGCACCGTCTTTGTTCCGGACCAGCCGGACTCCCTGTTACATGACGCGCTTAATCTTTCTATAATCGCTTCGGCTCACCGGCTGGTCCTGTGGGCCGATTCGTCATAGCTTCGTCCGACAAGGGAGCACGTTATGGTGTCTCGATGGTGGGTCCTGGCAGGGCCTCTGCTCACGCTGCTACTGCTGTCCAGCGTTCAGGCTCAGCCCGGGGGTATGCGCGGTGGGGGAGGGGGCCGGGGCCCCAACGGCGAGCAGCCCCCCTTCACCGAAGTCATTAAGGATTTCGAGCAGGTCGAAGGACTGTTTGACTTCTACTGGAATAAGGAAACGGGCCAGGTCCTGATGGCGATCGAGCCAGGGCAGTTCGGCCCGACCTACCTCGTCAGTTCCACCCTGCTGGAAGGGACTGGCGGCGGACGCTATCTCGCGCCTTCTCTCTGGCCCAGCCTCCCGGTCTACTTCAAGCAGACCTATAAATCGATCCAGATCATTCGTCCCAATACCCGAATGACCGCCGATGAGTCCAAAGCCATTTATCGGGCGGTGGAAGCGGCGCGCTCCGACTCCATTCTCCTGACCCTGCAGTCAGTTTGTGCCCCTGCGACGGCAGACGAAGCCAAAGGGGAGGAGAACTCAGAGGACAAAAAGAAAGGCGACAAAGACGGCGGCGATAAAGCTGATGCGCCAGCTGCAAAGAAACCCGCAAAAGCGACCCGACGCTCTGGTAGCGCTGGACGTCGCTACGCGCCGGCGATGCGGGACGATCTGAGTCCCTGGAAGGCTGAAGCCGATCCCGACAACCCGCCGGATCCCGCCGGACCTGGCGACCCTACCCCGGAAGAAGTCGAGCCAGCCGTGGCCGATGCTGACATCGCGGAGCAGGGCTCTGACGCGGCTGCGGCGGGCGAGGACGACGCACCCAAGACCAAAACCCCGCCTGCAGAGGGGACCATCCTCATTGATGCCACGCCCCTCTTTATGGGCGGACTGATTCCGGTCGGAGCATCGAATCCGTTCGGCGGTGGTGGGGGGGGCGGAGCCGATCCGCAGTCGAGCTTCTTTACGAAGCTGCAGGGCTACCCCGAAAACAGCAACGTCGAAGTCACCCTCAATGTCATGGGCGGCATGGATATCTTTGCCATGCTGATGGGGGCTGGTGGTGGCAGCAACCCCGACCCCCGCTCCAGCATCATCAAGTTGGTCTACTCGCTGTCACAGGTGCCCGAAGGCGACTACCGCTCCCGGATGAGCGATGAGCGCGTGGGGTATTTCCTGACCCTCCGTCACGACTTCACCACCAACACCGGTTACACCCGGACCATCCGCTACATCAATCGCTGGAAGCTCGAAAAGCAGGACCCGTCAGCCGAGATCAGCGACCCGGTGGAGCCGATCGTCTTCTGGATCGATCGCAACGTCCCCGAGGAATATCGCGACGCGGTCCGCGCCGGCATCGAAGCCTGGCAGCCGGCTTTCGAAGCCGCGGGCTTCTCCAACGCCATCATCGCGAAACAGCAGCCTGACGACGCCGAGTGGGACTCCGCCGATGTCCGGTACAACGTTATCCGCTGGTTTGTCGCCCCCGGAGCCGCATTCGCTATCGGCCCGAGTCGCGCCAACCCCTTCACCGGTCAGTTGTATGACGCCGACATCGGCTTTTCCGCTGACATGGTTTCTCTCTCGTCACGACGCTTCGACAACGTGATTGATCCGCTGCGGTCGATTCAGCGACAGCGCCTGCAGGCCCTGACCCAGGGCCAGGCCCTCCCGCCGATGGTGAACGAGCTGCGGGCTGTCAACAGCGATCCTGCCGCCTGGGCGGCCCGGCAGGAGGCCATCCTCCGCGAGGCGCAGCACCGCGCGGAGTGGGGGAGTGAGCACCATCACTGCTCCATGGTGGAAGAAATCGTGGACCAGGCCGGGATGCTCTACCACGCCTGCCTCATGGAAGGTCACTTCACCCCTGGCTCCAAAGAGGAACTCGCGTTCCTCCAGGAGTACGTCGCGTCGATCACAGCGCATGAGGTGGGGCATACCCTCGGACTGCGTCACAACTACAAGGCCTCCACATTCCATGACCCGGAGCATCTCCACAGCGAGGCGGCCCACGAAGCCGGACTGACCGGCTCCGTCATGGACTACACCGGTGTGAATCTTGCGCCCCGGGCGAAGAAGCAGGGCCACTATTTCCAGACGAAAGTCGGCCCCTACGACATCCACGCCATCAAGTACGGCTACTCGGTCATCCCCGGTGCAGAGACCACAGAGGATGAGCGTGAGACCCTGGAAGCACTGGCGGCGCAGGGGGCACAGCGCGGACTTGCCTATGCCACCGATGAGGATGCCGGCGGCTGGTCCGCAGCGATGGACCCCACCACCCAGTACTGGGACCTCTCCAGCGACCCCTTGGCCTATTACACCGACCAGATTCAGGTGGGACGGGAGCTGCTGACCAGCATCGACTGGCATCTGCGGAAATCCCAGACCCCCTACCCTGCGTACCGCCGGATGTTCTCCTACGCCCTCGGCCCCTGGGCGCAGGCCTCCACCAATGTCCCGCGCTACATCGGCGGCATCGAGCATGTTCGCCATCGTGTCGGCGACCCCGATGGACGGCTCCCCTTCACGCCCATCCCGGCGGCTAAGCAACGCGAAGCGCTGAACTTCTTCATCACCAACTACTGGGCACCGGAGAGCTTCAACTTCCCGCCCGACCTCCTGCGCAAGCTGGCGCTGGAGCGCCACGCTGACCTCGATCAGGGGATGTCTTCGTCCAGCCGCCGGGACTTCCCGGTGCATGACACCGTCCTGGGCATCCAGAAGACCCCGCTCCTCTGGATGTACGACGCCGTGGTCCTGAAGCGGATGCAGGATATCCCGCTGTTGCTGGCACCGGGCGAGGATGTCCTGACGATGGCTGAACTGTTCGGGGCGATCCGTGGGGCCATCTGGCAGGAAGCCTTCGATGGACGCAACGTCACCTCGATGCGCCGGAATCTCCAGCGGGAGCAGCTGCAGCTCCTCATCGACCTCTTCATGCAGGGGGGAGCCTGGTATCCCGAGGATGCCATCACCCTCGCCCGCAACGACCTCTCGACCCTGGAGGCCGCACTCACAAAAGCGATGGCGCAGCCAGGGCTCGATGGCATCACCCGCGCCCATTACCAGGAGTCCCGGGACCGGATCCGGGAGACCCTCAACGCGGTCGTGCAGAAGGGGGGCGGCATGATGTTCCCCTCGATCCTGTTCTTCTAAGGACCGCGCTCATCAGGCGCTTCCAGGCGCCACACCTGACGCACCGACCGGGGGCGACTCCGGTCGGTTTGTTGTTGTGGGTTAGGCCCCTGGCGAGACCAGGAAAATCGTGATTCGGGAGAAGTGCACCACTTTATCGCTCTGAATCTGGTTTACGATGCCACTGGCCGGAGCAGACGTTCCGGAGTGCGTCGTGCTGTCCGTTCTACAGGCAGCCACTGGTCTCTCTTTACCCTTCGCTGGAGTCGTGCACGACCCATGTCACTTTCCCCCCTCGCGAGCATCCGACGGTTACCGGGCTGGCTCCTGGTCTGCTGTCTGCTCCTGCCAGTCACGGCCTGGACCCATCCTGCGGCCCAGGGTGACGATGGCGATTACCTCATGTCCGAAGAGATGATGGACGAAGGGATGCCTCCCGGAGATTTCGGGGAGATGGATCCTTCCGCTGGGCCGCCACTGGCCGACGTCATCAAAGACTGCAGGCGGATCGACGGTCTCTTCACCTTCTTTCAGAACGAGAAAACCGGCCAGACTTTCCTGGCGCTGAAGCCTGAACAGCTGAACAAGGAGTTTCTCCTCTCCTACACCCTGAATGCCGGGTCAGGGGGCGGAATGTTCATCGCACCCATGCTCTGGCCCGATCTGCCGGTCTACTTCCGGCAGACTTATCGCACGGTCCAGCTCATCGTGCCGAACACCTATGTCACCGCGCGGCCCGATACGCCCATCGCCCGGGCAGTCAAGACCGGCACCAGCGACAGCGTGCTCCTCTCCATGCCGCTCTTCTGTCAGCCTGCGCCTGACCCGGCGTCGGCTGATGCGGCCGGTGAGCAGCCTGGCCAGGAGCCCAGGGAGAAAACCAAGGGCAAGTCACAGAGCAAAAGCAAAGAGCGAGTCCGGGGCAAAGGCCGGGACAAGTCGCAAGACAACAAAGCTGGCGACGTTCCTGAGACAGTCGACGATCCCGCTGCTGAAGAACAGGAGATTGAAGAATCAGCCAGCGACCCGGAACCCCTCCCGGCGGGCACGGTCCTGCTCGATGCCTCGATGATCTTCTTTTCCGACCTCCTGAACATGTCCTCGCCGCTGAGCTATCTCGGCGGAGGCAGCGCCATCGATCCCATGGGCAGCTTTATCACCGCCATCAACAATTTCCCGCAGAACTCCAATGTCGAGCTCACCCTCAACATGTACGGCTCTGGCTACGGGATGCTCGGTGGCATGGCGATCACGCCGGATCCCCGGAGCACCATCACCAAGATGCTGGTGGTGATGTCCGAGCTCCCCAAAGAGAATGGCTACACCCCCCGTCTGAGCGACGAGCGCATCGGGTACTTCCTGACTATGCAGCAGGACTTCACCGATGACCTAAAGGACACCCGCTACGTGCGATACATCAATCGCTGGCACCTCACGAAACAGGACCCGTCAGCGGCAGTCTCCGACCCCGTCGAGCCGATCATCTTCTGGATCGAGAACACGGTCCCCCACGAGTATCGCGAGGGAGTCCGCCAGGGCATCGAGGTCTGGCAAAAGGCCTTCGAGGCCGCTGGCTTCTCCAATGCCATCATCGCGAAACAGATGCCCGACGATGCCGACTGGGATCCGGCCGACATCCGGTACAACACCATCCGCTGGTTTGTCGCACCAGGCGCTGGCTTTGCCATCGGTCCCAGCCGCGCGAATCCCTACACCGGTCAGATTTACGACGCCGACATCGGCTTCTCCGCTGACATGATGGCGTATGCCCAGGCGGAGTATCGCGATCTGGTCAATCCCCTGGGACTCATCCAGCGCGAGCGCGCCCGTGGTCTGTCGCAGGGACTCGCCCTGCCCCCCTCCGTCCTGGAGCTGCGGGAAGCCGCCGGGAAGCCAGACGCGCTTGCCTGCCTCAAAGAACACGCCCACGCAGCAGGGCAGCCGGGACATCGCCCCCATCAGTCGCTCTACAGCTGCAACATGATGGAAGAAGCGCTGCACGAGGCCGCCGGCAGCTTCTACGCCAGCCAGCTCTTCCTTGGGGAAGAAATGGACCAGGCGGAGTTTGTCCGGCAGTTCCTGGTGGCGATCACGGCGCATGAAGTCGGACATACCCTGGGCCTGCGCCACAACTACAAAGCCTCCACCTGGCAGTCCATCGCCGACCTCGCCACCGAGGCTGGCGCGCTGGCTGGACTCTCCGGGTCCGTGATGGACTACACCGGCACCAACCTGGCCCCTCCCGGGAAGCCCCAGGGGGAGTGGTTCCAGACCCATCTCGGCCCCTACGACATCGCCGCTATCAAGTACGGCTACACACCGATTCCTGAAGCCAAGGGGAATCCGGACCGGGAGAAGGCGAAGCTGGAGGCGATCGCGAAGGAGTGGGCGAAGCCGGGGCACGGCTATGCCACCGATGAGGATCAGTATGGCTGGACCGCCGCTATGGATCCTTCTGTCATCGCCTGGGACCTGGGCTCGGACAACCTCACCTACTTCCAGCACCAAATGGAAATCGCGAATGCCCTTCTGAAGCGGCTCCCCCGTGAGCACGGCAAGGATGGCACCCGCTACCAGCGGATGCGGACCGGCTTTGGCTGGGCCATGCGGAGCTACATGCTCAGCGCCATGAGCGCTCCCCGGTACATCGGCGGGGTCTACCACTCCCGTAACCGCGTAGGGGATCCCGATGGGAGCCTGCCCTATACGCCAGTGCCGGCGGCCGAACAGCGAGCGGCTCTCGATTTCCTCATCACCCACTACTACAAACGCGACTCGTTCAACTTCTCGCCGGAGCTCCTTCGCTCGCTGGCGATCGAACGGGAACCCGATTTCTCGGGCAGCACCTACATGGCGATGAACCGTCATCTGCCTATCCACGACATCGTCCTCAACGCGCAGATCATGCCCCTGGCCTGGATCTACGACCCCCTGATGCTCAGCCGACTCCTTGACTCGGCGAAGTATGTCCCGGCGGGGACGGATCTCCTGACGATGGCGGAGCTGTTCGGGGCGGTGCGCGGCGCGGTCTGGGAGGAAGCCTTCTTTATCCAGCCGGTCAGTTCCTATCGACGCAATCTCCAGCGGACCCAGCTCTCCCTCCTCACGAGCATCTACCTGTACGGCAGCTTCTTCTATCCGCCGGATGCCATTACCCTGGCTCGCCTGGATCTGGTGACCCTCCGGGATGCCCTGAAGAAGGCCGCCGTGAGCCCCAACCTCGATGGACTGAGCCGGGCGCACTTCCAGCAGTGCCTTGACGAGATCGAAGGAGCCCTCTCGGCACCGACGGTCCGTCTCGGCTTCTAGTCTGAAGGTTCTGTAGTACGGCTTACACTTCGCCCCCCGGTATCCCCGGGGGGCGCATCTATTGGAGAGCGAGGCGTAGCATTGCCCCGCTCACTTGGTTACCATCGTTCGTTAGGCCTTCTAAGACACCTTGCGCCCCCTGAAGCGGGGGATCCAGAGGATGGTGCCTGGTGGCCTTCGTGCAGACGCGATCGACGACGACTCATTCTCCATTCGGGAGCTCAGGACCATTTCAGCCATCAGTGCTCCGAGGTCAGCGATGACCCCGTACCCTCCGCTGGGCGAACTCGACAGCGTGATTCGCACCGCCATTGGCGAGCAGCCCTCGCTGGATGCGGTGCTCCATGCTGTCCGCACTTACGCTGAGCGAACACCCCGGGGTCCGGACACCTTCTATCGCCCCCGTCCGGGACTCAGCACCGACCCCAGCGCTTCCCCTGACTCCCGGCGGTTGCAGCAGGAGGAAGAGGGGACCTGGTTCCACATGCTCCTCTACAACGCTGGCAACGCCTGCTTTCGCGCGAACGACCTGCACCTGGCTCTGGAGGTGTACAAGCAGGCCCTCCTCGGCTTCGATCATCCGGCGGTCTATAACAACATCGCGGCGGTGCTGGTGCAACTGCGACGTCCCACCGAAGCCCGCATGTGGCTGGAGCGAGGGGCGGCCCGGGATCCCAAATATCCCCAGACCTTCCTCAATCTGGCCAGCCTGACGGTTTCCCATCAGCTCGAGGGCGTACCTCCGGCGACATGGCTTGAGAAGTACGCCGCCGCTGATGGGGGCTCCGGGATGCTCCAGGACTTTCTGCAGGCCCTGCCCGAGGCGGAGCAGGAGCCCTTCCGTGATCTCATCCGCACTGTAATCCCCGACCTGTTACCCGATAGCTAGGCTGACACGGTCGCCCTCCCTCCCCGTATGGCGCTGACGATCCGCGATCTCCACTACGACCTCCCGCCGGAGCAGATCGCGCAGGAGCCGCTGGAGCCCCGGGACGCCAGCCGACTGCTGGTCGCGGACCGCGCGACCGGATCGGTGCAGCACCGGCACTTCCGCGATTTACCTGAACTGCTCCCATCGCCGAGTTGCCTCGTCTTCAACGCGACCCGGGTACGCCCGGCACGGCTCTTCGCGCAGAAACCCACTGGGGGGGAAGTCGAGGTCCTGCTGTTGCGCGATCTTGGCGCAGGACGCTGGGTCATCCAGTGCTCCCGACGCAAACGGCTACATCCCGGCAATCGACTCGTCTTCTTTGATGGCCTGCTGGGGGGGACCCTGGTGGAAATGAGGACGCATGGCGATGACGAAATGCTGGTGGATGACGATCGCCTCTTTCGTGCGCTCCTACCCGGCTGGGGAGTCATGCCCCTGCCGCCGTACATCCACGCAACGCTTCGACAGCCGGAGCGCTATCAGACGGTGTACGCCGAGCGGGAAGGCTCCGCCGCCGCGCCGACCGCCGGACTCCACTTCACGCCAACGCTGCTGGAGGTGCTGCGAGATGCGGGACACCAGCTGGTGACGATCGATCTCGAAGTGGGACTCGGTACGTTCGAGCCGGTTCGGGTCGAGGACCTGACCCAGCATCCGATTCACAGCGAGCGGGGCCTGATCAGCGAGTCGGCGGCCGCGACGATTCAGGCAGCGCGGTCCGCCGGCGTGCCGGTCATCGCGGTGGGGACCACCTCCACCCGACTCCTGGAACATGCGGCACGACAAACCGGAGGCTTCGGCGCGTTCGCGGGCGAGGTCGATACGTACATCCTGCCGGGCTTTGAGTTCCTGATCGTCGACCATCTGATCACCAACTTTCATTTGCCCGGCTCTACGTTGTTGGGGCTGGTCGCGGCCTTCGCCGGCCTGGAGCAGACCCTCGGGTGGTATCGCCAGGCGGTGGCAGAGGGGTATCGCTTTTTTTCCTTCGGCGATGCCATGCTGATTCGCTAAGCGCCCGCTCTACAATCGGGTTTGTGTCCCGCTTGGACCTCCAGTTTGACCAGCATCTGTGTCAGGTGACTCTGACTCCCGGCGGCCTTTGCGATGGCGCAGGCTGGCTTCGGACGCGTATCGGCGATGCGCCTGCGTGTGTGATAGCCGATGCATCAGTCGCAGCGCTGCACCAGCTCTCGCCGGTGCCTGATTTGTCAGTCATGGCGGGCGAACAACTCAAGTCCCTCGATGGAATACGTCCGGTCTTCGATCTGCTGCAGGAACGCGCACTCCCCCGGGAGGGGGTCGTTGTCGCGATTGGAGGCGGGAGCCTCACTGATGCGGTCGGATTCGCCGCCGCGACCTGGCTGCGCGGGGTCCCCTGGGTCGCGATCCCGACCACGCTGTTGTCGATGGTGGATGCGTCGCTCGGTGGCAAAGTCGCCATCAACTATGGGGGTGTCAAGAACCAGATCGGCGCATTTCATCAGCCATCGGGCATCCTTCTGGATCCGGCCGTGCTCACGACTTTGCCGCTCCTGGAATGGCTCAGCGGGATGGGAGAAGTGCTCAAAACCGCCTGCCTCGATGTCACTTTTTTCCAGTGGCTGATGCCCCGCTGGGAGTCATTGCTGACGTCTGCAGCTCCACAATCGGACATCATGACCGTGCTGGAGTCGGCGATCCGGATCAAAGGGGCGATTGTGATGGCGGACCCCACTGAAAAGGGGATGCGGCGTCGGCTGAACCTGGGCCACACCCTCGGTCATGCGCTGGAGAGTGGCTGGGAGGGCGCAGTTCCGCATGGCCAGTGTGTCGCGCTGGGCCTCCTCGCAGCAGCGGAACTCGGCGTAGAAATGGGTCTGACTGATGCCAGCTACGCCACACAACTCGCCCGACTGGTAGCGCCGCTCTGGCCCGGGAACCGGCCCTGGCCTGCAAGCGAACGCTTGAGCCGACAGATCGCCGGGGACAAGAAGCGGCGACATAACGGCGAAATCCGCTGGCAGATTCCAGTGGCACCGGGGGAGGTCACCGAACGACTCCTCCCGTGGGATACGGCGTCCTGGGAGCGAATTGCCGCAAAAATCGGAGCGCGTCCTCTTTGATGCCTCGTTATGGACTGATACACTTACCGAGGCACGGACTGCCACTGGGACCACAAGGTTGTGGTATATCCAGTTCCACTCACAAGCTACGGAGTCGCCGCACATGCCTATCAACAAGGAGCTCCTCAAGGGTTCCACGCCGCTCCTCATTCTCTCGGTCCTGCGTGATGAGACCCTGCATGGCTACGAAATTGCCAAGCGGATCAAGGCACGCTCGATTGGGATTCTGGAGAGCAAGGAAGGCTCGCTGTATCCCGCCCTCCACAAAATGGAGACTTTGGGCTATCTGATGGCCCATTGGCAGACGGTGAACGGTCGGGACCGGAAGTACTACACGATCACCTCGAAGGGCTCCGAGGCGTTGCACAGCCTCGTGACCGAATGGTCGACCTTCAAGGGGGCCATCGACAGCACCCTCGCCGCTGCGGAAAGCTAACCCCTTTCCCCGGCGTCGGCGCTTCTTACAGCAGTCGACTCACCGCAAGGGCGGTCGCCCACTATGCGCACCCTCCGGCGTAACCTGGAGGTCCAGCTCGATACTCCCTGGCTGCTTACCAGCCGGCGGATGCTGATCGCAGACGAGCTGTTCCGGCACATGGATGACCATCGCGCCTCCCTCGAAGAAGAGGAGGGGCTCCCGCAGGCTGCAGCCTGGGCGGAAGCCTGGGCCGCCTTCGGTGACCTCAAGGGCGTCGCCGGCGATTTCCTCGCCCACCATCGCGCCGAAGCCTACCTGTTCTATGCCGCCTTTGTCGCGCTCTTCGCCGCCTTCCTTTGGCCCCTGCCGAGCCTGATCAACTACTGGTTTACCGGCGACGCGGTGAGTGTCCTGAATCAGTTTTCTGCCCCGGCCCTGGGCCATCGACTCCTGGTGACCTGGGAGCTGTTCTGGCTCTTCGTGCTGGTCCGGACCGCGCACTGCACCGCCCGGGGACCGGTGGGCCGGTGGACTGTCATTGGGCTCCTCTTCCCTGGGTATGTTCTGCTGGGTGTGCTGACGCCGTTCCTGCTCACCTATCTCTTCTACAGCAGCCTCGATGCCCCCTGGCTCCAGTGGTTTAACCCCCACTGGATGCGGGGCTGGGTTGGGCTGCTGCAGGCTAATGCCCCCGGCTGGCTCCTCTCGACCTCGGCGAGCATCGAGAGCTTCATCGTCCTCAACATCATCGCGATCTACCTGGTCCGCGCCTACGCCATTGAAGGATGCTGGAAGAGCCGTGACTGGCCGCAGCTCCTGACGATGTCCCTCCTGCTCATCATGGGGCTGACCCTCTTCTTCGAGATTGATGTGCAGCGGATGCAGCAACTGGCCGCAATCACCCGGGACGTGGATGCCTGGACCCTGGCGACACCCCTCCTGCAGGGGCAGGCCATTGCGCTCTCCCTGCTGAAGCATCTGTTGCTTATCGGCTACTTCGTTGGTGCCCTGCGGGCCACCGATGCCCTTTATGGCGCTGTCCTGCGCGTTCAGCAGCGGCAACGGACCCGGACCATGAAGCAGCAGGAAGCTCTGGCGTAGCCCGCATCCGCTCCGACAGTTCGCAGACATCCCCTATCATCGGTCCCTGTGCGTGTCCTGATCCTCGGCTCTGGCGGTCGTGAACATGCCCTGACCTGGGGCTTCCATCGCGATCCCGCTGTCACGGCCCTCCACATCGCTCCCGGCAACGCCGGGACCCGTGACCTCGCCACATCGCACACCTGGGATGGCGTCACCTTTGAGCGCATCCACGAGCTGGCCAGCGACATCGGGGCTGATCTCATTATTCCCGGCAGTGAAGAGCCCCTGGTGCGCGGACTCGGTGACTATTGCCGGGAGCATCAGCTTCCACTGATTGGACCGGATGCCCGGGCAGCGCGGCTGGAAGGATCGAAGGCCTACGGCAAAGAGTTTTGTCTCACCTTCGGCATCCCTACCGCCCGTGCGCAGGTTTTTACCCGACCGGCGGATGCCTGGGACTATGTGCGGGATCTCTCTGCGCCTCCCGTGATCAAGGCCGATGGCCTCGCCGCGGGTAAAGGCGTCCTCCTCCCCTCCACCCGACAGGAAGCGCAGGAAGCTATTGCGGCACTGATGGTCGAGGCGCGGTTCGGGAACGCCGGCAGCACCATCGTGGTGGAAGAACGCCTGGAGGGGTTTGAGGCGAGTCTGATGTGCGCGACCGATGGGACGCATCTCGTGCCCATCGCTGATGCCATGGACTACAAACGCTCCCAGGATGGCGATGCTGGCCCTAACACCGGCGGGATGGGGGTCCTCTCGCCCCATCCGCGACTTGATCGCGATCTGCAGGAAGCCATCGCGACAGAAATCGTGCAGCCGGCCGCCCGGGGCTTGAGGGAGTGGCAGCTCGACTATCGGGGCATTCTCTATATCGGGCTGATGATCACCGCCACTGGTCCACAGGTCATCGAGTTCAACTGCCGCTGGGGGGACCCGGAGACGCAGGGCATCACTCCCCGACTGCGGACACCCCTCTCAACGCTCTACACCGCCATGCGTGACGGCACACTCGAGTCCCTCGCTCTCGATGTTGCTGATCAGGTCTCGGTCGGGGTGGTGCTCGCGGCACAGGGCTATCCCGATACGGTCACCAAAGGGGCTCCCATCGATGCCCTCCTCTCGCTGTCAGAGCACCCGGAGGTCACGCTCTTCCAGGCGGGAACCGCTTACAAAGCTGGTCATTTGCGGATCAACGGTGGACGAGTCGCGTGTCTGGTTGGTGCGGGTGCGTCGCACCGGGATGCCCGGCAGGTCGCCTATGCCGCCCTGGAGGCGACTCCCATTCCCGGCCTCCGCTGGCGCTCAGATATCGGAGGTGGGGCATGACCGCTGCGGACTATCACGCGCTCACTGCCCCGCTGCGGGCGCGACAGGCGCGGGGCGAGCGCATTGTTTTCACCAACGGGTGCTTTGATCTGCTGCATCCCGGACATGTAGAGGTGCTGGAGCAGGCCCGGGCGCTGGGGGATCTGCTGGTGGTGGGACTGAATGATGATGACTCCGTGCGACGTCTGAAGGGTCCCTCTCGCCCTCTCTTTCCCCTCACCTTTCGACGCGCCATGCTTTTGGCACTCCGGGCCGTGGATGATGTGATCCCTTTTAGCGAAGACACCCCCCTGGCACTGATCACGGCACTGCAGCCCGACATCCTCGTGAAAGGGGGCGACTACGCCCCTGCGACCGTAGTCGGGCGTGAAGTGGTCGAAGGGCGGGGAGGGCAGGTGGTAATCGTCCCGCTGGTCGGCTCCTGGAGCACCACCAGCCTCTTCGAGCGACTGCGCGAGGCCCAGTCGCCGGATACCTGCGGCTAGAGCCAGGGCTCCATCCCAGTCTCGGGCGGGTATCATGAGTCGCTGATGCCACCAGAACATGTGACGCTGACGGCGAGCCTCATGTTGGGGGCCCTGGGAGGAGCGGGCCTCCTCTTCGTCATTTTTTGCAGCTGGATGACCTTTTTCTTTTTGCATCCAGCCCGACCTAAGCGGATGGTGGCAGAGGCTTACTGGCGGCGTGTCCCGGAGCTGCCGAAGCCCGAGCGACACGCAGTCCGGACACCCGATGGCGAAACCCTGATCCTCAACTGGTTTCCCCGCCCTGAGGCGGGCGAACACCCGGTCCTGGTCCTGGCGCATGGAGTGACCTCTTACAAGGAAGAAATGCTCCACCTGGCAGATGTCGCCTGGCGGCAGGGACTGGCGGTTTGCATCTTCGATTTTCGCGGGCACGGCGAAAGCTCCGGACGTGCCTCGACCATCGGGATGGATGAGCGGCACGACCTGAAAACCATCATCGACTGGGTCCGCGAGCAGCCGGGAGTCGAGGCAGCCGAAGTCGGTCTGCTCGGACACTCGATGGGGGCGGCTGCTGCTCTGAACTACCTGGCGGAAGTCGATGATGAGACGCCCTATGCCATTCTGTTGGCCCCCTTCGCGACCCTCGACCGGGCCGTGGCGAACCGCCTCCGACGCTTCCGGATGCCGGTTGGCCCAGCCCTGAGCTTCATGGGACGTCTCGCCCGCCAGCGGATGCAGTGCGACCTCTTCAACAACGCCCCAATCAACGTCATCGGCAGCATTCGGAACTGCCATCTCTGCTTCATTCACGGGACCGCCGACCGGGGCAATCATCCCCAGGACTCCCAGGATCTCTACGATCAGGCGCGGGTCAGCCGGGAGTTGCACTGGATCGACGGGGGCGGACATCACGGGCTACTATATGACGCGGCGGTCTGGTCGCAGGTCGAAAAATTCCTGGAGCGACGCTACCGCACGGCGGATCCGGAGCCCGCGATGGCTCATGCGATGTCGCTGCCACCCACCATGACACTTTCTGTCCCGATGAGCTAACTCAGCGCCAGACCCACCCAGAAGATGCCCCGTCCGATCACCAGCGCTACCAGACTCAGCACGAGCCAGCGCAGCCAGCTGACATCGGGGAAATCAAGCAGAAACGTCTCCATGCGGCCAGGAGCTGGCAAGGGCCTGACCAGTCGTCGCCACTTCAGCAGCCCCCCGATGAATCCAAACACAAACAACAGCGTAAACGCCCATCCCAGCGGATGGTAGGCCAGTGAGAGGTCCAGCCGTCCGTGCAAAGCTGACACCACGCCGCTGGTGAGGCCACAGGCCGGACAGGGCTTCTGAATGACCAGATACGACAGACAGTTGTACTTGCCAATCTCCCCGAACAGCGTGGAGTAGACCGGCTTGCCGATGGGGAAAAGACTCCCGATGACCAGCGGGACGCCGGTCACGAGGAGCTGCGCTGCCAGTTCGGTGCGGGCGAAGAGCGACGTTCCTGGTCGCGACGGCACCGCCGCCGTCGCAGGGAATGAGGAGACCAGACTCACGTCCCCGGAACTTGTCACTTATTCATCCCCGGCGGTGTCCGGGCGTCCGCTGGAAGCCCCCGACATGGCCTGCGCCCGGGCCCAGCGGTCCTGCAGGATCAGGGCCGTGAGGCGCGCAGGAATCCGAACACTGAGCAGCGAATGATTGGTCACCTTCACTGGGGTGTAGCGCTGGCTGTCGGGGTCGGTGAACTGATACTCCAGGTAGAAACCGTTGTTGATGTCGTCGTAGAACTTCTTCCGGAAGGTACTCAGGAGAATCGCGAAGTCCTGGTCGTACGTGTTGAAGCCGGTGTCCTGATTCAGCGCCTGGACCGCCATGAGTGCACGGAGATTCAGGTCTGTCCGGACCCGGTCCCCCAGGGTCAGTGTCCCCTGCTCGCCCTGGATGGCGTAAAGCCGGTAGACATCCATGTTGAGATCGAGGAAGGGCGACAGGGCTGCGGTGTTAAACGTGAAGGCTTCGCTCAGGTTGGTCACCAGTCGATGGGAGTTGGTGTCACCGGTGAGCTGGTAGTACTTCCAGAGTCCTTCGATGGCTTCGAACGTGTCGATGGCCTCGCGGGTGTCTGAACCGGGTCCCGACAGTGACCCAAAGTCGTTGTAGATCGTCCGCGTCTTGGCGTCGTACAGATAGTCGATGCAGGCGCCCATCAGCTCGGCGGCTTTGCGACGCAGTTCCGGATTACTGGTCCGGTCCGCCATGTCATACATCACCGAGGGAAGCGAAAAGTGCGAGGAGAAGAGCGTCAGTGGACGTCCCTCCGCCAGCATGTTGGCGTAGCCGACTCCCATCCGGATCATCCCCTGGCCATACTGATCCGCCAGCGCATCGTACGCCTCAATGCCGGTGAGATCGGCCAGCTGACGAGCCAGCCAGTAGGGATGCAGCGAGGGAGCCCGGGGAGTGCTGGCAATGACATCCGGGGTCGGGGCGGTCTCAATCAGCCGGGGTGCCAGACTCCGCAACTTGGTCCGGGCGCTGTCAAAGATCGCGATCTCCGGGTGCAGTTTGTGCAGCAGCTCCAGCGCCAGGTGATAGCTCAGGAAATCGGTGTGCTCTTCTTCGGCGACTTCAAACACGACCCGCCCTGCTCCTGAGTCGGCGTCGTACTCATACGTCAGCCGGTGCCCCTGCTGCGACTCCAGCGGCTGACCGTAGTACATCAGCGCGTAGAAGAGATTCAGCTCCAGCTCGTTGGCTTTGGCAGAGTTCCGGGGGAGCGGGGCATTGGGGAACTGAGGTGGATAGAGATCCTCCAGTGTCGGTGGCGGCAGGTTCGGCAGTCCCCCCTGCTCGGAGATGTCGCGCCAGGGGCGGGAGACATCAGCAGCCGTGATCTTCGCGACTTCGACCGGCGGTTCGAGGCCATAGGCCCGGATGTTGAACTGCCGCAGGCTGGGGTGGATCAGCGTGGTCGTGGCCCAGGTCGCCAGAAAGGCAAAGAGCAGCCCGAGAAGGGCTCCGATCCCCTGGTAGTAGGTCACACCCAGAAAGCGGTTCACCATGCAGCGTAGCCTCGCTCTGTCACGGACTGTCAGACCAATTGACGATTGTAGCAGCGGGACCCCGCGTCGATGCTGTCATCGGCCCGGGGCTGGTACCCTAAGGGGCGTGCCCTCTGCGCCGGAGCGCCAGGGCACGGTCACCCGGAACCAGAGAGTGCCGGTCGTCGTGAACGATTTGGACGTTTTCTGGTATCATCAGCGCATCGGGGACGCCACGACCCCGACAGCAGGAGGTCGACCATGGTCGCAATCATCCGGCGGGAAACCTTTTCCGCCTCCCACCGACTCCACAATCCCGAGCTGAGTGATGCCGAGAATGTCGCCCTCTACGACATCTGCAACAACCGCTACGGCCACGGCCATAACTACGTCCTGGAAGTCGTGGTTGAGGGGCAACCCGATCCGGAGACGGGCTATGTCATGGACCTCAAGGTCCTGCGCGACATCATCCGGGAGGAAGTCATCGACTGGGTTGACCACAAGCATCTGAACTATGACGTCCCATGGCTGCAGGGCATCATCCCCACTGCGGAGAATCTCGCGATTGCGTTCTGGCAGCGGATTGCGCCGCGGGTCCGCACGGATCGCGCCCAGCTGTCCCGGGTCCGGCTCGCCGAGAGCGACAGCAATCTCGTGGATTACCACGGGGAGGTCATTCCAGGCTGGCCGCATCTCAAAGCGCTGGAAACAGGCTGGACGGCACCTGAGGGGCACTTTGTCCCGGTGAGTGCGCCGCTGGAACCCTGATCACCAGCCTGGTCCCGGTCCAGCGCAACAGTCTGCTGAAGCATCCACGACACATCTGCAGTCCGAGGTTCGCATGAGCGATCGCTACTCTCCCTCGCCCTTCACCAGCGCTTCCGAAGACGAGGACATCCGCCTGACTACGACCCATCTCGCGGACTGTGGTGCCGCGGAGGATGGCTTCGACCCCCGGCAGCTCCATATCGCGGACTTTCTCCCGATTCTGCAGGGCTCGCCAGAATCGCCCGACTGCGCCACCCTCCGGACCGCCTTCGCACAGCGGCGGGAATTGGCCCAGGAGGCCACGAAGGGGACAGTCCGCACCCTGCTGGAGCAGCTCGGCGAGGACCCCGAGCGGGAGGGACTCCTGGAGACCCCCCGACGAGTCATGGAGTCGTTGCAGTTTCTGACCGATGGCTACCAGCGGGATGTCGGAGCCATCATTCGGAAAGCCCTCTTCACCGCCGATGCCGACGAAATGGTGATCGTCCGGGACACCGAGTTCTACTCCCTCTGCGAGCATCACATGCTCCCCTTCTTCGGGCGGGTGCATGTTGGGTACATCCCCGACGGCAAAATTGTTGGCCTCAGCAAGATCCCCCGGGTCATCGATGTCTTCGCTCATCGGCTGCAGGTCCAGGAGCGCCTGACCACGCAGATCGCGGAAGCCCTGATGACGCATCTGCAGCCGAAGGGCGTGGCGGTAGTCATCGAGGCGCAGCATCTGTGCATGCTGATGCGGGGCGTGCAGAAGTACGGCTCCGACACGGTCACCAGCGCAGTGACCGGGACCTTCAAGCGCGATGCACGGACCCGCAACGAATTCATGGAGTTTGTCCGGCGACGCTAGCTGCCGGTGTATGCACGAGTCGATGGGGCGGAAGAACGCCTCCCCCACCCACGCCCCCTGCGGGGACACCATGGGACGTGCACATGATCATGTCACTGCGGGAACCACCGGGCTTCGGATGGGCGCTGAGCTGGGCGATGTTGTTCACGAACTCGGGAGCAGTCGCTGCTGGAGCGGAAATGATGATTCGCGGTAACCGGGGAGTGGCCCGGCGGGGTGCCCTGGCAGGCCGTGTGTCGCTGCTTTTAACGCAGTGAGGTGAAACAAAGGCGGCCGGGGCTGGCTCAAATGATCGACGGCTTCTGCAGAGGTCGTCGGGCGGGCTCAGGCGGCCGACCGGGCTCGTCCACATCACTTCCACTTTCTTCATCATGAACCTTCTGGAGGCGACCGATGCGCTTTGCCATCGCCCTGTTCTCCATCGCCACGCTGTTGTTGAGCAGCGGATGCGGTGACTCCGCCCGTTCCACCCCCCCTCCCGTCCACCCGACATCCGAGAGCCTTGACTCCGGGACTGCGGCTGGCTTCTTCTCGACCGACCGGCCTGCCGAGCTGCAGTTCGGTACAGATGCCGCCGGACAGCCAACTGTGTCGCTGGTCGATCGCTCCGGGCAGTTCCCTGTGCTGTCGCACGTCATCTCGGTCGAACTTCTGGAAGCGCACTACGTACGTGCAAGCCAAACCTGGCATCTTGCCATCGCACTGGTCAATCACACCCCCCTCACCGCTTATGGTGCCTGGGTTGAGTTCTTCGACACCGAGGGGTTCTTCATCTTCAACGCCGACGGATTTGCGACCCTCAATGGCGGCGGCGACCAGATCTGGTGGCCTGGTGCAGGACAAATCAAACCCGTAGTCGCCTTCGGCAAAGCAGAACCGCTGCGTCCCTGGTACGGCGGCACCGCGCTGATCGGGACGCTGAGTATCTTCACATCGGACCCCAATGGGAGCCTGAAAGGCCTCAGCGCGTACGTCGATGTCGCTTATCCCGGACCGCGTGAGGAGCCCATCGTTGAAGACATCGCTCTGGATCCCTGTGCCGTCACAGACGAGGTCGGCGGTTGCCTTAGCGTGATCTCGGCGACCGTCATCGACTGGCAAGCGCCGACGACGGCCCTGCCGGTCTTCGCGCTGGTCGGCGAGCCGGGAGCGGAAGTGCCGTTCCCGCTGGTCGACGACGGTACAGGGGCCGACGAAGTAGCCGGGGACCAAAGGTACACCGGTATCCTGCCGCTGGATCCGCGCGGTGCGGTCGAGGTCATACCCGTGATCGCCTTCGATGGCACGGGGAAGCATTTCGTGAACGCCGTGTGGGTGGAGTAGCCGCCCGCTTTCCCGGACGCCCGCTTTCCCAGCGAGAACTGACCCCGGGTGTTGTGCCCGGGGTCTCGCTGCACAGTCAGGTCGGGACCTCTTTGCTACACTCTTTCTGGCGCTCCGGCGTCCTTGCTGTCATTCCCTTCCTTCGAGGAATCTCCACATGTCAGGTGTCGGCGGCGACGGACCCGTAGTTGAGCTTCCCCCTTCCCCAAACACCGGGGTCTTTAGTCTGGATGAAGCCCTGGCCAAGGGGACCCGCGCCGGGTCCACCGACCTGCACGTCCGCTCCAACGACTACCCCATCTTCCGGGTGCACGGGCGATTGCTGCGGGATACCAGTTACCCGAAATTCACGCCGGAATCCGCCAAAGCGCTGGCGATGAGCATCATCAATGACTTCCACAAGAACATTCTGGAAGAGAACGGCGATGTCGACCTCGCCTACAACTGCCCCGATGTCGCCCGCTTCCGCGTCAACATCTTCTATGAACGCGAGAACATCGCCATCGCCTTCCGGTTGATTCCGTTCCAGATTCCGGATATCGACAAGCTCGGGATCCCCTGGGTCGCCAAGGAGATGTCGAATCGCCCCCGCGGGCTGGTGCTCGTGACCGGGCCGACCGGGTCGGGCAAGTCGACCACGCTGGCCTCGATGATCCGGTACATCAACTTGAACCAGGACCGGAACATCATCACGGTCGAAGACCCCATCGAGTACAAGCACGACTCCATCAAGTCCGTGATCTCCCAGCGGGAGGTGGGGGCCGATACCCTCTCCTTCCAGCGCGCCCTCCGCTCCGCCCTGCGTCAGGACCCCGATGTCATCCTCCTCGGGGAAATGCGCGACCTGGAAACGATCTCCATTGCTCTCACCGCGGCGGAAACCGGCCACCTCGTGTTCGGGACGCTCCACACCACCAGCGCCATGACCTCCATGGACCGCGTGATCGACGTTTTCCCGCCGGCTCAACAGGCGCAGATTCGGCTGCAGCTCTCCAACGTGCTGGTGGGGATCATGTCCCAGGCCCTCCTGCCCCGGAAGTCCGGGGGCCGCATCGTGGCCGTGGAATGCCTCGTGGCGAATCACGGTGTCCGCAACCTGATCCGTGAGTCGAAGGTCCACCAGATTCCCTCGATGATGGAGTCCGGGTCCAAGATGGGTATGCAGACCCTCGACATGGCGCTCAAGAAGCTCCTCAAAGACGACGAAATCACCATTGAAACGGCACTGGCGGTTTCCCAGAACCCGCAGGATTTCCGGGAGTACCCCGGCGCAGCGGCGATTCTGGATGCCCGGGCGAAGCAGGGGATGTAAGCTACCCAGCTGGAGCGGAGCTACTGCCCGTGCGGCAACAATCCCGGGATGGGGTTGGTGACGTCCGCCTGGGGAACCGGCTGCGTTCGGTTCACGGCCACAGGTGACTTCATCCGGCGCTGCGTTGGTGACGGCGATTCCGCCACATAGTCCGGGGCCATGAGGCAGAGCAGCGCCATCCAGCAGGTCGGGGTCACCAGTAACTGCACCATCGATGCCGCCATCGGTGCGGAGGCGGACCATTCGCGAAAACCCCATTGCAACAGTCCGATCAGCCCCAGCACCACCACCGACACCGGGAACTCCCGGACCAGTCGTCCCACAGTCAGGGGTAACGCCGCCAGCAGATGCACCCGCTGGGTCCCCACCAGCGCCTGCCAGGGACCGAGCAGGAGATTCATCGCCGTAATGGTGATGGCGATGCCGAGCATCCGTCCGGCGATCTCGGCCAACACCCACCATTGCAGGGTAGGGTTCCAGGGAGAAGTTAGCACCCCCCAGCCGAAGTCCCGCAGCAGATCCCAGAAGAAGCGTGTGAGGAGCCAAATCGGGATGCTGGCCAGCAGCACCGCGACACAGAACACGAGGAAGAGTCGGGGACCGAGGGTCATCGCGCCACTCACAAAGCGCATGGCATCCGGCGGCTGTCCTGCAATCAGCGGCGCGAGCATCCGGATCAGGCCACCGTTGTAGCCAGCCGCGAGCAGACCAGCGCTGATGAAGGCCCCAGCAAGCAAGAGGAACACCAACACGCTGGCGGTCGTCGTGTCACCCGCCAGCGCCGAGAGCTGACTCCCCAGCAAGGTCACGAACGACATGAAGAAGAGGAGCGTCCCCCACACCAGCCCCGCCGCCAGGACGTAACCTACCATCAGGAGCCAGATCCAGGGGTGGCGCCAGGTCGCAAGGGCGGTCCTGCCAATCCAGAGCAGCCGGCCCGCAACATCCGTCGGCGGCGCAATGGCAGCCGCCCGCAGTGTCGTGCGCAGTTCATGCTGGTCGGCATTCTCGACCGCAGGACCCGGTGAGAGGTCGTTCACGACAGATACGGTATCACGCTCTGTCGCAGAGTTCGGTCTACAATGCAGGACCGTTACCTGACCGTCGCCGGAGGTTCGCGCATGCTCGACGATTACCTGGATCAACCCGCCAAGGTGCAGCTACTGACCGGCGAGCTTCTGCCGGAGGGAGTCCGCTTCTGGGGCCATTCCCCATTGGGGCAGGAACTTCTCTGGTTCGGCAAGAATCGCAAGGACACCACCGAGGTGGAGTGTGAGTTCCATGTGCCGTATACGGCCGTGGCGAAGATCGAAGTGATGCGCAAAAACTGACGATCATGGCCGGATTTGGGCCGCAAAAACCCCGCGAGATCGTGCGTCAGTGGCTCCGCTGGATCGCTGGCGTCGCCGTGGTCTGGCTGCTGGTCTCGGGGATCCTGGCCCTCCGGAGTCGTCCGCCGGTGCCGTTCCAGCGACTGAGTGGCGAAGCCCCCGGTTTCAATGACGGGACCTGGGACCATTTCGAAGCTCTCGCAGTGGAGCGCAACCTGTCCGATGCCGACCTGCACAAACTCCTCGACTGGCTGCAGCAGGAGTACACCGCCACCGGTTACAACCGGGTCCGGATCGTGATCTTCAACTCCCGGGCGGCCCTGACCATGGCTGATGCCGATGCCCTGGTAGCGGAGTATCGGCAGGATCGCAGCAAGCGCGAATTTTTGAAAACTATAGTCGATTAACTGGGAGCACTCTGGTGCCTTAGGCTCACCCCAACCCTCTTGGCAGTCTGCGCCGGGATGGCGTACATCTGAACCGTTGCTCACATCAAGCATCGCTGGAGGTGCTCTCATGATCCAGGTGCGCCCCGCCGCCGCCCGCGGTCAGTTCGACTTCGGTTGGCTCAAGACGGCCCATACGTTTTCCTTCGGGGAGTACTGCGACCCGGAACACATCCACTTCCGGACCCTGCGAGTCATCAACGATGATCGTGTCGCTCCACGGGCGGGCTTTCCGACCCATCCGCACCGGGACATGGAGATCATCACCTATCTGCTGTCAGGGGCGCTGGAGCATCGGGACAGCATCGGAAACGGGTCGGTCATTCGTCCGGGGGATGTCCAGCGGATGACCGCCGGCACCGGCGTGACCCATAGCGAGTTCAGCGCCTCCGATGAGGAAACCCACCTGCTTCAGATCTGGATTTTTCCAGAAGAGAAGGGGCTGACACCGGGCTACGAGCAGGCAACTTTCCCGGTCGAGGAGCGGACCGGCACCCTGCGACTGGTGGCCTCCCGGGATGGCCGCGAGGGGTCCGTGACCGTACACCAGGATGTCGCGCTCTATGCCGCGATCCTGCCGCCAGGCGCACAGGTCTCTTATCCGCTGGCGGAGGGGCGTCATGCCTGGCTGCAGGTGGGGCGCGGGACGGTGCAGCTCAACGGCACGACCCTCACGGCTGGTGATGGCGCGGCGGTCTCCGGGGAGTCGCAACTGGAGCTCCGGGGGGTCGAGGAGGTTGAGATCCTGCTCTTCGATCTGGCATAGTCCCAGGCCGCTACGTGATAGGCCCCTGGTCGCTCCGCGACCACCACCGCAAGCGGGGGGGACCCACATCATCGATGTGACTGAGAGTGCGCCTGCGCCGTAAGAGTAGACCCCCTCCCCTGGACCGAGGTCCAGGGGAGGGACATGGACCAGCGGCACAAGCCCCGGAGCTCAAGCCCTTCGGGAGCCCGGGCCCTTACCGGAGACCAGGTCTTTAGACCTGGGACGTGATGCGTGGTCCGTACAAATCTATGCGGTGCCGTGTTGGGGACTAAAAGTCCCCCGACCCATCGACCTGAAGGTCGACACGCCGGTCGACCCGGAGGTCGACCCCCCTAGTGGTAGTGCGGTTTATGGATGTTTGGAAAGGATTCGGAGGGGCGACCCCCGGTCGCCCGGTGCCCCGACGCCCGCGTCGGTGGGTCTCGCGGGCACCCTGCCCGCGGCATCAGGGAGGCAGCGCAATCGCCGCCGTCCATCGCAGAGCTGAATCGTACTGCCCTCCACCCGGAGGGGCGACCCCCGGTCGCCCGGTGGTCCGACGCCCGCGTCGGTGGGTGCCGCGACGCCTCGTCGCGGCGGGGGCGTAGGCAACATACAGATGAGCGGCGCAGCAAGCCACGTCGCTACGGAAGTTCCCTGGCTTGCTGCGCCGCTTTTGCTCGACAGCAGTTTTTCGTCCCAGGTCTAAAGACCTGGGCTCCGACTGTGGCATAGCTGCCGGGGCTGTATTGGGAATAGATCGTCGGCTGGAAAAACACCGCACCCCCGGCTTGCGCCGGGGGTGGAACCGGGTGCGATTGTTGCGACCTTCCGCCCTGGATCAGGGACTGTCAGGACCCGTGGATTGCTGACCCGCAGCAGCCTGGGCAGCGGCGGCCTGCTCCATCAGCAGCAGGAGCTCCCGGGGAAGATGCTCATCTGACGCCAGCTGCTCATCGCTAATGAAAACCAGCTGCTTCTCGACCCGGATGGTGGTCTTCGGCAGGAAGCCATCGCCGCCGATGGTCCGACGAAACAGCTCCAGGGCCGTCATGCGCTCCTCGATCTCGGTCTCTCGCGTGTTGAGGAAGAACCGCACATCGGTGCCGGACTGCTGGTTCAGGGCGCGGACCTCTTCCTGCATCCGGGCATAACTGATGTCGTCGGTTTCGATCATCTTCAGATAGGGCCGCAGCATCTGCTGGCTCGCGACCGCTGCCAGTTCCTGGTCATCACTGGTGCCACCCTCGGGGAGTCGTCCAAGCGCCTCCAGCTGTCCCTCGGGCGTACTCTCCGCTACGGTCCGCTGTGAAGCCGGGCCACCACTGTTGACACGGGACTCGAGGTAGATCACGCGACGTTTCCCCGTGACCACCGGCGCGAGCCCTTCAGAGGTCGGCAAGGCTGTCGCCTGGTCGCCTCCCCGGGCATAGACCGTCCCCTCCAGCGCGGGGACCGAGGTGCGGTAGACCGGGACAAAGGCAAAGAGGGTGACGGCGATCGCGGCGGCAGCGCTCGCCATCGCGAGCTGTCCGGGCTGGAAGAGCGTGCGATACCAGGGGAGGGGAGCGGCGGGGGCCGGCGCCTGCAGAATGAGGTCCTGGACCGCCATCCACGACAAGTGCGGTGGGGGGGGGACCGGCTGCGCGAAGTGCTGCGCCAGCAACTGGTTCACGTCCCCCAACTCCTGGCCGGTGGTGTCGTCCAGGGCGTTGGGCGTACTTTTCCGACAGGCGATGTCGAGATGACGGTCGAATGGTGTTGGTTTGTCAGAAGACCACATGTTGTACCCCCTCCGGGACCGGCTCGCTGCCGAACGCCTGCGGCCGGATGCCATGCAATCCCCGGCGAATCTTCTCCTTGGCCTGGAAGAGCCGACTCTTGACAGTCGCGATGCCGACAGCGTGCATGTCCGCGATCTCTTTCAGCGAGAACCCCTCCACTTCAAACAGCAGGAGTGTCTCCCGCTGGACTGGATTGACATGCTGCAGGAGATACTCGATCTCGCTGTACCGCTCCGCCGGGCCGGGACCGGCATCGCTCACGTGGAAGAAGCTTTCCGGGGCCATCGACACCGACGGGCGTCGGGACTTCCGTCGGCCCGCCTCCAGCCAGGTGTTGTGCAGAATCCGGTAGAACCAACTCTTGAAGCGCGCCGGCTCCCGCAAGGTGTCGAACTTTCGCAACGCCTGCAGCAGCGCCTCCTGCAGCAAGTCCTCGGCATCCACCGGCGACCCGGTCAGGTGGACCGCAAACGTGTACGCCCGCTCATAGAGCGGCTCCACCATCCCCAGGAATGCCCGGTTCTTGTCGTCTGCCATGCCGTTAGGTTGGGTCGTATGGCGACCCTGCCATCTGCTGAGATGCCGTGGCGACCCGGGAGGATTTTCCCATGTTCTGGAGCAAGTTTCTGGGGAGGTGACCTCAACTTCCCCCCATCAAAACTGGAAGCTGGCTGCGCCGCTTTGATTTGATGCCTCTGTCTCCCCCCCACCAGACCTTAGTCGGGAGGGGGGGCTGGGGGGGGAGGGACATGGACAAGCGGCTCAAGCGCCGGAGCTCAGGCCCTTCCGGAGCCCGGGTCTTTAGACCCAAGACGTAATGTGTGGTCCGCACTTATCCATGCACTGTTGCGTTGGGCACTCAAGTCCCCCGACCCATCGACCTGGAGGTCGACCCCCCAGTAGCATTGCGATTGATTGATAGCTGGAAAGGACCCGGAGGGGCGACCCCCGGTCGCCCGGTGCCCCGACCCCCGGTCGGTGGGACCGCCAGGCCCCCGGCCTGGCAACAAGGACTCGTGGGCAATGACTCCGCTGGACCGCGGCGCTTGCGCCGCTCGAGATTTTTAAGGTGTCTTCGCCAGGCGGCGCCAGCGCCGCAGTCCATTGCAGCGCAGAAGGCCAAACGCAACTGGATCGGAGGGGCGACCCCCGGTCGCCCGGTGCCCCGACCCCCGGTCGGCGGGGGCCGCGACGTCTCGTCGCGACGGGGGCAATCAGCAGAAGAGCAGTGCGGCGCAGCAAGCCCCGCCGCTACGGAAGCTCCCGGCGGCTGCGCGATGAGCCCCCGGCGGCTGCGCCGCCATCCCCGCAAAAGGGGGGGGCCCATATCGTCGTTACGACTTTCTGTTTGGACCGTCGCGCACACACGGCGCTGTAGCATCGGTAGCGGCGTGGCTTGCTGCGCCGCTCTGTCTCGCCTGCGCTAGTCCTTCAGCAAACCATCGACCGGCGCAAAGTCATCCCGCAGGACCGGGCTGCTCCTGTATGCCGCCGGACGACTCTCCGGGTCATACACCTTGCGAAACATCGCGACAAATCCTGGCATCGGAGCGCGACCCCGCGCGACCAGGCTGTTGGCCGAAGAGGTCAGGGCGGCCTTGCTGTACCGGGAAGCGCCGGTGTCGCCGATGAGAACCACGTTTCGGCTGCTGCTCGCCGGGAACATGTAGATCGTGTTAAAGCTCCCCTCCATCGTCTTGAACAGGCTCCCGAGAATGTTCTTACGCCAGCCATTGAGCTGCCCAATGACGTTATACGCCAGCAGGCCGCCCGGCTGCAGCCGGCTCTTTGCCAGGGCAAAGAACTCTTCGGTGGCGAGGTGAAACGGGATAAAGGAGCCGTAGGGGTTCGACGTGTAAGCGTCCATCAGGATGAGGTCGTACTTCACCTGCGTGCCGCGAAGGAACTGGCGTCCATCCATCGTGTGGATACGGGTATTAGGACCCGGCGTGAACTGGAAGTAATCCCGCGCGACATCCACGACCACCGGGTCCAGCTCCACGATGTCGATCTGGACACCGGGGTAGTAGGTCTGGAACTGCTTCGCCACCGAGCCGCCCCCCAGCCCGACCATCAACACCCGCTGGATCGACCCGTTGATGGCGAAGGCCGCGTGGAAGAAGTTGAGGTACTCGAATCCCGAGTGGATGGGGTCGTTGATCCGCATGATGGTCTCTTCCGAGCCATCAAACGCCAGGGTCCGGACCCCCGCGAGGTCGTAGACCTGGATGAAGTGGTAGTTCGTGGTCTTTTCATAAAGCAGCTTCGCCCCACGCGGAATCGGCTTGGCTTCAGCAATGCCACCCATCAGGCAGCAGAGCAGACTGACCAGCAACAGACGCGACATGACGACCCCCCGAAGCGGTAAAAGCTACGACCAGGTCCATGGTACCCGCGTGCACCAGCCATCGGTGGGGAGGGTGAGCACGCCGGACGTCTGATTCTGCGTACAATGACCGACATCATGGCTGTGGATCCGTCGCTGCTCACACATTTCCGGCTCTACCGGGGGCTGGAACCGAATACCCTCGCTGAACTGGCGCGCATCGCCATTCTGAAACGGCTGCGTAAGGGACAGCGACTCTGGCGCCAGGGGGATGCCCCGGAGGGGTATTTCAGCGCCCTTTCGGGCCTCGTCAAGAGCTATCGGGAGACCCCCGATGGCCGAGAGCAAATTCTCTGTCTCCTCGGCCCGGGGCAGCAAATCGGCACAATGTCTGTCCTGTCGGACAGTTCTTTTCCCTGCCATGCCTCGGTGCTGGAGGGTGGCGAGTTTCTCTACTTCCCCAAGGCGGCGTTCAAAGAGGTGGTGCGTCAGCACCACGACCTGGCGCTCCAGCTTCTCGCCAATCTGGCGACACAGTGCAATGTCCTGGCCGACCGCATCGAGGATCTCTCCCTGCATCATGCCGAGCAGCGCGTGGGGGGTTATCTCCTGACGCTGCCGGTGAAGGAGAGTGGCCCGAACGAGCATCCCATGGTCCGGCTCCCCATTAGCAAGACCACCCTCGCCACGATGCTGGGCCTCTCGCGCGAAACTCTCTCCCGGACCTTCGCGGCCCTCCAGCACCGGGGATTGATTGTCATCGATGGACGGCAGATCGAGCTGGCGGACTGCCCCGCCCTGGAGCTGCTGGCCGATGGCCAGGCGGCGGAGTCCTTCGTGCACTAGCTCCCATGGTCCTCCCCACCGCCCCCAGTCGCTGGTGTACGGATCCTGCAGTGGCGGTGTGGGAACGCGAGCAACTGTTTCCCACCACCTGGCAACTGGCGGCGCGTCGCACTGAGCTCCCTCCCGAGCGGGGCGCGTTTCCGGTAGAGGTCGCCGGTGTTCCCCTGGTCCTGACCCGGGAGGGGCCGGACCAGTACCACGCCCTGAGCAATGTCTGCCGTCATCGGGCGGGTCCGGTCTGCCGGGAGCCGGGCAGCTCGACCCGGCTGGTCTGTGCCTACCACGGCTGGAGTTACGACCTGACGGGCCAGCTGGTCCATGCACCGGATTTCGACCTTGCGACGCTCCCGACAGCACAGTGTCAGCTTCCTCAAGGCGAGGTCGGGGCCTGGGAGCAGTGGCTTTTTGTGCGATTGCGGAATAGCGGCGGGCCATCGCTGACTGCATGGCTGGGCGAGATGGCGGCGGAGGTCGCGCCTTTCAGGATTGCTGATATGCGCTTTGAGCGGCGGATGTCCTATCTGATGCAGTGCAACTGGAAGGTCTACATCGAGAATTTCCTCGAGCCGTATCACCTGCAGATGGTCCATCCCAGCCTTTTCCGGATGGTTGACGACGAGCGCTACACCATCACTACCCGACGCTGGCATTCGCTGCAGTTTTCGCCGCCAGACCTCACCGGCCATGATCCGTTGCCCCTGGGGACTGATGCGGAAGCCGGCGGGGCGAAGTGGTACTGGGCGTTCCCCAACTTCATCCTGAACTGCTCCTTCGGGCTGGTGTCGATGAATCTGGTGCTCCCTCGGGGAATCGACCAGTGCGAAGTGATCTGTGACTTCTTTCTCCATCCGGAGCAGGACCCTGCCGAGGCCGCGCAGTTGATCCACTATTCCCACGAAGTCCAGCTGGAAGACCTCGCGATTTGCGAGGCGGTGCAGCGGGGGCTCGCCAGTGGCAGCTACGACCGGGGGGTCCTGCACCCGGCGCGGGAGGTCGGAGTCGCGCATTTTGTGCGGCTGCTGGAGGAGTTCGGGTTGTCATAAGGCAGTCCGAAATTGACAAACCGGTTGCTACTGGCATCGACACGGCTTTTCAGGTAGAGTATCCAGTCCGCGCCCCGGCACCGGGGCCATAGTGGTCAGTCCTGCCACCGCATCGACGGGGCCTGCTAAGGGGAACGACGCATGAAGCGCACCTATCAGCCGAAGAATCGCCGACGCCTCCGCGTGCATGGCTTCCGCCAGCGGATGCAGACCAAGGCCGGACAGCGGGTCATCAAGGCGCGACGCGCCAAGGGCCGTCATCGCCTGACAGTCGAGGTCCCCAAGAAGGGCTCCTGGTAGCTCTGGCTGCACTGGCAGCGAGGCGCCGCCACCCTCCGGGGTCCGGCTCCTGCACCAGTGAACCCACACACAAACCAACGCACCCGGGTCTCCCCGGGTGCGTTCGCTTTCCCGCTCGCTCTCCTCAGCGCGTGGCAGCCTCCATCAGGAGGCGCTCCAGTTCTGCCGGGACCTCACTCTGGAGCAGCGCTTCCGCCGATGCCGGCGACACGCCCATCGCCACCTCGCCCCCCAGCCGCTGCATCCGGGCCAGATACCCCTCCTTCAGTCCCATCGCATGGATATCCCGTAGCGGCTTCTGCAGTGCCCGGAGCAACTGCTGCTGCGGGTAGGTCCGGACCAGCTGGCTGGGCTGTCCCTGACGCTGCTGCAGGCGGTCCCAATCGGTGATCGTCGAATGCAGTTCACGACGGAGCCGACCAATGGCGGCTTCGTAGTTCGCCTCCAACTCCTCCCGGGCGAGGCCCTGGTAGCGCCCCGCGAAGGCTTGCGCGAAGATGCGCCGCCCGGTCTGGGTCAGGAGCATCTTGAAGCGCTCCCGTGCGCCGCTGGGAATCGGTGTCAGGTACTGCGGCTGATATTCAAGAATGTTGAGCAGCACCTCCCGGAGTGACTCCGGCGACACCAGCGTGAAGTGCCGCTGCAGCGCGTCCTGAAAGCTCATCTGGAAGTGGGTCATCTTCGTGCCCCCTTTCGGTCGGTGCCTCGCACGTTAAGACTGCCCAACCCCCCAATCGGTTGCCTCATAACCCATGGTAGTGGCCGGATTCCGGACGCTCTCTCCTGTCGCCTCCACACAATCCAGGACCCGCTAAGCTTGCGGGTGCCATGCCAATCTCCACCGCCCGTACCCGCCTGTGTCGTCTGCGCGGTTATGCCGTACCCGACACCCCCGAAGAAGCGGTCCGGCAGCAGGTCATCGGCGAGTTGCTCCGCCTTGGGTATCCGTGGCATCTGCTGCGCTGTGAGGTCGGCCATCCCGTACTGGGACAGGCGGCAGGTCGTGCGGATCTCGTCATCGGCCTGACTGATGAAGCAGCGGGGGGGACCGCCTGGGGCATCGTGGAATGCAAAGCGCATCCGCCAGGACCTGCCGATGTCGCGCAGGTGCTCGCCTACGCCCGGGCGTTCCGGGCGGCGTGCTGGGGAGTCACCGATGGCACCCGCTGGCAGGTCTGGCAAAGGGCGCATCCGAATGATGTGGGGCACGTCTGGCCCTCAATGGAAGCGAGTGCCGCAGCGCTGAGCGTTTTGTCCTAGATCGTCAGCGCTGACTCCCGTTGCCCGGTCCAGCGACATTCTGCAGGCGCACAGGCGAAAGGGGGTACGCTACCCGCTGCTGTGAGCACCCCCGCCCCGACCCTCGCCATCATCGTCGTCGCCTATCAGTCGGGCGATGATGTCCTGGCGCTGATCGACTCACTGACACAGCAGTCTGCGGCGATGCCCTGCGAGATCCACGTCCTCGACAACGCCAGCCCCGATGGTTCCGGTGCATCTCTGGCGGCAGCGCTTGACAGCAAAGACGACGTGCGGGTCCACCAATTGGAGGCTAATCTGGGATTCGGTGCTGCCTGTAATCGGGGAGCGGAGGCGACAGATGCGACATACCTCTGCTTCCTGAATCCGGATTGCCTCGTGCTGGATAACGCCCTGGATGCCGCCTGCGAGCTGCTTGCCACGTCTCCAGCCATCGGGGTCGTGGGTCTGCGTGTGTATCGTCCGAATGGGATGCTGGAGCCGACTGCCCGGAGCTTCCCGGATCCCTGGAGCGGGGTGGCAGGACGCAAGTCGTTGTTGCGACGCTTGTGGCCCAACAATCCGTTGTCGCGCCGTTTTCTCCTGGCGGATCAGGTCGCCGACGGTGCCAGCCAGCCCGTGGACTGGGTAGCCGGGACTGCCCTGGTGGTGCGTCGCGCGGACTTCCTCCGCCTGGGAGGCTTCGATCCCGCGTTCTTCCTCTATTGGGAGGATGCCGATTTGTGCAAGCGGTATCACGACCAGCTGCACCTGGGGACTTGCTATCTCGCGGCGGGGGCGATCCGGCATCAGGGGGATGGGTCTGCGAGTAAAGCGAAGCCTTTTGCGATTCGTCAGTTTCACCGGGCGGCGTTCACCTATGTGTGCCGGCACCTCGCGCCATCGCCGTGGCATCCCTTGCGCTGGTTCGCCTGGTGCGCTCTGGGATTGCGTCAGATGCTCCTGCTGGCCCGGGTGTCGCGGTAGCAGAGCTTTTGCTTGACAAATGTTTCCTTGTGTGTGTGTAAACTGAGGTAGTCAGTCAACTGCTGGCGTGAGGGGAGGCACTACAAAGACATCCCTGACCTTCTGGAGTCAACCATGACCAGATTGCTACAAGTCGTTTTTTTCTCCACGTTGGTATTCATCACTGCGTTCGCGTCACTGCGGCAGGGAGTGGCCGACACGCAAGCTGATCCGACCGAAGCTGCCGAGGCGAGTCCAGTGGGCAGCGCCGCGGCTACCGAGCCCTTCTTCGCGCCGGTTGCCACAAACGATCCGCAAGGTCAGGCCCTTGGCTATCGTGTGCTCCTCGACACCAGCTTTGAGGCCGCACTGTTGTCCTGGCAGCTGAACAAGGGCGCTTTGCCTGCCACTGCCGACGCTCTGCTGGCATCCCGACTACTCCCCTTCCTGCCTGTGTTCTCAACAGGCGTCCCAGCGCGTCTCACCTTCGGTGATGCCACGTCACCCCTCGACAGTGATGAATTGCGGCTCGTCTTGCAAGACCCCCAATTGGTGCTGCATCGACTGGGGTGGTTGACAAGCAGCGACAATCCGGACGGGATGACTGGGGGTCTGGATCGCCAGACACGCATCCTGGACCGGACGGTCCAGCTCCAGCAAACGTATCGACAGATGAATCGGACTGCTGCTGAACTGGCATCGCTGGACCTGGAGCGCCGTCAAAAGGGTCGTGCAGGCCTCAGCGGGCAGGAGGTGTTGCTACTTTCCAGTGGATTCAATGAGCGCCGCCTGTGGTGCCTGCGCCAGGTGGTGAAGGAAATGCTTTTGATGTACCGGAACGGCACCGGGACCTGGCCGTCCAGTTGGCAGGCGGTGGAAGACCTGCTTCGTGTTACGCCTGCGCCAGGCTTCTTTGCCAGTACAGATGATGAGTCCACGGGCATGGTTGCCGAAGTGCTGCTGGACCCCACCACAGATGCCTGGGCTATTGTGGCGACTCCAGCAATCGGCAGTTCAGCTGCGACTACCTATTGGATCTATGAGGACCACGGCGCCGGGACGTTCGGCTTCCAGGTCCTGAGCCGGGGTGTGAAGGATCCTCGGTTTGAAGGGAAAGCTCCTGAGTGGCGATCATTGGTGAAGTGGTCACTGACAATGACCCCTGAGTAGCGGATTGATGCTCCAGTTGGAGTAAGCGCCTGGTCCGGGTATCGCATTCATTCTTGGCCGTGACGAGGCGTCCCGGCGGCCCACCGACGGGGGCGTCGGGGTGCCGGGCGACCGGGGGTCGCCCCTCCGGGGGTTGATACGCATCGCAATTACTGGTGGATCGACCTCTAGGTCGACCGGTGTGTCGATTTCCTGGTCGAGGGGTCGGGGGACTTTAGTCCCCCACATGGCATCGCGTGAAGCAGTACAGACACCTCATCACCTCCCAGGTCTAACGACCTGGTCCCCGACGTGGGCGTGATTGCGGTCCAGGCGACGCGGCGCGTATCCCGCAGTCCAGCACCACGGTCATCGCAGCGATTTCGGTCCCCCCCCGCTTGCGGGGGTGGTCGCGCAGCGACCGGGGGCTTTCCACAGGGCCCGGGGGCTTTCCGAAGCGACCGGGAGCCTCCGCCGCTCCGCCCTTTCATGCCTCGACAATTTTCTTGTCCCTTCTTGACAGGAGTGGACTCATGTTTTATACATGGAGCGTCATCAGCAAAGGAGGTGCGACCCCATGAGCAAGGTCGTCGGCATCGATCTCGGTACTACTAACTCGGTTGTGGCGCTCATCGAGGGCGGCGAACCGACAGTCATCGTGAATCAGGAAGGGGATCGCACCACGCCGTCTGTCGTGGCCTTCACTGATGATGGCGAGCGGCTGGTTGGCAAGGCGGCCAAGAACCAGGCGATCCAGAATCCGGATCGCACGGTCGCTTCTATCAAGCGCGACATGGGGTCCGCCCGCAAAGTCCGCATCAATGACAAGGACTACACCCCCCAGGAAATCTCCGCGTTCATCCTGAGCAAACTGAAGGCCGCCGCGGAAGCCTATCTGGGCGAAGCGGTCACCAAGGCGATCATTACGGTGCCGGCGTATTTTGAGGATGGCCAGCGCAAGGCGACCATGGAGGCGGGTCAGATCGCGGGGCTGGAAGTCCTGCGCATCATCAATGAGCCGACCGCCGCCGCCCTCGCCTATGGGCTGGATCGCAAGAAAGACGAAATCGTGATGGTCTTCGATCTCGGCGGGGGCACCTTCGATGTGTCCATCATCGAGATCGGCGAGGGGGGCGTCTTCGATGTCCTGGGCCTCGGTGGCGACAACCACCTGGGGGGCGATGACTTCGACCACAAGATCATGCACTGGATGGTCGCAGAGTTTAAGAGCCAGACTGGCATTGACCTCTCCAGCGACAAGATGGCGATGCAGCGGATCAAAGAAGCGGCGGAGCGCGCCAAAATCGAGCTCTCCAGCTCCCAGAAGACCAGCATCAACCTGCCGTTCCTCAGCGCGGATCAGAACGGTCCCAAGCACTTCAACACGGAACTGAGCCGGGCCAAGTTCGAGCAGCTCTGCGATGACCTCTTTACCCGCATTGAGCGGCCGGTGAAGACCGCGCTGGAGCTCGCCGAAGGCCGCCTGAAGACCGGCAGCATCAAGATCGATGAGGTCATCCTGGTCGGGGGGTCCTCCCGGATTCCGGCGGTCCAGGCGCTGGTGAAGAAGCTCACTGGTCTGGAGCCGAATCACTCGGTGAATCCGGATGAAGCGGTGGCCATCGGCGCTGCGATCCAGGCGGGTGTGATGACCCGCGAAATGAAGAGCGACATCGTCCTGATCGAAAAGACCCCGATGTCCCTGGGACTGGAGACTCTCGGCGGGGTGATGACCCGTCTCATCGACCGCAACAGCTACTACCCCATCGAAAAGGCGGAAACCTTCACCACCGCCGCCGATGGCCAGCCGACCGTGGAGGTCCATGTCCTGCAGGGCGAGCGGCAGTTTGCCCGGGACAACCGGACCCTCGGGAAGTTTCAGCTGACCGGCATTCCGCCAGCCCCCCGGGGAATCCCGCAGATCGAGGTCAAATTCGCCATCGATGCCAACGGCATCCTGGTGGTGACCGCCATCGACAAGGGGACCGGGCGCAAGCAGGACATCACCATCACGGGCACGAGCAACCTGACCCCCGAAGAGATCGACCGGATGCAGCGGGAGGCGGAGCAGTTCGCGGAAGCCGACAAGCTCGCCCGGGAGAAGGTCGATGCGGTGAATCGCCTCGACAACACCATCTTCCAGATCGACAAGACCCTCCGCGAGAACAGCGAGAAAGTCAGCGCTGGAGCGCGTCAGACCCTCGAAGATGCGCTTGTGAAAGCTCGCGGGATCTTCGCCGAGGCGGAGAGCAAGTCGCGCGAAGAGATCGACCAGGCGACCGAGGATCTGAATCAGGCCAGTTACGCCCTGGCGACCGAGCTTTACTCCCAGGGGGCCGCGCAGGAGCCCTCCATGAATGGTGCGAGCGACTACAGCCAAAACGGTGCAGCGTCGGATGGGGTCCACGAAGGGACCGTCATCGATGCCGACCCCGAGCGATAACTGGCCCGCTGCGAGCCTCTGGAGGTGCCATGACTGACTCCCACGCGCCGTTTTTGGACGGTCGCTCTTTCCGGGATGCCTCGGAAGAGGCGTCACATACCGATGAGCCCATCCTCCCCCCGGCGGTGGAGGATGAAGCCGACGCCGTGATCCTGCCGCTGGAAGATGTTCCGGCGGCGGATCCGGACCTCGCCCCGACCGATGACCCGGCGGCCCAGCTCCACGCGGCGCTGCATGACCTGAAGCTGGAGCGGGCCTCATTCCAGACCTACCGCGCCCGGGTCGACAAGGAAAAGGCGGAGATCCGCAAGTATGGTGGGCAGGAACTGGCGGGGGACCTGCTGCGGGTCCTGGATTACTTCGAGATGTCCCTCACCTTCGATCTGCCAGCGCTGGACCCCCAGGCGCAGGCGGTCATCGAAGGGGTGAAGTACACGGTCCAGGAACTGCATCGGGTCCTGGAGCAGCATGGCATCGAAGCCATCAACACCGGGGCGGGTTTCGACCCCTCCTGCATGGAAGTCATCGGGACCGAAGTCGCTGCCGATGTCGCCCCCAACACGATCCTGTCGGTGGCGACCCGGGGCTATCGCTTCCGCGATCGGGTGCTGCGTCCGGCGCGGGTGGTCCTCGCCGCAGCACCCTCGGCTGAAGAGGACGCGGCGCCGGCTGCATCGTAAGCCTGCCATGTCGCGCTCTGACTGTAGGACTCGCTGCACGCGGACGAAAATCTGAGTGTGCTAGACTCAACTTTCAGGCCCGAGAGGAGGAGCAATGCCGCGCAGAACCGCCAGCAGCAGCCAGGATGCCGTTAGCGAGCGCGACCGGCCGCGCTACTCCATCTCGGTGGTCGCGGAGATGCTGGAAGTCCATCCGCAGACCCTCCGGCTCTATGAGCGACAGGGGCTGCTGACCCCCGGACGGACCCCGAAGCGGACCCGTCTTTACTCGGAGGCCGATGTCGAGCGGCTGCAGGAAATCCTCACCTACACCCGCGACATGGGCATCAATCTCGCCGGGGTGGAGGTCATTCTCCATCTCAAGGCCCAGATCGTGTCCGACCGCACGGAGTTTCAGCGGATCCTCGAAGCCCTGGCGGAACGCTTCCAGATCACGCTGGAGGAGTATGGGCTCACGGAGCCCACCCAGCTGGTACCCCTGCGGACTGCTGCACCGCCAGCGCGACGCGAGCCGTAGCGGTCGGCCAGCCTGGGGTCGACATCCGGCGCGTATACTCGCGCCATCTGACCCACCCACTGCGGGTGGGTTTCGCTATCACCGCAAAGGAGTTCCGTGGACATGCCCATCTACGAGTTTCAGTGCACTCAGTGCCGGCATCTCTTCGAGGAGTTCCTCACCAAGGTGCCTGAACGTCCAAGCGCCAAGTGTCCGGAGTGTGGCGGGAAGGCGAAGAAGATCATTTCCAACGTGGGGATTGTCTTCAAAGGCGCGGGCTTCTATGTCAATGACAGTCGCACCAGTCCCGCGAAGGAAAGCAGCAGTGCGACGTCGACCAAGGCCGACACCACGCCAGCGTCGGAGCCGTCGGACACCCCCGCTCCGCCCCCCAAGCCCGCGACGGAGTCGAGCAGCGACTAGGGCATTGGCCGGTACCCCTTGCGGGAGAGGCGGCTTTCCCCCACAATGCCAGCGGGCCGTTAGCTCAGCTGGTAGAGCAGCTGACTCTTAATCAGCGGGTCACAGGTTCGAATCCTGTACGGCCTACCAACTTTCTTCTTCTATCCCTCGACCCCCCACAATGGATCCCAGGACCGCGTCATAGCCTCGGGGACTAAAAGTCCCCGAGCCCATCGACCTGGAGGTCGACCCACCAGGGGGTTTGAAAAAGGTTTGTTGTGGTGCCTCCGATGGACCGCGGCGCTCGCGCCGCTCTGGCAAGACCTCACGCTCCAGGTCTAAAGACCTGGACTCCGGGACAGCACATGATGAATCTTGGAGGGGCGACCAAGGGTCGCCCGGTTCCCCGACGGTGGGTGCCGGGACGCCACATCCCGGCGTTGGAGTGCTGATGGACTGCGCCGCTTGCGCCGCTCGGGCTCCATCAGCACCACACGCGACACTGGCAGACCGCGTATCCTCCCTCCCATGACCGACACCCTCACCGGCCCGACTTCCGGCGCATTCGACAACCTCCCCAATCTCCGCATCCTCTGGGACCATGTCCCGATCGGGACCATTGAAACCCGCGACTACGAGCAATGGGATCCCGCCGGGCCCCTCACCAACTGGTGGTGGATCACCCTGCGTCGCGATGACGGTATCTGGGTGGAGGGCTCCACGACCCTGGAGCTGGGGGCGGACTCCAGGGAAGCCCTCGAAGTCCGGACCGATGCCGCCATCAAGCTGCTGCTGGCAGCGCAGCATCCCAATCTCACCTTTACGACCCTCCCTGGCCCCCTCAATGAGCCGGAACCGCCGGAGGCGGAGGACGGCGACACCAGCGCCATGTTCATGGCCGTGGATACCCTCTGTGTGGCCGCGATCCGCGAGGTCATGGGGGTCGATCTGGAACTGTCCGCCTGACAGCGACGATCAGGAGTCGGGGTCCGCTTCAGTGGATTCCGGCGCGGCCTTCCGCCGCTTGCCCCGAAGTCGGGCGGAAGCCTTCGGGTCGGAGGGGTCCAGCACTTCGGCAGCGACCTTTGCTCCGGAGGCATCCTGGACGCTCGCCTCGGCTACCGCAGCGGCGGGTACCGCCGAGGGGGTCAGTTGCTGCTGGATCATCTGAATGAAGTTTGAGACCACGAAGTAGAGGAGCAAGCCCACCGGGAAGATGAGCCCGAAGTAGAGCAGCATGAACATCATCATGTTGCTCATCATTTTCTGATTGGCGTCCATGGTGGCCGCAGACTGCGCCTGCATCTGCTTGGAGTAGAACCAGGAGGACACGATGTACAAAACGAACAGGCCCATGGCCGGCAGATACAGAAAGCGGTCGTACATGAAGGGATGCGCGATGAGTTGGGCGAGGTCGAACATCCCCGGAATCCGCTCGATCTCCGGGAAGGGGCTCATCTCGAGGGGCTTCACGATCAGGCGCATTCCGAAGAAAGAAGCATTGTCGAAGCCAGGCAGCTGCTTGGTGAAGCGGGGGTCGCGCAGGGCGACAAACATCCCGATGAGGACCGGCATCTGGATCAGCACCGGCAGGCAGCCCGACAGGGGATTGATCTTGTTGGCGGTGTAGATCCGGAGGGTTTCCTGCGCCTTTTTCTCAGGGTCGTCCTTGTACTTCACCTCCAGTTCCTTCATCTGAGGTGCCAGGGCCTGCATCTTCTTCATGCTCTCCACCTGGGCGCGGGTGAGGGGCCAGATGGCCGCGCGCACGAGGAGGGTCAGGACCAGGATGGCCCAGCCCCAGTCGGGGACGATGGTGGCGTGGAGGAAGAGCAGAATGCTCGTCAGGAGCTGAGCGATGGCGTCGATCATGCCGGTTTAGGACGGGTCCCCTTCAGTGGGTGGTGGGAGGGGCGCGCCGATGAGTCGACGCCGCCAGGCCGCCCCCCAATGCCCCGCAGGGACCGGGTCCCACCCCGATTCGCCCCACGGATTGCAGCGCAACAGGCGCCAACCGGCGAGCATACTCCCTTTCAGGACTCCATGCCGCTCCAGCGCCTCCTCCGCGTAGTGCGAACAGGTCGGCTGGAAGCGACAGACCGGCGGCAGATGGATCCCCAGAAACCGACGATACAGATGGATCGCCCCGACCAGCAACCGCTTCATGCCCCCGCCCCTTCCCGGACCGCGAAACGGTTGGCGGGGAGTTCAGTGGGCCAGGGCGGTGGCTCCAGACCCATCACGCCGCACTTCCGTAATCCCCGCTGGACGACGGCATCGATGTAACGCTGATGGTCGCAGGCAGGCTCCCCCTGGGTGATCAGCACCAGGTCGATCCCGGAGGGAACCTGGGGCAGCAGCTGGCGGATCGATTCCCGCAGCATACGGCGCACCCGGTTGCGTCGGACCGCCCGTCGGATCACCGCGCTGCGGATGACGATGCCGAGACGCAGGGGGCCATCATCGCCCCGGACGAGGTAGCGAAGTTGCAGGAAATCCTGAAAGGCCCGGGTCCCCTTGCGATAGGCCCGCTGGAACTCATCGCGGCGGCGCAGTGTCGGGCGTCGGTTCATAGCAGGAGTCGATTGTAGTCGGGGCTGGGCGCATGTGGCGGGAAGCACCTGATCGCGCTGCGAGTGGCCCCCGGCGGCGCCGCCGCCGGGGGCCACTCGCAGCGACCGAGGACTTCCCGTAGCGACGAGGCTTGCTGCGCCGCCTTTGTTCCCCCGTTTTTTCACCGCGACGTGGCGTCGCGGCCCCCACCGACGCGGGCGTCGGACCACCGGGCGACCAGGGGTCGCCCCTCCGGGTTCAGTGCATTGCGATTCTTCTCTGCTATGGACTGCGGCCTGGCGCCGCCTGGCGAAGACACCCTAAGAATCCCAAGCGGCGCACGCGCCGCAGCCCAAAGTCTGGGTGATCTTTGGTCCAGTCCGCAACACAACGGCGCATGGATCCGTGCAGACCACACATCACGTCCCAGGTCTAAAGACCTGGTCTCCGGTTAGGGCCTGGGCTCCGGCGCATGGGTCACTGGTCCATGTCCCTCCCCCCCCAGCCCCCCTCCCGACCAAGGTCGGGTGGGGGGGAGCAGTTAGCGGCACTTTGCGTCGGGCGATCCCCTCTGGCTCCCTCCCCTGGACCTTGGTCCGGGGAAGGGCTGGGGAGGGGGTGCACTACTACGGCACGAGCGCTTCAGTCCAAGGTATGGGCGATCTTTGGTCCAGTCCCCGACACGCTAGCGCTTAGATCCGTCCGGACCACATACCACGTCCAGGTCTAAAGACCTGGTCTCCGGCGCAGGCGCATTCGCTGCCGTAACGATTATGTGGGTCCCCCCCCGCTTGCGGGGGTGGTCGCGAAGCGACCGGGGGCTTTCCGCCGCCGCCGGGGGCTCTCCACACAGTCGCCAGGGGATGTTTTAGAAGCTACTTACCGACCCGATTGCGGCAGTTGCTGGAACACCATGACCCCGCCATACACAATCAGCGTGAACCCCACCGCACATAACGCGCCCAGCAGCAACGCGACCGCAAACCGGACTGGTGTTGGGAGTTGCCGCAGCATGACAGGGAGCGTAGGGCACCCGGGCGGACCTGCGCAAGCGAGTCCGGCTTACCGGACCGGGAACTCCCGGGCGGCAAAGCGGGCATCGGTGGGGGATTTCCCGGCGTCGAGGTCCCCCAGGAGCTGATCAACATAGAGGCGTCCACGGTCATCATCCGCAGGCAAGAGGTTCCGAAGCGCTGACAAATGACGTCGTGCCAGCGCCGGCTCCCCCGCCTGCCACGCGAGGAGTGCGCGGTTGTATCGCGCCTGCAAGGCCTTGGGATTCCGCTCGATGGCCGTATCGAAGCGGGTCGCGCCCGCCACGACATCCCCTTGTCGGACCGCCACCAGCCCCGCCGCATTCCAGGTTTCGCTCTGCTCTGGCCAGACCCGCATGAGGTCTTCCACCAAGGACGCGGCGTACTTCAGGCCATCGGCATCGAAGCGATTCAGGGCGTGATACGCCTGCGACACCTTTTCGGTAAAGGCGCGCTGCCCCGACTCCCCGTCTCGCTGGAGGGCTGTCACACGCTGGACTTCCTGCACAAACATCTGATTCCCGGGGGCGAGGGTCGCGGCCGTTTCCGCGGCAGCCCGGGCTTCGCGGATCAGCCCCTGACGCTCATAACACAGGGCGAGATTGTGCCAGCCGACCGCGTGCTGATCATCGACCCGGGTCAGGGTCCGAAAAGTCGCAATCGCCTCGCTGTAGAGTCCGCGACGCGCAAACACATTGCCCAGTGCCAGAAGCGTCTGGGGGTCTTCCGGCGCGACTTCGAGCTGCGCCTTGAGCGACCGGGTCGCCTCCACCAGGTCGATGCCCGCTTCCGTGCCATCCACCACCTGCGGAGCCCGGGGTTGGCGCGGCGACCCGGCGCATCCGGGGAGGAGGGCGCCGATGCTGAGCAGCAGGACCAGGATCAGGAGGCCGGGCTTCATCAGGATTAATGTCCATCATCGGCCCCGCTGCGGGACCTCCCCTTACGCCGGCGGATCGCAATAGGTTCCCAGTGATGCCACGAGATGTTGCAGCGACTCCGGAGTGAGGTCCGCAACTGTCGCTTCCAGCAGGGCGGCGAGCTCCGGATCTCCCAGCTTCCAGGTGCTGTCCGCGGCAATCGTCGGCTCCAGCGTGATGGTCTTCCAGTGGGGGAAGACCGCGATGAGAAGCCCCCGCTCGGTGGGTGAGGGAGGGGGCTTCAGGGCGTGCAACGCCAGTTGCACCACCGACTTCAGCAGGGTCCAGGGGAGGAGCAGAATCTCGCCGAGAGCCGCAAGCATCAGTTTTGCGGGCTCAGCAGGAGGGAGACGGATGGGACCGATGTCGCTGGTGATGCCCCCCACTTCCCAGGTGTTGCCGTAGTACCACGCGATCTCCGATGGCGGGCGCTGCAGCTCGGGCGGGAAGATCGCAAGGAGGACTTCCATGCCGCACTGCTGGCTCAGCGCCTGGAGCGCGGTGGTCAGCGCTGCCGCGCTGTCGTCGGTCAGGAACCCGGCGGCATCGAGGACTGGGGTCGGGCGACGCAACGACACAGCGTAGGGGTGCTGCTCATCGGCGAACTCATAGCCGCAGCTGATGCACAGGACATCATCGGGGGCGAATTCCATGCCGCAGTGCGGGCAGTGAAACGCCGCGAGGGAGTCGTCATAGTGGATCTCAACCGCGCCGCGCCGCGCTCCCCGGATCACTGGGCATCACCGGCAGTGGGGCGTTTGCCACCCTTCTTCGGCGGCACATAGTCAGGCCCCGGATTACCGACGCTCCCCAGGGGCCAGGGAATCGGGACCGGCGCGGCGACATCGCCCAGTCGCTGTTCCCACATATCTGGCGGATGACTGTCAGGAGCCGTGACGGTGAGCCCCCGTCCATCACAGCGGAGGGCGGGAGTGGTGAAGCTGTCGCGGAGCAGGGGGAAGGCTTTGCAGGGCGTGACAAAGAAGCGCCAGGCGCGGAGAGTCGTCGCGCCCAGGGTCTGACGTGTCGTGCCGGCAGGCGCGAACCACGCGACCCCAAAGCCAGGGGCGGTGTGAATCCCCGGTGCCAGGATCCGCTTCACCACGAGCACCAGGTGCTGGCCGGTGCCGCGATCGGTCAGAGTGGGAGTGGCCACGACGGCGATTATGCCTGCAACCGGCGTACACTCCCCCGTCAGGATGCTCTGCGAACTCGAGATCGCCGACTTCAAGCTCCTCCACGACACCCGGCTGACCTTCGGACCGGGCATGACCGCCATCACCGGCGAGACCGGGGTAGGCAAGTCCATGCTCCTTGGTGCCCTCGGCTTTTTGCTCGGTGAAAAGGTGGGCGAGGATGTCTTCGCGCAGGCCACCGGGGAAGTGAAAGTGCTGGGGACCTTCCTGCTCGACCCGGCCCGTCCGGAGGTCCAGAGCCTGATCGCCGCTGGCATCTGGGAGCCCGAAGAAGAGGGGGAGTTCCTCCTCGAGCGCTCGGTGGTCCGTGGCGGACGTTCCCGGGTTTTCCTCAATGGCCGTCGCATTTCGCTGGGGGTCCTGCAGCAGATCAGCGAAGCGCTCATGGACCTGCTCGGGCAAAACCAGGTCCGCTACCTCACACGGATCGATCCGGCGACGCTCCTCGATTCGCTCGGCGATCCCGAACACCGTGCAGCATGTCTCGCGATGGAGCAGGCCTTCCGCACCCTCAAAAAAGCACGATCCGCACTTGCGGCAGCCGAACAGCAACGGGCGGCCGCCCTGGAGCGACACAGCTTTCTGGAGTTCCAGCATCAGGAACTGACCATCGCGCAGCTGATGCCCGATGAGGAAGCGCGTCTCAACCAGGAGCAGCAGCGACTGGCCAGCATCGCCGAGTTGCGACAGGCCGCGGGGGAAGCGGCCACGCTCCTGCAGGAAAGCGCCCCGGAGTCGCCGGCAGTCTATGACCAGCTGGCGGCGGTCCTGGAGCGGGTGGAACTCCTCGCGGACCTCGACGCGGACTGGGCCGTCTGTCGCGAACAACTGGCCGGGATGCTGGAGCAGCTCCAGGAGTGGGGACGTCAGCTGCTCCATTACAGCGAGCAGCTGGAGGGGGATCCCGAACGGCTGCATCGTGTCGACCGCCGTCTGGCGCAACTGGAGCAACTCAAGCGGAAGTACCGCCTCGATTTCGCGGGGCTTCTGGCGCTGCGGGATCAGGTCGCCACTGATTTGGAACTCATCGAAGGGGGCGAAGAGCAGATGGCGCTGCTGCAGCAAGAGGTCGCTCAGGCAGAAAGCACTGCGCGGCAGGCAGCTGCGCTCCTGCATGCCCGTCGGATCGCCCTCGCCCCCCTGGTTGAGGCACGGCTGTTGGGGCATCTGAAGGACCTGAATCTGGCGCATGCCCGGGTGGAGTTCCGGATCGAAGCGGACCCGTCGGCTCTAGGAGCCTCGGGAAGCGACCATGTGGACCTGTTGCTGGCGACTGCTCCCCGGGAAGCGCTGCAGCCCTTCCAGCAGATAGCTTCAGGTGGGGAAGTGACACGCCTGGCGCTGGCGTTCAAGGCGCTGCAGGCCTTCCCGCCGTTGCAGTCGTTGATGGTGGTGGACGAAGGGGATTTGGGTATTGGTGGGGATACGGCATTCCAGGTGGGAGCGAAGTTCCGGGAGCTCAGCCAGTGGCAGCAGGTGCTGATCGTGAGTCACTTGCCGCAGGTGGCGGCCTGTGCCGCCCAGCATCTGGCGGTGCGACGAGATCTGGCGGGGGACCGCATCACCATCGTGCCGGTGGAGGGGGATGCACGGGTCGCGGAACTGGCGCGAATGCTGGGGGACCGGATCGACCAGTCGGCGGCCCGGGAACTGGCGTCCAGCTATCTGCGAGAAGCCACAGGTGTTGCTTCAGGCTGATTGAAACAGATCAGTGTCAGGTTCGCTATACTCGACTCTGCCCAAAGCAGTACGCCCACTGAAGTCTCTTCGCCAACAGTTTTCACTGGTGGCGAGTGGATTCAGCCATTGCACGCCCACGTGGGAAGGTGCGGGGCCGTTGCTATTGGTGCCAGTCCTCCAGCTCTGAAGGGAGCCGTCACATGTCCCGGTATCTCCTCTCCACGCTTGCTCTGGCCCTCCTGGCGACCGCCTGCCAGGGAGGCAGCCGTACTCCGCTGTCACCCGCGGGTTCGGCGGGCACCGCCACCCCACCTCCTGTCATTCCCGGCTCCATGATCGCCCTGACCGGCGACGCGGGCGGGATGGAGGTCTACAACGAAGCCGGGTGGCTGCATACCCTCACCATCACGGCACCACAAAACGGCAATCTGCAGGCGTCGCTGGAACCGCTTCGGACCGCGGAGGCCAAGGGCGACGCTTACCAGCTCGATGGGACCGGATTCTTCACGAACTCCCCTTGTAAGGATTGCCTGGAAGTCACGGGTATCAGTTTTGCACCGGATGGCAATGTGCTCGTCCGGATCGCCATGACGCATCCCTTTGCGCTGCCGACACAGCCCTATACCCTCGCCAGTCGTCTGGACCTCCACGCGTTCGATGTGATGGGTTTCATCCTCACCGAGGGCTTCGGCAGCCCTGTGAGCTTTGGCAGCGGGCGGACGGCCGCCCGGGAAGTCCTGGTAAATGCTGAGGGATACACCAATCTCTACGACAGCGTCCTGGAGCCGTATTACCCGACTCCCAATGTGACCGAGCATCCGTACCGCGTCTTCTTTCGCGATGACGGCCCCGGGAATTTTGCCGGCAGCAATCAGAACGGCTTTGCCGACCTCCGCAACCCCCAGGGTCACAACACCATGGCGATGGGCGAGCGGGATGAAGTCGAGTTCAAGTTCGACCTCCAGCCCGGACAGACTGAACTGCGGGTGGGGCTCGCCATTGGTCTCGCCTGGGGACAGGGTGCGCAGGGGCGTGGTTCCAACATCGGTCAGCGCCAGCAGCCGATCTACTACCTCCCGGAGTTTCATCACAAGGCGCCCTGGACGGTCACGGCGACACTCAGCAATAACAACCTCGAAGCTGGCGACCCGTCTTCTAACGCCACTTTGGAAATCCGGCTGCGTGACTGGCAGCGGGGTGCAGTGGTGGCGAACGGCTTCGCCTTCGCGGAGACACCTCCGGATCAGACCGCGGCTGCCAGTGATGTGGCATCACTGACTGTCCGGGTACCGGGCCTCCTTGCGACACCGCTGAACCTCGATCCAGCCACTCCCCAGAGTGGGACGGGTCTCTATGACGATGCGGTCTGGACCACGCTCATCACGAATCAGCTCAGCACTGGTGCGGGGACCTACTGGGCATGGGTAGAAGCGGTGGACCAGCGTCAGCCAACTCCGACCTCCGGCCTCAATCGGGAGATTTCGTTCTTCCAGCCGACTGATTTCCATACTGGGACGCTGGTCATGGTTGAAGTGGAAGACACCTCAGTCCCGAATACGCCTCCCACCGCTGCCCTGAATCCCAATCCTGCTATTGGGGCGATCGGCAAGCCTGTCCTCTTTGATGCCAGCGCCAGCACCGATGCGGAAACCCCGGCTAATCTGACTTTCGAGTTTGACTACGATTTGCCGGGTGGAGATCCAGGGAACTTTGTTCCGGATACCCCAGCCTCCGGCGTATCGACAGGGAGCTTCCAGTATTGTCCGGTGGGTTCGTATGCCGCCGCGGTCCGGGTTACCGATCCTGGTGGACTCTCGAGCATTGCGGTGGTGCCAGTCACTATCACTTCGTTTCTGCCGGAACCAGAAGTCAGTGTGCTCAGCGCGAATGCATTTTCTCAGCAGTCCCTGAACAACGGCAACTTCTCCGGTGACTACCGGATGGCAATAGCCGGCAACCATGCCTATGCCCTGGTCTACGACAACGCGACGCCATCTGAGTCTGACTATGCCCATCGGCTGTATGTCTCTGCCGATGGCGGGGCCACCTGGACTGCGGGTGCGGTCATTGATCAGTCCTACAGTCCACCGGATACACCGAGTGTCAACCCCTGGGGGGACATGTACGTGGTCGCCAGTCCGGATGGAACGGTGTATGCCATGGGACAGCAGCCACGTCCTGATTTTGGCAATACCCGGCTCTCAGTCTGGACCAGTGGCAACTACGGCCAGGATCCCTGGGTGGAGCGCTTTGTAGATTCTGTTGGCCAGAAGTACTCCCTCACCGGGGCCGTTGATCCCAACAATCCCGCGCATGTCATCCTGAGCTACAGCACCGGCACCTGCAATTTTAAAACTGTGCAGACCAGCAGCGGCGCGCTGGCCCTGGGGGCTGGACCGATGCTGCCGGGTCTGTGTGATGGCGGCTTTGGTGCCAGTCTCTTCTTTGCGCCCAACAACAAGGTCTATCACTGCTCGGTCCGCTTTGGCACCGGCTCCGATGGGGCCCTCTGGATCCGACGGAGTGATGACAACGGCGCGAGTTGGAGCCCAGTCAATCATTACTTCCACAACACTGGTATCGGGATTTCGACAGTCTTTGCCTATGGCCGAGGTATGGCGGATCCCACCGATGCGACGGGCATGACGCTGGCCTATGCCGCGCGTTTTAACAACAACAGCAGCATTGGGGTCTGCCTCTTCACCAGCACGACTGGCGGACAAACTACGACCTTCCAGACCAACCTGGATTCAGGGAGTGCCTATGTCCAGTACCCCGGCGTCCGCTACTACCCCACCGGTGAGCTGATGCTCTACTGGACCGCAAGCGGCGGGGCTTCCAATACGCTACGAGGACGGACATCCTGCGACAATGGCGCGACGTTCAGTCCGGAAGAGGCGATTGGTCCGGTCGGTTTCCCACGCGCTTATGTGGTGCCCTTCCCGGGCACCCAGGACTTCGGCGCACTCTACCAGACCAGTGCCGATGGTGGGGCGATCAACTTCCGACGCTTCTAACCCAGCCCGGTCATCAACAGCAGTATCTCAGGCGGTCCATCCGGGCCGCCTGTTTGCATTCCCGCGAACTACACCCGGGCGGAGAGCTCCAGATGCGGGAAGAGCCGACGGTACTTTTCCCAGAAGCGTGCCTTCCGCTCCGGACGTATCAAGCGTCGCGCCAGCTGTCGCAGCAGGCTCCGGGCTTCCTCCAGCAGCTGCTCCCCTGCCGGTGAATGCTGATTTCTGAAGAAGGTCCCCACCTGCACCAGGAACATCAGTTGCCGCTGCTTGGTGATCCCCCGCTTCACATCGGGATAGAGCTCCAGCAGATGCTCATAGCGCCGCGCCAGATCCCGTGCCGGGGTCGCTTCTTCCAGTTCAAGCGCGGCGACCTGCAGCACATGCAGTGAGAACTCCAGTTCGTGCATACGGAGTCGCTGCGCGATCTCCAGACCCTGATCAATCGACTGGAGCGCCTTCTGTGTTTCCCGGCGGGAGAGGTGGACCCGGGCGAGATCGTAGTGATCGAGAGGGACCCCCCACTCGTAGCCGATCTCCCGCTTGAGATCGAGGCCGAGGCGGTGGTACTGCTCGGCGAGATCGAGCTTTCCCTGCTCGAAGTACATCGCGGCGATGTTGGTGAGGACTTCGCATTCGCCCTGGCGATCGCCCAGCGCCTGATAGACCTGCAACGAGTGCTCGTAGTTTTCCAGCGCCTCGGCATCCTCGCCGATTTCCGCCTGGACATCCCCCAGCGTCACGCGAATCTTGGCCCGCAGGCGCGCTTCGCCCAGCTGCACCTCGTTCTTCAGTAGCTCCTTCAGCAGGATCATCGCTTTCTCATATTCACCCTCTTCGGTGTAGATGATTGCCATGTTCCCCATCGGCAGGACCAGGCCCCGGGACTCGCCGGCCTCCTGGAAATGCGCGATGGCCTTCTCAAACCAGTCTTTCGCGGCGGTCCATTCCCCCCGATTGCGACAGATCATGCCGAGATTGTTGTAGACCCGGGCGAGACCCTCGGCATCCCCCAGCTCCAGATTGATACTGATCGCCTGCTGGTACTCCGCTTCAGCGGCTTCCATGTCGCCCAGGAGATAGAAGTTGACCCCCATCTCCTTGTGAAAGCGGGCCCGACGTCCCCGGTCGTTGAGTTCGGCCGCGATGTCGAGACCCTGCCGGAAGTAGTCCGTCGAACTCTCGTAGTCGGCGATGCTCCGGTAGTACTCCCCCATCGCTTTGAGTGCCCGCAGCTCCAGTTGCGCATCCCGGGCAATGACCGCCCCTTCGAAGGCTTTGACGGCGTACTCTTCCTGGGCGGCCTGGTCGCCGAGGTAGCGGTACGCCTTCGCCTGCTGCAGGTGGGTCAGCGCGGTGAGGCGCGACCCCTCCAGGGAGGGAAGGCTGTTCTGCCCAATGAGATGGAGCGCCATCTGACAGGCATCGAGGGCCGCTTCATTGGCCCGAACCAGGAGGGCGCGATCGGCGGCAATCTGGCAGTACTCCAGAGCACGCTGGGCATCGCCGGCAATCTCCCAGTGCCGGGCGATCGTGAGGGCTGCCTCATGCGACAGGTGGCTTTCTTCCCGGGCCTGGAGCTGAGCAGCCACCCGCAGGTGGTTGCGTCGGCGCTGCTCCGGTGTCAGCTGCTGGACGATGATCTCCCAAAGGGCGTACGGCTGGAAAGAAAGCGTCCCGGGCCGCTGGGCGACCAGCAGTCCCTGCTCCTGGGCGGTGTAGAGCGCGGCCGTGGCTTCGACAGCGCGCTCCCGGAAGAGCAGCGTGACATCGCTTTCGGGGAAGTCGGAGCCCCAGCAGGCAGCGAGGTCGAGGACTTCGCGCTGGAAGGGATCGAGCTGCTGCAGGCGTCGTTCCAGCAACAGCTGGATGCTGGAGGTCCCCAGGTCCTGCAGCGCAACCGTATCCACCAGCCAGCCCCGGTCCTCGGTGGACTCCAGAATCCCCGCCTGCATCAGATACGACAGGGATTCCTGCAGCAGGTAAGGATTCCCGCCCGAGTGCATCCAGAGGGCATCGACGAGGGCGTGCTCCGGAGCGAGTCCGGGCCAGGGGAGGGCCGCCGCAATGAACTGCGCGACCTGGGGTCGGGGCAGCACTTTGACCGGCAACTCCAGGCAGCCGAGCCCCCGCATGGCGGTGAGCCATTCCTCCAGCAGCACCACGCTGCCGCCGGCATCGAGGTCGCCTGCGCCATAGGTCCCCACGAGGATCAGCGGGAAGCGGGTGGTGTCCCGGGCGATCTGCAGGAGGCACTGACGACTCGGGTCATCGAGGTACTGCACATCGCTCACCCAGAGGATGAGGGGTCGCTGCAGTGAAATCTTGGCCAGGATCCGCGCAATGAGGTGTTCGAAGGCCGTCGAGCCGAGACCAGTCGCACCCCCTGCCCCCGGTTGCTCCTCCAGCAGAAAATCGATAAGCGGAGCAATCAGCGGCTGACTGTCCGGCAACAGCAGACTCAGCAGCCGGGGATAGTCCTCCTGACGGTGCTCACCCAGGAAGCTGCGCAGCATCTGGCGGACGGCACTGAAGGGAGTGACCCCGGACCCCCGGTGGCCCCGGGCGGTCAGCAGGAAGACCTCGTGATGCGCCAGACAGAACTCATGAAGCGCTTCCCAGGCGAGGCGCTTTTTCCCGACTCCGCTCTCCCCCCGGAGGAGCAGGATCGTGCCGTGTCCCTCCTGCAGCGCATTACTCAGTGTCCCGAGCACCCGCTGGATCAGCTCCTGTCGTCCGACACACGGAACCGCCCGAAATGAGTAGGTTTGGGCCAGGACTGTCTGGCTCCAGGGAAAGAGGTCATCCAGCGTCTCAAACGTGCTGATCGCCGGCTGCATCGCGAGGTGACGTCGTGCCAGCTGATGCAGGGCGGATTCCAAAAAGACCAGATGTTCGGCATGGTCGCCGGAGGGCTCGATGCCGAACTGCGCCACGATGGCACTGAATTCCTGATCCCGCTCGCTCAGTCGCGCGGATCCCAGACTGGCGCGACGCTGTTCCATCAGGTGATGCAGGATGCGGTGCACGCTCCGCAGGTCGCGGAAGAGGCCCTTGCCATCGGTCCCCTGATGCGACAGGCCGAAGTCGATGACTTTAATCGCCGGACGTCCCGCCGGATCGCGGTCCAGCATCACGTTCTTGCTGTGCAGATCGCCATGCACCAGGTCGCTGGCATGGAGGACTCGCAGGACCTGGGTCAGCTGCTGGGCGAGGTCCAGCAAAAACTCCAGGGTGAGGTCCGTGGCCGTCTCGGCATATTCATCGAGGGTGGTGCCCCGGACGTATTCCCAGACGATGAACGCCACTTCGCGCACCGAACCATCGGGGAGGGTCAGGGTTTCCTGGCCGAGGTCGGTGACCGAAGCGATGTAAGGGCAATTGCGGACCCGCATCGCCTTCTTGGCTTCTTCTTCCCAGCTGTCGGGGAGGGGGAGGGGAATGCCTTCGATTTCCGTCGAGAGGACTTTGACAACAACCTTCCCCTCCAGGAGGTTGTCATATGCGAGATAGGCCTGCGCCTGGAGTCCTGCTCCGATGCACTCCCAGAGGGTGTAGCGCTGCTTGATGGTGAGACCCACCAGGCTCGGTGTCGCGGCGGCTTCGGCGGTCAGTTCCGCCAGTCGAGCCGCGCCGGAGCGCATCGCTGCATCCGGGGCAGGCGGCGGCTCGACCGGGAGGCCGGTCAGCGGCGTGATCGCATCGGGTGGCTGTGCGGCGAAGGACATAGTGCGACGGGTCCGGCAGGGTCTGCGCCGGCTTCATTACTATTAGGCAGGCTGAACAAGTCTTGACCTGTGTCGGGCGGCGGCAGGGCCGGTTGTTGGAAAAAAGTCGGGTTTTGGGGCACCGGGGTCATTTGCGGCGCTGTAGAATCTCTCTACTTAGGCACAGACCGCGCTGCACGATCCGGGGAGGGCTCGACTCCCCCCGCCGGCTGGAGTTGTCACGACTTCCACCCGGCTCCCCGCCGTGCCGCCGTCCGGGATCTGTCCCAACCCCGCCAGGAGGAACTCGCTCATGCGCACCCCGTTCGGCTCGGTGGCCCTGTTTGCCGCCCTGGGGCTACTAATCGGCTGCTCCGGAGGTGGACGATCGCCCATGACGCCCACCGGCGACTCCACCCCCGCCCCAACTCCCACTAACGAAACCATTGCGCCATCGGCATCGGCCGCGGTGCCAGAAGCGCCCATTGTCTTTCCGCAGCATGCCGGTCCGCTGCCTGTCGGCATTGATCCATCCGCGGTCGATTCCGGAGTCGGGCTCTTCGGGCTCTGGGGCCTCCGGATGGACGCTACCAGTCTCCAGGCCTCCCTGGAGCCACTGGTCCGCTCCGGGCAGCTGGGGGAAGATTTCGAGGTCGATGTCACCGACTTCTTCCGCAATTCCCCCTGCGCTGATTGTCTGCAGGTGACGGGCCTCTCGCTCAATGGCGATGGCAATGTCGAAGTCAAAGTCGAAACCCGGCATCCCTTCGCGGTCCCGCCGCCTGGGTCCGGACGCCTCGACCTGCATGTCTTCGACATGCAGCTCCAGCTGGCGATCCCCGGACTGGCTGGCCCGTCGGACTTCGTGACGATCCCCCAGATCGAGACCCGCCTCGCCGGCGGCGTGACCTCGAATCTCAAGATCAAAAAGCCCGGGTTCCTCACGAACGCCGATGGCTACGCCTCGCATCTCACGCGGGTGATCGACAACATCACCGGCTCGGAAGCGACGGTCTATCCGTACATCCTGATGAAAGTCGAAGCGCCGGTGGCGGGACAGTTCAACCCGGCGACGGTCAGCGGATTTACGAATCTCCAGAATCCCCAGGGCTACAACGTCTTCGGCATGGGGCAGACCGCCACCGGGACGATGGTCCTGGACTTCGATGGCGCGGAGCAGGTGGGTGTGGTGCTGGCCCTCGATGCCAAGTACGGTGTCTCCGCGCGCGGCAACATCCCCGTGGGGCAGCCGGGGAACCGCCGCTCCCCCCGGTACTTCCTGCCGGAGTACAACCGCAAGGAAGCCTGGCGGGTGCTACCGAACATCACCGCCAACACCCTCATCAGCAATAACGCTTCGTCGTTTGCGACCGTCGAAGTCGCGGTCAACGACTGGCAGCAGAGCCTCGGCACGGTGACGCCGGGCTATCCTTTCGAGACCGCCCCCCTCGACAGCCTGCGGCAGTCGTCCCGGGTCGCGAGTGTCGCGCTGATCGCGCCGGACCTGATCAACGGCGTGCAGACCCAGACAACGGCGCTCAGCGGCGATGGGTCCATCGCGAACCCGCTGATTTACAGCTTCGCCGTCAGCAACACCCTGCTGGCTCCCGCTGGCGATTACCTGGGCTTCATTGCGGTCCGGGATGAACTGCGGGATGCCCCGCCGGTGAACGGTGGCGTGCGACGCGATGGTGTCACCCAGTTCACCATCAGCGACTACTCGACTTATCAGGTGGTGCACCTGCCGGTCGCGCCGGGCAACCTGCCGCCGAACTGCTCCCTTGTGGGGACCCCCAACGGTGGGAGTGTGCCGCACCGGACCAACGTGCTGCTCGATGCCACGGCAACCACCGATGACAACGATCCCCAGGGCTCTCTGACCTTCGAGTGGGACTTTGACTACGACGGCATGACCTTCACGGTCGATGCCACGGGAGCGATCGCCTCCACTACGCTGAACAACACCACCGCCGGGCCTGTAAACCGGCAGATCGCCCTGCGGGTCACCGACACCGAGGCCGCGACCTGTGGTCCGGTAACCCTCGACTTCACCGTCGCTCCCAACAACGTGCCGACCTGCCCCTTAAGTGTCATTCCCGCCGGAACCAATGTCCCCTCCGGGGGCAACAAGGGACTGACCGGAGCCACCGCCACCGATGTGGAGGACCCGTTCGCCGCGCTGGTCTTCGCCTGGGATGATGACTACGACGGGGTCACGTTTGATCCCAACCCGCTGTACAACGGGCAGAACAGCATCGTCTACGACTTCATCAATCCCCTCTCGACCCCGGTGAACCGCACGATCGCCATGCGGGTGACCGATACCGATGGCGGCTTCTGCATCAGCAGTGTCACCTTTACGGTGGGACCCAATGCGCGTCCGGTGGCGGAAATTACCCGGGCAGTGTCCGTCCCGACGGGATCCGGCATCTGGAGCGCGGGGGTACCCTACCCCAATCTGACTACGTCAGTGCCGCTCTACATCAACCGGACCCAGTCGCTGGACTTTGATGGCAGCACGAGCTTTGACACCGATGGGACCGTTGTCGCCTGGGACTGGGACTACGAAAACATCAACGTCAACAGCAGCGACTTCGGTGTCGGTTTCACCAGCGACCAGATGATCCAGAACCCGACCCCCCGGACGTACAACACCTACGGGTCCACCTATGTGGCCCTGCGGGTCACGGACAACGTCGGCGCGTTTGGCTATCTCCGCCGGGAAGTGATGATCACCCCCTGGGCGGCACAGTCGTATGCGGAAGTGGATGGGCTCCGGGCGAACTGGAGCATCCAGAAGAGCGTGATCGGCACCGCGTTGTCCCGCAACGGGAACAACGCATTCGCCATCGGCTACGCCTCCAATAACGCGGGCTCAAATTACTTCCTGAACACGGTCCGCTCCACCACAGGTGGCAGCACCTGGGTGGATCGGGCCAATGTCGATACCGCCGCACAGAACAACACGCGGAGTGCCGCTATCGACGCGGCCGATGGACTGCTCCCCTACGCTGTCTACATGGACTTGAGCGGCAACCTCGCCTTCCGCAAGGCCAACACATCCAGCGGCACAAACATGTGGAATCCAACTTCCGGAGCCAACCGACGGATCATCGCTCTGGGGGCTTATCCCAATGGCCGACAGGTCGACATCGCCGTCCATCCGTCCACTGTCAACAATGTTGTGGTGGGGGTCATCGCCAACAACAGCGGGCAGCTGGACTTCTGGCGCTCCGCTGATGCCGGTAATGGCGGGACCAGCACCTGGACCCAGCTCACCGGCGTCCTCTTCCCCCTCGTCGGTGGCGCGACCTCCCGCAACACCCTGGACATGGCCTATGACAGCAGCGGCGATGTGCATGTCACCTGGAGCGATGTCAGGCCTGGGCCGGATGTCGTGGGCTATGCCCAGTTCAATCCGGCGGGGACCGGCAGCGCCTATGGCAACCAGACGCTGCCCGGCAGTACGGGCACCAGTGGTGGCACCGACCCGGCCCTCTGGGTCGATACCTCGGACCGCCCCCTCATCGCCTGGAGCGATGACCGCGACGGCTCCAACGACATCTTCCTGGTCCGGGGTGACAGCGCGGGGATCCCATCATTCACCTCAGCGCTGAAGGTCAATACCGACAACACGCGCATCGGGCGGGCAGCGGCGGAGCGCGACCAGGTGCACCCCAGCCTCTGTGTCGATGGCAGCGGCAACATCTGGGTGGTCTGGGAAGACACCCGGGAAGATACGTTCGGCTTCAGCACGGCGAACCCGGAAATCTACGGGGTCGTGCTGAACAGCAGCCTCACGGTCATCGCCAGCGACCATGCAGCGAATCACTTCGACCCGTACAACATCGTCAGCGACAAGTTCCCCTGGATCGTCACGGACCGCAGCACTCCGTTGAGCGGTGCGAACGCTGTCACGCTCTTCTGGGGTGGGGACACCGATGGCGGGACGAATGAGCTCTTCGCCTCCCGGGGCACGCTGCAGTAATCCGTCCGCTCTGATCATCTGCCTGGACCGCCTCCGGCTCGCCGGAGGCGGTTTTTCTTTTCATGCTGGTTCGAAGACCAGCGTCCTGGTGGTGTCGCAAAGTGCTACAGAAAAAGTTGTCGAAAAGTGGTCACAAAGCCGGGTCACCTGCGGACTGTAATCAATAGAGCGGGGTGATAGTGCTCATCACCAGTTGGCCCTGGGTGATGACACCAGGCGCACCAGCCCCGCGAGGTCTCGCAAAGGACGTGCTCTGTGATGGACGAAGTCTGCGCCCGACGCGCGCTGCAGCGTGTCGCGTATGCCGAGGACTGGCTCGGTCGACTCAAAGATGATCTGGCGGCGGGACATTCCCGGACCGCCATGACGCATCTCATCACCGCTCAGGCGGAGCTGAAACTCCTGGCGGAACAACTCGGTCCCGAGCTCGGCTGGGTGGAGGCCGCAGATACGGTGGCAGCTCCGGTCGCTCCGCTGGTCTCCGGGGTGCCCCACCGCACACCACTGGCCTGGGCCGCCATCGGTGTCACCGCGCTGGCGCTGACACTCTTCTCTGGACGGCTGCTCCCTTCGGAAGTCCCTGCAGCCCGTCCGGTGATCCTCCCCAAAACGACCACCCCCGTGCAGGAACCGACCGAGTCCCGGGCGACTCTCGCGCAGTTGCCGCCACTCACGCCGCCGGCAGTGCTCCCCGAAGTAGCGGCGGAACCCGAGGTCCTGCCCGAGGCGCAAGCCGAACCAGTAATCGCTCCGGTAGCGCAACCGGCTGCCCAGGCGCGTCCGCCATTGCGACGCCCCCTAGTCCTCCCGACTGCCACTGAACTCCCGGCTCCACGGGAGTCGGCGAGTGTAGGGACTCCTCCTGAGAGCCCGGCCACAGAGCCGCCAGTCGCGACTCCCATCCCCGCCCCCTCGCTGGATTTAGTCGCGTTAGCCGCGATGCTGGCCTTCCAGCGGGCGGAGGGACGCTGAGTGATGCCTACAATGGCCGCAGTGGCATCCCGTGTCCCCGGAGGACCCTCATCGTGACCTGGCTCCGTCATCTGGTTTCCGCGCTATGTGCACTCTGGCTGGTGTGCGGAGTCGTGCTGACTCCTGTGCTGGCGGAGGGTGATCCTGGAGCGCTGGACCCTGACGAAGCTGAAGCCTCCGTCATGATGGAGGCCGACCAAACAGCCGTTGAGGATGAGCCTGCGTCAGATGATGACGTGGCGGACGAGGAAGTCCCGGCGGATGACGAGCCGGCAACGCCGCCGCCCGCCCCGACGCCAACCCCGGTCCGGGAAGCCGCACCTTCTACGCCCCGTACGGGCGTGGTGGTCCGCAGCATCGAGTTTCGCGGGAATCGGCGTATCACCGACGACCAGATTCTGGTGGTAATGCGTCTGCGTCCTGGGATGGACTTTTCCCCCAGCGCCCTGCAGGAAGACCTGCGTCGCATTAATGACATGGGGGTCTGGGCCTCACCGCCGGAGTTCACGCCCGAAGCCCTGAGTGGCGGGGTCCGGCTGATCATCCTGCTCGAAGAAATGCCGCCCTTCAGCCGGGCGCAGGTGGTGATCGACAAGGGCGAAGGGCTGATTCCGACCGGGGATCTGGAGCGGGCCTTCACCAACAATTCGGACAAGCCCCTGGTGATCGGGGAAGTCATCTCGAACGATGCCATCACCGCTGGTATCAAAGCGCTGGAAGGCGAGTATCGGAGCCGGGGGTATGTCGCGGCAGGGGTGACTCGCTGGGAGCCAATCACTGAAGGGCCGGACACCGGCACCATCATGCTGCATGTCAATGAAGGGGTAATCAAAGAGATTCGCATCCGGGGGAATCGCAAGACCAACAATCAGGTGATCTGGCGGGAGATCACGCTGAAGCCCGGCGAAATTTTTAACGTCAAGGAACTCAATGCGGTCCGGCGCAAGCTCTTCGCGCTGCAGTTGTTTGATGATGTCGGGGTGGACTTTGAGTTTACGGATGACCAGGAACTGATTCTGATCCTGAAGTTCGTAGAGGCCCGCACTGGGCAGCTCGGCTTTGGGGTCGGGTACTCCTCCAACGATGGGCTCCTCGGGACCCTCAGCTATGCCGAGCGCAACTTCCAGGGGAAGGGGCAGTCGATTCGCGCCAGCGGGCAGATTGGTGGACCGGAAGCGGAAGGGAGCCTGTCGTACTTCATTCCCTACTTCCGCAATGATGGGTCGAGCCTCGGACTGGAACTCTTCCGGCAGAGCTTCACCGACACCGAGCGCGACCCCAATGACCGGGACCGCTTTGCGTCCTACGACACCCGCCGGACCGGGGGGGAAGTCCGGTATGTCTATCCGGTCAGCCGCGATATCGATGCCAGCATCGGGCTGAAGTTTCTCAACGGCGAGATCACGCTGAATCCGGAGTCGACCGCCGACATCACCGACATTTCCGAATTCGCCCAGCGCGGCCTCCTGGATGGCTCGTCGCACAGCCTCACCCTGGGGCTCACCCGGGACACCCGGGACTTTCCCCTGGATCCTGCCAGCGGCTCGGTGACTGGCATCGTGGCGAACTACTTCGGTGGTCCCCTGGGTGGCGACTTCGATGCCGTGAAGATCACGGGCGAATTCAAGCGGTACTGGCGTCTGAGCGGCGAAGAAAAGGTGACCTCGACCAGTGGTCCGCTGGAGCGTCCGCATGTCTTCGCGCTCCGTCTGCAGGCCGGTGGGACCCTCGGCAATCTGGGGCTCCTGGACCGCTACGAGCTTGGGGGAACCGCCACGATCCGTGGTGTGGAGTACGCCACACAAACCGGGGACAAGCAGATTCTGGCCAACCTGGAGTATCGCTTCCCGGTGGTGAACGACCTGAGCGCTGCGGTCTTCTTCGACATGGGCACCGCCGCGCAGCCCGGGGAATCCCTCGACTTCGGCAACCTCCTCACCACCGCCGGGGTGGGGATCCGCTATCGCATTCCCTTCCTGGGGGTCGCGCCGCTCCGTATCGACTGGGGCTTCGACCTCGGTGGGGATGACAGTCAGGTGGTTCTCGGCTTTGGCCAAATGTTCTAAGTACCGGGGGCCGGACCGACAGGGTGGCTGGCTCCTTCCTGCGCTGCTGCTGCTGGTCCTGAGTGGACCGGGCTGGAGCGCAGAGATCGCCCCGGTGGAAGTCGTGAGTGCACGACCCCTCCCGGAAGCGATTCGGCAGCGGATTAGCGAGCTGCTGACCGGCACCCTGACCGCGCTGCTGGGCGTGGACGGCACCTTGACACTTGAAGCATTGCAGCAGCAGCCCATCGGGGTTGCCGCGCAGGTTCTGACCGGGGTCAATTTCGAGCTGGAGGACCGGGGCTACCGCCTCACCAGTCTCGTGCTGACCACCGAAGAGCCAATCCAGGCCACCGCCACGCTTGATCTGGTGGGGGGAGGCGTGGAGTCGGTCCGGCTGGACCTCGCCGATGCGTCACTCCCTTCGTTCTGGCAGGAGCGTCATGCGCTCACGCTCGAGGGGGTCGCAGCAGCGGCCATCGCGGAGCTGGCACCCCACCTCATTGGTCTCCCCCTCGGACCCCGGAATCGGGACTGGGCTCGGGAGCAGGTCGAAGCCCATTGGGTCGTGCCCGACCACGTGGCGGCCGCGTGGCCGGACCATGTGGTCACTATGGAAGTCGATTTGGCAGCAGAAGCCATCGCATTGCTCCACCTGACCCCCCGTCCGCCGCTGGTGACGAACTACCGGGTGGAAGCCCGGTCGGACTCCCTCCTCATGATCACCCTGGATCCGCTGGAAGAGTTGTTGCTGCGCCACGCCGACCTCTTTGTCGGCCAGCCGATCGCGGTGGTCCGGGAAGCAACGCCGGCGCTTGCGGCGGTGCTGGAAGAGGCCCTTCGAACTTCCTCAACCGCTCGTACCTTCGCCATCGTCCGGCCAACAGTGCAGTTGCGCTTCCCGGACAACGAGCCGGGGGAGATTCGGGCACTGGCCCGGACTGAAAGCACCCGGGTGCACCTGCGGGCTGAGATGTTCGTGGACCTGAACAACGATGACCGGCCCGCAGAGTTTGAAGCGCTGGCCGGCTGGCGTCTGGGAATCGTCGAGCCCTTCGTGGTGCTCAACGTGCTGACCGAGGATGTCGATGTCCGGGCGGATGCCGGACTGGGGATTTTTGAGGGTCCCTGGTTCGCCGGTGCGGCCTGGGACATCTCCGAAGGAGCGCCCAAAGCTTTCGCATCGTTCAGTCCGATCCCGCAAATCCGCCTTACCGCGGAGGTGTACCGGGCCGACGACGATGGCCAGACACAGGTCGGGATGCTGTACCAGCCGACCCAGCAACTGGGAGTCGGCGTCTTTACTGACACGTCCGGACTCTGGTGGCTCCGCACCAGCTTCCGGCTCTGATCCAACACTCGCAGGCGACCGGGAACGCCTACAGGAACTGAGGACACGATCGCACCATGACTGCAACCGCTGTACTGCGCCAGAACGCGCTGCGCCACCTGAGCCTGGGGGTCTGTGTGACGCTGCTGCTCTGCGCCTTCTGGCTCGCCACCACCACTCGGCCCGTCGCTGCCGGCTTCGCTGTCGGCTACGTCGATTCCGAGCTCGCCATCAAGGGGCACCCCAAGTTCGCCTCAACTCAGCAGGCGGTAGCGACTTACCGGGAAAACCGGCTGAAGGAACTCAACAGCTTCAAGGGGCGCACGCTGAGCGACGCCGAGAAAAAGGAACTGCTCATCAGGAACGAAACCATCAACGCTGAGGTCGACAAACATCACGACCAGCTCTTCGCTCCCCTCGCATCACAGGTCGCGCAGGCGATCGATGCCGTAGGGGCCCAGAGTGGCGTGGAAGTCGTCCTGGAAGCCGCAGCCGTGCACTTCGGAGGAGTCGATCTGACACCTGCCGTGATCAAAGAGCTGCAAAAGCACAAGTAAGCCACTGACAGGGAGGCCGGCACATGCGTGCCCGCTGGCAGCCCATCGCGATCCTCGGGTCCAGCCTGCTGCTCCTGGCAGTGGTGGGTGCGGGCATGTGGGCGCACTGGACCCGTCCAGTGGCCGTCCGCACCGGGCAGATCAGTCGGGCGCAACTCGCGGCCATGGACCCGGTAGCGCAATGGTGGACCAGTCGACCGGCGGTCGTGACGCCTGACGAGACCGGGATCGCAGTTGCGGGATGGGAACTCGCGGTGGTGCCAGTGCCGGACCTCGCGCCAGAGCTGCAGCTGGTCTGGCAGCGGGTGCGGCAGCATGAACAGTCCCGCATCAGCGCGCTGCCCCGGACCCCCGGTGGGCTGCCCGGGCAGACCGGGCTCCGCTCCGAGCTCCGAACCCTGGCCGCAGAGTACCTGACTATGAGCGCTGCCCGGGACCATCTGGCGGCTACGCGTTATTGGCAGACCATCGATGACTGGTGGCGGGTCTATCCGCAGGCAGAAGTCATGCCGCGGCTGGCCGAGGCGCATCGGGCGCATGTTCTGGCGACTGTCCCGCGCGACGAAATCACGCCGAGTCACCTGCAGCTGTCGGAAGTCTTGGCGCGCCAGCAGCGACGTCGCGGCTGGAGTGCGGCCGCCGAAGTCGAGGCCATTCGCACCGCGTTCCGGGAGACCCTGGAAGCGGATCTGGCCCGCTTCGATGCGGACTGGGATGTCCGGCTCGATGCCCGGCTCGCGGCTCTGGAGCTGGCCGCTCAGGGGCTCCATGAAAACGGTCGCCAGGAAGCCTCGCAACTGCTGGAGGCTGGAGCGTTCTTGTCACCCTCCACGCTGCCAGTGGCCCTGCAGCAGCTCTATGCACGCCACGAAGAAATCGCGACCTCCGGCACCGCGCCTGCCAGTCTCCTGGCTGTAAGTGAAGCGGAGGAAGCAGCGCTGGCACAGTTCTGGCAACGCTATGAAACCTTGCGGGAGCATCGAATGGCGGCTGCGCTGCGGGGCCAATACCTGCAGGAAGGCACCGGCGCAGATGTGACGTCGCAGATCCAGGGCCTCCTCTTCCCGGAGGCCGCACCAGAGACCACCGGAGTCAGTACCTCATGAACACCACTGCGACCTACACGGTCGCCGAACTGGCCCAGCTTGTCGGCGCGACCCTGCATGGCGATGGGAGCCAGCGGGTCACAGGCGTGGCAAGTCTGGATTCGGCCCGACCCGGCAGCGTGATTTTTGCGGAACGGGAGCGGGATGTCCCCCGGGCCCTTTCGTCCTCCGCCGCGGCGGTCGTCACGAGTCTGATCCCGGGGCCGGTGACCTCGCCCGCCATTCTGGAAACAACCCAGGTCCGGCGCACCTTCGCCCAAATCTGCCAGCTGCTCTTTCCCGGATTTCCGATGGAGCCAGTCGGCATCCACCCGACTGCGGTCATTGATCCTGGGGCGCACATCGGTGCCGGGGTCGCCATCGGTCCGCGGGTGGTGATCCATGCGGGGGTCTCGGTCGGTGCCCGGACTGTCCTGCGCGCCGGGGTGGTCCTGGATGAAGGAGCGGTCATCGGCGAGGACTGCTATCTCTTCCCCGGTGTTGTGGTGGGTCGGGACTGCCGGATCGGACATCGCTGTGTGATCCATCCCAATGCGGTCATCGGCGGCGATGGCTTCGGATTCACTGATGGCTTCGATGCCGCGCTGAAGCAGCCCCAGTTTGGGAAAGTGGTCGTGGGAGATGACTGTGAAATCGGGGCCTGCACCACCATCGATCGGGGCACCCTCGATGACACAGTCCTCGGTGATGACGTCAAGCTCGACAACCTCATCATGATTGGCCACAACTGCCAGTTGGGGAATCACATCCGGATGGCCGCCCAGTGCGGGCTTGCTGGCGGCGTGATCATCGAAGACTACTGCGTCATTGCGGGTCAGGTCGGCTTCCAGAACCGAGTCCGGGTGGGCCGGGGCAGTCTGGTAGGCGGGCAGGCCGGGGTCACCCGCGATGTGGCCCCAGGGAGTCAGGTCTGGGGGCTCCCGGCCCGCAATCATCGCGATGTCCTCAAGGAGCTGGTGCTGCTGCAGCGCCTGCCGGACATCGTGCAGCGCCTCGAGAGCGCTGAGCAACTGCTGCGACAGCTGGTCCCGACCGGGACATCACACGACGACGAGTCAGGGCCGGATCTCGCCTGAGATTCCGACCCTCCGAAAGGGAGGAGCCCGCATGGGCATCCATCCACTGGCAGTAGTGAGCCCAAAGGCGACCCTCGGTGAGGGGGTTGAGGTCGGGCCCTTTGCCTACATCGCTGACAACGCGGAACTGGGATCCGGGTGCGTGGTGATGAGCCACGCGACCGTGCTGGGCGGCACCCGTCTGGGCGCTGAGTGTGTCGTGCATCAGGGGGCGGTCATTGGGGGCGATCCGCAGGACCGCAAGTTCGGGGGCCAGCAGACCTTCCTGGAAATCGGACCCCGCACCATCATGCGGGAATACGTCACGATCTCCCGGGCCACCAAAGATGGCCAGGCGACGCGCATCGGCAGCGACTGCATGTTGATGACCAGCTGCCATGTCGGACACGACTGCTATATCGGCAATCACGTCACCATCGCCAATGCGGTGGCCATTGGTGGACATGTGGAGATCCACGACCGCGCCACCATCGGTGGCCTGAGCGCCATTCATCAGTTCGTACACATCGGCACCATGGCGATGGTTGGCGGCGACAGCGGCCTGAATCAGGATGCCCCCCCCTTCATGATCACCAGTGGCCCCGTGCCCGCCGTCGTCTTTGGACTGAACTCGATTGGCCTGCAGCGCAACGGCATCTCCGCCTCGACCCGCCAGCATCTGAAAACCGCCTTCCGGTATCTCTATCGCTCCCAGCTCACGATGCGCGAAGCGGTCGAGCAGATCAAAACCACCCTGCCACTGGAGCCGGAAATCGCCGAGCTCCTGAAGTTCATCGCCACCAGCCGGCGGGGACTCTCGGGCGGCTCCCAGCAGCGTCATGCCGGCTCCGGGGCCGGATCGGTGTCAGTCACCGCGGGCGAGGCCAGTACACAGGACAGCCAGAGCGAGCCCGCCGCGCGGGTCGTCGTGAGTTAGGACCGGGGAGAAGACCACGGATGAACACCGTACTGACATCGTTGCAGGCACCCCTCCGAGTCGGGGTCCTGGGGGTCGGGGTGATGGGACAACACCATGCCCGGCTGTATGCCTCCATGCCCGACGTCGATCTGGTCGGGGTCCTCGATGCGGATCCCCAGCGTGCCGCGCAGATTGCATCACGATGCGGCTGTCAGCCCTTCACGCAACTGGACGCGCTCCTCGATGAGGGTCTCGACGCGGTCAGTGTCGTGGTCCCCACCGCCGACCATCACGCGGTGACCCTCGCCTGTCTGGATAGGGGCATCCACTGTCTCGTGGAAAAGCCCCTGGCTTCGACTTTTCGGCAGTGCCAGGAACTCAATGCCGCCGCCGCGAGTCGCCATCTCCTGCTGATGGTGGGGCACATCGAGCGTTTCAATCCGGCGATTCAGGCCCTGCGGGACATCATTGGCTACGGCACGCTGGGACCCATCATCGGGATTTCTTCCCTGCGGGTCGCGCCTCGTCCGCCCCGCATCACCGATGCCGGCATCATGCTCGATGTTGGCTGTCACGACATCGACCTCCTTTCCTGGCTCACCGATCGCCGGGCGACCGAAGTCCGGGCGACCGTCATCGGCACCGATGCCACCATGGGGGCAGATGCCGCGACCATTCACCTGGAGTTCGGACTCTTCAAGAGTGGTGTTGCGGAAATGAGCTGGCTCTATCGGTACAAAAACCGACGTCTCACGGTGCAGTGGGAGCACTGCACCGCCCTGCTCGACTTCATGAAGCAGCAGCTCATCATCAGCAACACCATCGGCGCGAGCGAAGTCCCGATCATGCGGGCGGAGCCTCTGCGCCGGGAGCTCACGGCGTTCCTGCAGGCGATCCGCACCGACGGAGAGTCGCCAGTCCCGGGAGCCGATTCCCTCTATACACTGCAGGTCATCGAGGCGGCTCAGCAATCGGCAGCCATGGCCGATCAGCCCTGGCTTCCGCTCCCCTCACTGGAGCATGAACCGGCCATCCCGGCGGCGTTCCCCCGCATCGATGAGCCCCTCATGGCTATGGTGTAAGGGTTACGGGCAAGGGGGGGACTAGAGATTTGCGAGATGGGCTGTCGGATGCAGAGTCCTGGGCAGCCAGGCTCCCCGGGAGCGCTCGAAGGGAAAGTCCAGGACAAACACCACCCCGTCGCTCCGACGCTCCCATTCCTGCTGATACCGCGCCCAGTCGATCTTCCGGTCCGCCACCAGCACAAAAGAGTCGCTGGTCTGAAGGTACTCCAGTAATGCTGCGAACTCCGGCCCACTGAGGAAGCCGGAGGGCAGCTCGCTATCGGTGGTGTATCGCAGCCGGACTCCAGGGGGCATCGCAAGAGGATACCCACTTGCGTCGCCCAGTGTCAGGTGGCTCACCGGTGACTGGATCAGGGAGTCGCTACGCCCAGGAAGTCACCGGCGCAGATGGCGTGAGGGACAATCCGGTCCACCAGGGGCGCTCAAACAGGACACTCGCATCGGTTCCCTGCTGATTTACCCGCAGGACACGCCCCGCTCCGGCATCCACGACATAGAGCTGATCGCTCCAGTCCGCCAGGACATCAACCGGGCTCACCAGGCTCGCGCCGGGGAGGTCCGGACCGATTTCGGCGAGGATGCCGTTGCGCTCCGGATGGACCTTCACAATCCGTCCCTCTGTGGGGCGCGCCAGCCAGAGATGTCCATCGGGAGTAAGGTGCATCCCGCCCGGCAGTCCCTGTTGCAGCAGCGCCGGGATGGGTGCTGGCGGGAACTCGTGCCGGAACAGCACATGGCCGTAGCGGTCCAGCACGATGAGCGACTGGGTGTCATAGAGGTAGATATGCCCCTCATCGTCGCCCAGGATGGCGAAGGGCATCACCGGCTTGGCGATGTCGATATCGGGGAGGCTGATTTCCTTGATCAGTGTGCCATCCTCGGTGTAGATGGCGATGGTTTCCCGGTCCATGCAGGTCGCATAGACATTGCCGAAGAAGTCCTGAGTGAAGGACCCATAGGTATGGTTCCCCGACCCGAGCGGCGTCAGGGTCTGATAAGCCGCGAACCGGTTCATCCGCGCGAAGTCGCGATACTCATTGTCGATGTAGCTGAGCCCCTCATCCGGACGCTGTGACAGCAGAAGGCTCGGCGGCGGGACCGGGCTGGTGACCGGCAGGCGATGCGGCAGCTGCTTACCCCACAGGATGTGGCCGGCAGAGTCGCAGGCGATGAGCCGTCGGTTGAACTGGTCCGCCAGGCAGAAGACGCCGTCCGGACTGTAGATCGCCTGGTGGAACCAGACCTTCGCGGGGCCTTCTCCGAGGGCACAGGCGGCCTGCGCGCTCAGGATCCCGGCATCGAAGGCGAGTTGTGCGGCGGTGTAGTCGGTCCCGGGTTTCAGCGCATTCAGATCATCGCCCTGCAGCTCACATTCAGTCGCGACACGCCGGACCAGCGACCGGGACTCGGCGAGTTGTCGGCTTTCGAGTGCCGCCTCTGCGGCCAGCAAAAATCCATCGACTGTCGTAGCCGAGGCGGCGACGGTCAGGACCGGCTCCAGGAGCCGGGTGACCTCCTGCAGCTGCCCCAGGGCCAGGGCGATCCGGGCCTGCGAGATGACCTCGCTGGATGGGGGGCAGGGCAGGGATGAAGCTGCTGACGCATTGGTCAGCGCGGGGTGCAGACGGGGCATGAATGGCCCTCCTGTGTGACGTCGAACTGCACCTCTACTATCCCGGTGGCCAAGCGCCAGGCCATTGTCAGATCGAGCCTGACGCGATAGCTCTCGTCACACCTTGAAGCACCTTTGTCGCGGTTGATGTGGCTGTGCCCCGGCAACTGAGGCATAGACAGATTCAGGGCGATTCAGATGGTGGGGTGCCGCTTCAGTAGCCTCAACCTTCATGCGTACTCGAAGGGGCGAAAGTGAAGTCGCGCGGAGGGGCGAGGCCATCCTCGCCCGGTGCTGCGACCCCCGGTCGCTGGGTGGTGCCGACGCCCCGTCGGCGCGACGTGGGATTATCGTGCGACGCGGGGCGCGTCGCGGACCCACCGGCGCAGGCGCCGGATCACCGGGCGACCGGGGGGTCGCCCCTCCGAACGGGAATCTCGTAGTTGAAACGTTGCAGAGCGAGATGGAAATTGAGCAGAGGGGCGAGGCCATCCTCGCCCGGTGCTGCGACCCCCGGTCGCTGGGTCACGCCGACGCCCAGCCGGCGTGTGCTTCGAGCCCTACTTAAACTCGTACCCAAGCATGAAGAAGATCTGCCCGAAGTCCTGGGTGCCAGCGTTGCGCTGATCGGTCCAGGCGAGGGAGATGTTCTGTCCCGCGTTGGGCTGCAGCGCGACTGTGGGGCTGGGGTCCGCAAATGCAATCGCGCCGGAATCGATGGGAGCCTTGAAGAACGAGCCACCATCTGAGGAGATGTGGTAGCGGACCGTATAGTCGCTGGTGCCGGTCAGGCGACTGTAGGCCACCATCACGGCGGTCAGGTCGTTCCGGGCCGAGATCGTGGGGGAGGAGTAAGTCGCCACCGGCCCGGCGGTCAGGACCACCGCCGGCTGGTACGTTGTGCCCTGATTGATGCTCTTGGTGAAGAGGATGTCGCCGGTCGTGCGATACCGCTTGCTGCGGTAGACCACGCCGACCCAGTCACCGTTCTGGGCCACAGCCATCGCGGGCTCGGTGTCATCCGCGCTCCCCCGGTCATCGGAGAGGGCGCGATTCACCGAGATGGTGGTCCCCCGACTCGTGGCGGTGGCCCCATAGATGTCAATGCCGAACGCCGGATCGCGGTTGTCTTCCCAGGCGAGATAGACCCGATCCTGGTCGGGGTCCGCCACCATGTCCGGTCGTGTCTGGAGGCCATCGGTGACATCGTTCACGATGGTCGCCGCGCCCGTGAAGTCCCCCAGATTCCCCATGGCGTTGGCCTTGATGAACACATCGCCACCGTTGGAGTACGAGACATAGAAAATGGTCGGCTGGGTGGCGGCCACACTCGGCAGCGTCCCGTTGGCTGCAATCTGGAAGCCCGCCTGGAAGTTCTGCCCGCCATTGGTCGAGAGCGCACCGCGGATTCCTGCGCCATCTTCCCAGGCGATCATGACCGCCTGGCCGGCGATGGCCATGTCCGGACGCCTCTGGTCGCCGGCGGCCTGGACACTGAGATTCGCCGGCGCGCTCCAGGTCTGGCCGTTGGTGGTCCGGGAGATGAAGATATCTTCCCCGACATCCTGTCCGCTAAAGAGGAGGAGCAGGGGACCGGTGGAGACAAAACCCAGCCCGCTCTGGCCGCCATCCGGCGGGGTCTTGTCGAACCGGGCGGCATCAAAGAGCCGGAACGGACCGACGATCCCGTTGACCCGGATCGTAGCGACATTGTTGATGAACACTGACTGCGGCGGATTCCCGTTGTCGGTTACCTGGACCGCGACCACGTTGATGCTCGGTGCCGTGTAGGTATGGCAGATGCTCGCGCCGGTCGCCTCCGCCGTGAAGCCGACCGAGGCGTCGTAAGAAAAGTCCCATTCGATGAGGTGCGTGTCTTCGGCGTTGAGGTCAGTGACTTTCGCCTCAAAGCAGGCCTGCTGTCCGACATCGATGATGCCTCCCTCCGGTGTGAAGGAGGTCAGGACCTGCGGTGGGAAGTTGATGTCCTTGACGGTCACCGGCGCGACTGCATAACCGATGTAGTTCTGGATTTCCGCGCCCTCACGGGGGAAGCCGAGTTCCGGGACCCGCTGGGGTCCGGCGGCGGAGCCGTTCAGGTTGTCTTCCGCCGCCACCAGAGCGTAGTACGTGCCGGTGGAGGCCCCTTCAGCGTTTTGCAGTGTGAAGTTGTAAATGTAGGGATCACTGAAAGAGCCTGCCCCACTCGTGGGTGTGGTCTGCGAGGCTCCGACATTGTTGACCCCCGGAATGGCGACCCGGACCCGGGCGACATCGGAGGCTACGGCCAGTCCGCGGAGATTCCCCAGGTCGGGGTAGCCGGGGTCGACCGTCTCGCCAGCCTGCCAGTCGGCGACCTGCACGCGCAGCTGGACTGAAGACGCTCCCTGCAGGGCGGTGAGGCCGTTGTTGAGCACCTCGACATCCACTTTCCAGGGCTCATGCTGATTGAACTCCGGCAGCCAGTATTTCGGATTGAATCGCCCGCCTGGATCGTCATCCGGCAGCGCTTTGTTGCGGGCGACCCCCCAGGCCGCTTCCGCCACCAGCACAAAGGGGACGGTCGTGCCGCTCCCCAGGCGCGTGGGGTCGATCACGAACTCCTGCACCTGGATCGGACTGGCGATAGGCATGACATTCCAGCCCGAGGGGACCGTCGGCTCAAACGGTTCCGTCTTTACCGGGTCCACAAAGAAGCGTTTGAAGGCGTTGATGTTGCCCGCCAGATTCTTGGGCGGATCGAAGTACCGGGGATCCTCCGCCCGGCTGTCGAAGTGACTGGTGAAGCCATCGGCATTCACTACGGCTCCGAAGTTGCCGCTGGTAGTTGTAGGGGCGGTGGCGTTGTCAGGAATCGTCAGAATCTGATTGGAGCTGTCGGTGCCCCCCAGCACCAGAATCACCCGGGTGTCGAAGACATTGAGGTCGGGGCGGGAAAAGAAGAAGCCCGGCGTTTTGAAAGGATGGCGCAGCGACACCCCCAGCACGATCTCCCCCTGCCCGTTCACCTGGACCCCATCGATCCGCATGCAGTCGACACAGGGATTCTCATTGGTGAAGTCGGTGATATCGAGGTCGAAGGTCTCCCCCAGCTGGGCGGTGCGGGCAGGCGGATCCAGGGTCAGGCTGAGGTCCGTGAGGTCCAGGGTCCCCCCGATGGTGCCGAAGGTCCCGAAGCCCGCAACATGCTGGTCGGTGATGGCCGTCGGGATGAACTGCGGACTCGGTCCCCCGGAGGTGGCCGGTTCGGCGACGGGCTCTGGTGACGCAGGGGTCGCGGGGGTGGTGCCGGACCCGCCGGAGCAGGCCACCAGGAGTGTCAGACTCAGCAAAGCCAGCGGTAGGGTGCATCGACGCATGAGAGAGGAAACCTCGGTGGGGGTGACTCCCCGGGTGCCAGGTCCGGGGAGAGCGGAGTTCATCGGATTATACGAGGCTGCCGGGATCGCTGGCGGCTGGCTGGCCCGGAGAAGGTGGGTGCAGCGCGGGTCGCACTTCTGCCCAAAAAAATCGCCCCCTGACTTCCCGTCGGGGGCGATTGGGCGATGGGTCGGTCGGCAGGTGTACTGATCAGGACCGACTTGCGGGCGTCTGCCAGGACGCTTCGGGAACCACTTTACCCCAAAAGTCTGTGTCAGGGAAGTCACAACGGCCTGAATTGCGAGTGTTACTGAAGCCGCGGGCCCCATTGCCACTGACCGCCGACCATGGTGTGACGCGGCTTCCCCTGGACCCGCCAGCCGATAAACGGACAGTTGCGCGACTTGCTCTCGAAGTCATCGGCATCGATGACCCAGGAGGTCTCAAGGTCCAGCAGGGTCAGGTCCGCCGGACTCCCAGGGGCCAGGCTCCCCCCCGCCAGATGACAGAGCGCTGCCGGACCGGTGCTCATCCGATGCACGAGATCGACCAGGGGCATGAGCCCGGTGCAGACCAGATGCGTGTAGAGGAGCGGGAAGGCGGTCTCCAGCCCGATGACTCCGAACGGGGCCCGGTCCAGGGGCTGGTCCTTTTCGGACGGTGTATGCGGCGCGTGGTCAGTCGCGACCGCCGCGATGGTCCCATCCAGTAAAGCCGCCACCAGCGCGGCCCGGTCCCGTTCGCTCCGAAGGGGTGGTGCCATCTTGGCATTCGGACCCCATTGCAGAATCACTTCCTCCGTGAGGAGCAGATGATGCGGAGTGACTTCGCCGGTGACCCGATGACCCGCCGCCTGATACTCCCGCAGGATCTCCACTGACTCCCAGGTCGAGAGATGACACAAGTGGATATGCCCCCCGGTGAGGGCTGCCAGGGCTGCATCCCGGGCGACCATCCCCCATTCACCTTCCGATGGCTGCCCCGCGATGCCAAGGCTGGAGGCGACCCAGCCAGCGTGCATGGGATGCCCCTCCGTCAGCTCCAGGACCTCCGCGTGCTCCATGATCGGCACCCCGAGCTCGGCGCTCTGACGCAGCGCTGCCAGGATGTTGTGCTCCCAGCGGACCGGACGCCCATCATCGGTAAAGGCCACTGCTCCGGCCCGATGCAGGAGGGGCATGTCGACCAGTCGCTCCTGTCGGGACCCCTCGGTGACCGCCGCCGCCACATGACACCGGACCGGGCGGGTGGTGGTCTGCTGGCGGACCAGTGCGGGGGAGTCCAGGACCGGGGTCGTGTTCGGCATCTGAACGACCTGGGTGTAGCCCCCGGCGAGGGCGGCCCGCATCCCGCTCCAGAATGATTCCTTGTGGGTCTGGCCGGGGGTGCGAAAGTGGACATGGATGTCGATGAGCCCCGGGACACAGGTCAGCCCCTGGGCATCGACCACTATTTCTCCCGCGAGGGGCTTTAAATCGCCGACCTCCAGGATCTGCCCATCCCGGATCCGAAGAGCCGGGACTGCGGGCTGTGTGGGGTCGCAAAGCTGGAAGCCCGTGAGGAGGAGGTTCATCGATGCACGCTCCGTAATGAATTCGGGGAAGGCTGTGGTTTTACGTTGCTGTAAAAATAATGCCGTTCTGGGTGAAATCTGGACCATCGGGAGCCGTAGAAGCCCCAAAAATGGGGGGCATCGGCATGTGAGCGATACACCAGGGGGGCATTTTCAGGGGTGCCCATGCTGAATGCATCAAAATGGCATGATGAACGCAACATCTCTGAAGCCTCCCAGAGGGCTTCGGTGCAGTCAGTGCTGTTTTGATAATATGAAAGTAGCGGTACTTTCACCACTGCACTCCCTGGCACCACTCCAGCAGCGCCATCCGGACCGCCTGTCCGTTGCCTCCCTGACGCTGGATCCAGCTGCGGGGCGACTCCACGAGCTCCGGACTGAGCTCAACGCCCCGATTCACCGGGGCCGGATGGAGCAGCACCGCCTGTGGCGCCAGCCGATCCAGGCGCTCCGCAGTCAGTTGCCAGCCGGCGATGTACTCCTCCATGCTGACCCCGGTGGCCGCCCCCCGTTCGGTCTGCACCCGGAGGGCGCAAACGGCATCGGCCTTAGGGAGGAATGACTCCAGATCTACCACCTCCCAGGCTTCAGGCCAGGGGGCGAATCTCTCCTGCACTGCGGTCCATGCGGGAGGACCAGCCAAAAACACACGGGTCCCCAGCATGGCCGCAAGACGGACATGTGAGCCCACCACCCGGGAATGCACGATGTCGCCGACAAAGAGGAGGGTCGGTGTCCGGTAATTCCCCAGGGCTTCCCAGAGGGTATAGCGGTCATACAGCGCCTGGGAGGGGTGCTCATTGGTGCCATCGCCGCCATTGATGACACTGCAGGTGGCATCAGTCGCCCAGCGCTGCGGCAGTCCCGCCTCAGCGGTCCGGACAATCAGGGCATCGGGCCAGTAGCTCTCGAGGGTCAGGCGGGTATCGCGGTCGGACTCGCCCTTGGTCAGGGAGGAGTCGGCAGCCGTAATGCTGATGAGCTGCATTCCCAGACGCAGGGCCGCGGCCTCAAACGACACCCGGGTCCGGGTGCTGGGCTCCAGAAAGCAGGTGATACCCAGGCGGTGTTCCAGAGTCTGGGGAAGATGGATCCCCCGCTCCAGCATCGACTGCAGCAGCCGCGCCCGCTTATAGAGGCGTTCGATCTGTCCGGGGGGGAGGTCGTCGATGGAAGCGCAATGTCGGTACCCACTCTCCGCGGCAGGAGGTCGCTGGGGAGGACGCGGTCCGGTGTAGCCACTGCCCATCGGTCGCATAGTAGCAGGGCGGAGCACGGGACTTAAGGTCAGTTACACACACTTGCCTCAAGAGGTAAGTCGAGTATCATTTTGATTATCCCCGTTGGGTCTATCCACGGATAGCGGAATCTTACTTCGTTAAGGAGATCGCTGTGAAAGCCTTGTTCGTCGCTGGATTGGTCATGCTTGGTTTAGGGTCTCAACAACTGCCGAAGGATTTCCACCAACCAAAGACCGCATCATCCACTCTATCTGCTGCGCGCCAATCCCCTGATTCCCGGCCTGCGCAGGGGACCGCAGACGCTCCAGCTCTCATCCGGACTACTCCTCCTCCGGGGTGGAAAAGTCACATGCCACCGGAATTCCGGGATCCGGCGATGCAGGCAGGTCTGCTGTTTCAGTCCGACATCCGTGCAGCCCTGATCGCCTGGTACCGCGTCCACGAGGCACTTCCAGCCCATCTGCATCAGCTGCAGGAGGCAGAGCTTCTCCCCTTTGCCCCTCACAACACGGATGGGAGCCCGATGGCTGTGTCCGGGCAACCGCCTCAGCCTGGCGCGGCTTGAGGCGAGCGCTGATCCGGTGCTGGCGCTGCTCAGATGTCGCATGGAGCAGTTGAGCACCCGCTGTCGGCAGTATGTACAGCTCATGGGTACCTTGCCAGAGTCGCGGGCAGCGATGGAACTCGCCCTGGGGAGTGGATGGCCAGCGAGCAATGGCACCCCCGCTGATCTGGTAGCTGCGCGCTCCAACCGGCAGGGAGCGGTTGCGCTCCGTGTCGATGCGACCGCCGGATACTGGGAGCTGGAGTTCATTGAACCTGGCAATCAGACAACTGGCTGGCGCTACTCTTACACGCTCAACGGAGCAGGGCAACCACAGGAAGCGGTGAGCATCCTGCGCCCGGATGATGTCCCTCAGGCGGAAAGGTCCTTCTTCATCTGGGTAATGGATTCGCCTGACAGCGTCTGAGGGAGCGGCAAAATGGGCCCCTTCGGATGAAAAACTTAAAGAAAGTAAGTAGGAGGGGCGAAGCCATCCTCGCCCGGTGCCTGCGACCCCCGGTCGCTGGGCGGTGCCGACGCCTCGTCGGCTTATCGTGGAAGCATCTGGCGAGGCGGGGCGCGTCGCCCACCCACCGGCGCAGGCGCCGGGTCCCTGGGCGACCGGGGGTCGCCCCTCCGGGCGAATCCGCTCCGCGGCCTGCCCGGTGTCAAAATTCTTCCTGCAAACGGGCAGAACCCCAGCTTATGCTTCAACGCCCGACTGATAATCGGTATCCTATAAAGCACAACGTCTCAGTCTGCTCCTGGAGGGCTCCTGACTATGTCTGGACTCGGTATCTCGTGGTCCCGTTCTGCCCGTGCGGTGTTCCGCATGATGGCGCTGATGTTGGCGATCGGGGCACTGGCGGTGCCGGTACAGGCCGGGATCCTGCGGACACAACTTGGGCTGGTCCCCATGAGCACCCGGTATGACGCCAACACCAAAGCCCTGCATCAGTGGCATGGTCTGGAGCAGTATCTGACGCAGGCGTACTCGCTGGGGAGCAACAAGCCGGGGTACAACACCGATGCCCGGAAGATGTTCAAAGGCTTTCTGGCCCAGCATGAAGCGCGCCTGGCGCTGATGAAGGAACATGTCGCGGCCACCGAAATGGAAGCCCCCGGGGTCGTGAAGCCCAAAATCCTGGGCTTCTCCGGGGCGGCCAACACAGCGGAAGCAGTAGACCTGGCGCTGGCCTATGAGGTTGAGCTGATCGAGGTCCTGACCGAAATCCGGGAGCAGGTCACCGATCCGGAGCTCCGTCAGGCGATGACTGCGGCACGACGGGAAAGCGCCGAGATGGCGGTCGCAGCCTGCAAGTGGCTGCTGTACGACCCCCCGAAAATTGTGAAGGATGTCCTGGCCGAGAGGGAAGACAAAGCAGACAAGGCCGTAGTGCAGGCCGCCGCCGAGTAGCAGTCTTCCCGTGATCAAACGTATGGAAACGGCGCCCCACCACGGGGCGCCGTTTGCTTTTTGCCAATGGCATCTGGCTGGTGATCGACCCGGAGCAAGCCTTCCAGGCCGCATTAACAGCTATGTCGGCAGTCAGGTCACAACTCAGGGACCCCAAATGACACTAAGGGTGATTGCTATCCCGCAACAGGGGTACGCCTGGTTCTGCCAGAGCCGGCCTGCCCCCTCGAGGAGTGGACCGTCGATGCGCAACAAGAAGCCGCTGATCGTAGCCATGGGCCTGGGACTGCTGGCCGTCGTCCTGGTCTTTACCTACATCAAGCAGATCGAGGGCCAGGCGAGCCCGGCTGTCGTGGAGTACGGCAAAGTCGTGATCGCCAAGAGCCAGATCCCCCCCCGCACCAAGGTGAAAGAAGCCATGGTGGAGGAAGTGGAGATGCCCAAGGATGCCATTCATCCGGACAGCATTCGCGAAGTGGATGAAGTCCTGGGCAAGGTCTCCGGGCAGGTGATCTTCGAGGGCGAGCAGGTCCTCAATGCCAAGTTCAATGAAGAGACCGACATGCGCGATCTCGCCTTCATCATTGATGAAGGCAAGCGTGGGGTCACGATCTCCATGTCCGATGTCAAAGGCGTGGGCTACAACCTCAAGCCTGGCGACCATGTGGATGTCATCGGCACGTTTTCCGAAAAGGTCTCGGGGGTCGATGCCTCCTTCACCCTCCTGGCGAATGTCCCGGTGCGGGCGGTCGAGACGCTGACCGAGGCCGGGTCGGATGGGGTGCTCGAGACGTTCAAAAACGTCACTCTGGAACTCGCCCCGCAGGACTGCGAGAAGCTCATCCTCGCGGATGAACGGGGGAGCCTGCGGCTGACTCTCCGCCATCCGGACGAGATTTACAGTCCCATGTCGGATGGCACCCCCATCACGGATCTGGTGAAGGTCTTCCCGAATCCCAACGCGGAATCGAAAGCGGCTCCGTCCCCCGCGGCCCTCCCCCGGTATCCCGATTTCAACACCCCGCCGCCCGCGCCAGTGAAGGGCCCTGCCGCCGCCCCCGCCAGTGGGGATCCTGAGATCTTCCGCCCCATCGAGCGCATCACCATCGAGGTGATCCGGGGTGGTGAGCTGGAAGAGATCTATCTCGAGAAGCCGCTGGCCTACGGTGCCTCGTACTAGTCGCTAAGACCCCATCCCTCCTCACATATCACCCCCCGGTCTGGGACGCTCCAGGCCGGGGACTCCACAAGCGGGAGTTGTGGAATCCACGTCTGGACTGTGACTGAGTCAGGAAATCTGACCCTTCAGCCAGTCCACTCACTGCCGAAAACACCAGTGGCATCTCATCCCTGGAGGCCTGCTACGGCTGTGCCTCTGCTGGATGGATGGCTGCGACGGTTTCTTTCAGGTGCTGACTGGGGAATGGTGCAACGCCGGCCGCAAGCTGGCCCCCAGCCAGGTCCGCTCAACTGCCGGATGGACGCCGGTCGGTGAGACCTGAACGGACACACCTGGCCTGCATACGCCTGTCATAAGGCGACTCCGTGCCTCCAAGGATGGATCACATGAAGGGCTCACCCGCAACTCCCCACCCGGCCACCCGGCCTCTGCGGGGTCTTACGCTCACGCTGGCGGCCTGTCTGCTGGCTGTGAGTACCGGATTCGCTGCCAGCGCACCGATTCCGGTTACAGCGGTGCAGATCAATGACACCGCGTCGGTCGTGCAGCTTGTCACTTCCGGCACGCTGAATCCGACCATCTCTCACCTGGCCAATCCCCAGCGTACAGTGGTGGACCTCGCACCGGCGCGTCTGGCGATCAAGGGCTCCGGGACCATCTCCCTGCCGGTGGAAGGGGGGCAGATCATGACCCGGGTACGCCTGGGACAGTTCCGCTCCGACATCGTGCGCGTGGTGATCGAACACCCGTCGTCCTTCGGACGTGTCGTGCCTGGTATCACCCAGGACCAGGAGCATCTGACCATCAGCTTCACGACCGGGGCGGACATCCTGGCGTCGCAGCCCGCGTCGCTGCCGCCGATTCCGCAGGCCCTCACCACCGCGCTCCCCACACAAACTCAGCCGGTGGCTGATACGGTCGTGCTCGATGCGCTGCCGGTCAGCATCAATGCGGGTGCCGATGGAGGCTCGATCCTCTTCAAGTATCCGGAAGTCGGCAGCTACACCGTCTGGCTGGAGCGCTTCCCCAACCGGCTGGTCTTTGAGACCCCCGCCCGCCCTGCTGGCGTGGCTGCGACGGCGATTCGTTACGACCTGACCGAAATCGCCCAGCTGGAGCAGCCGCTGGTCGAGGGAGTCCGCATCTATAAGGCGGCAGCGGGCGGTTACACCAAAGTGGTCTGCTATCTCAACAGCTATGTGAGTTTCACCGACCGCCTGACGCCTGAGGGCATTGAAGTCGCCGTGGCCTCGACCAAAGCCCCCAAGGCGGAAGCGACCAGCAATGATGTGCCCTTCTCTGGCAAGGACTGGGTCGCGCCTGGTGCTGATACACCGGCCTGGGATCCTGCGGCTATCCAGGGAGCGCAGAACAAAGCGGAGATGGACCTCGCGGCCGATGCCGAGCCGCCGATGGACATTCGCATCACGGAACTGGAAACCAAAAGTGAGCCAGTTCCCAAGGCCGCACCTGCCCCAACGCCGAGCACCGGTGGACCCGCCACCTATACCCCTCCCGCTCAGCCCGAAGTCGTGCCGATGAGCGAGAAGTCCGCCCCTGCGCTCTATCTCTTCAAGGGTGAGAGTGTCATCGTGCCGGTCAATCGCCTGGCGCGGACCAGCGTGGGAGACCCGGAAGTCCTGGCGATCAATGTGCTCTCTCAGAGTGAGCTGCTGCTGACCGCCAAGGGCTCCGGCCGGACTTCGTTGATTACTTGGGAAGAGGGGATCGGCCGAACAGTCCGGACCATCGATGTCAGTGTCAGCATGGAAGGGCGACGGCAGGAGCTCGCGCAGGTCCTGAATGATCAGGGCGTGAAGGTGAGCTTTGTCGGCGACAAAACGGTCGTGCTCGAGGGGTCCGTGACCAATGAATCACTCAAGAATCGGGCGGCCCTGATCGCTCAGGGAGCTGCGGAGAATGTGGTCAATCTCATCGAGATCGACTCGGCCATCCAGGTCCTGATCAAGGTCCGCATGGTGGAACTCAACAACCGCGACAAGGATGAGCTCTTCCGCCAGATGGGATCTGGCGCGAAAACCGAAAGCGGCGACTTCAGCTTCGGCGTCCTGAGCGACATCCTGGATCCGGAGTTCCCGGGCGGTGGCCTCTTCGACATCAGCCTGAAGCCGGGCATCGTGAACAACCCGAACGTCGGCGACATGACCTACGACCCGCTGGACTTCTTCCTCAAAGCGCTGGAAACGAGCCGTCGGGCGAAGATCCTCAGTCAGCCCAACATTGTCACGATGGCGGGCCACGAAGCGAAGTTCCGGGTCGGTGGCGAGATTCCGTACACCTTCCAGAACGAGAACGGCTTCAACATCGTCGACTTCCGGGAGTTCGGCATCGAGTTGAACGCGACACCACAAGTCGATTCCACCGGGATGATCACCGTCACCCTGAACCCGACAGTCCGGACCGTCGACTTCGGACTTGCGGTCTCCGGGATTCCGGGCTTCCGCACCCGCACCGTCACCACCAATGTGCAACTGCGGGATGCTGAAACCCTGGTTATCGGTGGCCTGATTCAGCGGGAAATCGCCGAGAGCACGGCTAAAGTACCGATCCTCGGCGACCTGCCGCTGATCGGGAATCTGTTCCGCTCGAAGTCACGTCAGGATGACGAGACCGAGCTCCTCATCTTCCTGACCCTGCAGCAGGTGAAGAACCCGGCTGAGGTGCAGGCCCAGATCTACTCTGAAGAAGATGTCCGGGCGGGCGGAGTCGCCGATGACCGGTACACCTTCTATGGCCCGAATCAGCGCGCGGGCCTGAGCGACTAGCCGGGCCGCAAGCGCTGTAGTAGTTCACCGTCGCACCACCGTCCACTTCGCGAGACCTCCTGCCCGAGGTAGAGCGAGGCCCGCCCCCGGCATCCGGGGGCGGTTGCTTTATGTCTGCGGGATCCGGCAGGAGCCCCCGGTCGCTACGGAGAGCCCCCGGTCGCTATGCGACCACCCCCGCAAGCGGGGGGGGACCCACTTCGTCGCTAGGGCAGTGAATGCGCCTGCGCCGGAGACCGGGTCTTCAGACCCGGGACGTGATGCGTGGTCCGTACAGTTCTATGCGCTGCCGTGTTGGGGACTCAAGTCCCCCTACCCATCGACCTGGAGGTCGACCCACCAGCGGAGTGCTGTCCAAGCATTGCTGGATGTGGGATGGACTCGGAGGGGCGACCCCTGGTCGCCCGGTGGTCCGACGCCCGCGTCGGTGGGGGCCGCGACGCCACGTCGCGATGGGCAGGACGCAAAACCTCTGAGCGGCGCAGCAAATCATGTCGCTACGTCTTTTCATGACTTTCCGGATCGACAGCAGCAGCCATCGACCGTTGCACATTGGATTGTCGGCCACGCACTGATCTTCACCAGCGGCAGCAAGGAAAAGCAAAGCGCTCCCGGCTGCAATCCGGGAGCGCTGGAGACCAAGGGCGGAGGGAGCGTGATGCGTTGGAACTTACTGATAGACCCGGCAATAGAGCGGATCGGTGTTGGCTGCGGCATCACCATCCAGCCAAAAGACCAGATAGCGCTTTGCGGAGGGGCTGAAGTCCTGGGTGATGTGGACGATGGAATCGCCGAAGTTGTTGTTGTTGTCGTCTGTCCCTGGACCATCCACCTGCAGATCGCAGACGAGGGTCGAGGTCAGGGCACTGTTCCAGACGCTCAGGGTCGTGGCGAGTCGCAGGGTGCTCGACTCCGTCCCGCCGTAGCGGTTGTCGCCGTAAGAGACGAAGATGTTGTTGTTGGTCTTGTCGACATCGACGAACGGGCGGACCTGCGTGCTGACCACGGAGCTGGAAGCCAGGACCGGCGTCGATGCACCAAAAGTAGGCGCGGTGGCATTGGAGGCTTTGAGCAGGTAGACATCGCTCGAGAGGTCGTAGGTGACCACCGGCAGCAGATCACCGCCGATGGCCATGTAGGGGTTAAAGGGGACGCCGATGATGGTGCTCAGAGTCTGATCGGCAGGGATACTCCCCGCACCCTTCTTGTATTCCTTGTACTTCAGGACATTGGTGTTTTTGACGATGCAGTGGACATCGCCTTCACCATCCACCCGGATCAGCGGCTCGAAGTTGGACTGCCCCGGCGAGCTGAAGGCATCCCCCAGCAGGCTGAAGCTGAGCGTGCCGCTGCTGGCGTTGTTGACGCGCACGAGTCTGACGCGCTGGGAGTTGTTCCCGGCGATGCCATCCGTGGCCGCCACATACGCGATGCTGGCGTCCGTGGGGTCGGTCTGGACCGAGGGGTCGGCGTGGAACCCGGTCGCGAAGGGGAACGTATCGGTCCCCCCAGCCGCATTGAACATCAGGACGTTTGTCGCTGCCGGATCAAAGGCGACTTCGTTCACCCCGCTGTTCTCCAGGCGATTGATCCAGTAAGCAAAGGGTCCCCCAAACTCAGCGCCGAACAGCAGCAGCTTGCCACTTGCGGTGACGGCCAGGGCGAGGGTCGTGTAGTTGCCAGCTCCGCCAGTACCCGTGCCGACTCCAGCATTCCCGACTTCTGTGCCGGGGCCCCAGGTCTGCCCACCGTCCGCAGAGCGAAAGATGTACGAGTTGAACGGAGTGCCGGACTTGCGGATAAGCACATACACGTTGTCACCGTGGCTCGCGACCGGCGTCCGATGATCCACCGGCTGGATGCGGGCGGCGTTCGCAAGATAGGAGTTGGGGATCAGACTCGCGGCCGGACCGGAGACTCCGCCGGTCACAGTGATGACGTACTGGCAGGTGGCGGGATCATTGCTCTCCATGGTCAGGTCGGTCCACCGGAGGGCAATGGTGCGGGTGGAGAGGAGGACCCGGGTCAGGGAGTCCACAATCGAGGACTCGAAGAGCTGGGAGTAGTCCGGGTCGCCTGAACTGGCGAAAGTGCCGTCATAATCCCAGTCCACTTCGACGTAGTTGATGTTGCCGTCCGGATCGTTGGTCCAGTCAAAGGCGAGGGTGACCGGGCAGCCGCCAGTGAGGGTCTGGGGACCGGGGAGATTCCCGTTGATCGTGAAGCCGCCGCAGTACGGTGGCAGGCTTGCGGTGGTGACATTCACGAGGAACGTGCAGACCGGGTTATTGGTCTGACCGATGGTGTCGGTGAACCGAATGGCGACGGTGCGGAGCCCAAGGGTGTCGTACTGGTAGCTAAGGTTGCTCAGTGAAGCGGTCGAGCGATAGGCGGGGTCGGAAGAGAGGGCGAAAGTCCCGTCATAGTCCCAGTCCATTTCGACCAGTGCTATGCCGTTGTCGTCGTTGGTGCCATCGAAGGCGGCTACCACGTTGACAAACGGTGCCACGTTCACGGTTCCACTCACTGGTGGCGGTGTCAGGTTGTAGCCGCCGCAAGTTGGAGGGGCATCGCCGACGCCGACCGAGATGGTGCCCGTCTGGTAGGTCGCGATCTGCTCCAGCATAGAGAGTCCGGTCGTGACACTCAGACTGGCATTCAGGGCATCCTGATTGCTTCGGGTATCCAGGACCTTGACCAGCACCGGGTAAGTCCCGGCCGGGGTCCCAGCGGGCTTGGTGATGCTGAGTTCATAGACCAGCGGATCTACCGGGGTCCCGGTACCGCTGACAGGCGCGCCGGCGGGACCGAACGGACCGCTGGCGTTGAAGCCTGGAATGTCCACCAGCACACTGGCCGGGAGGGAATCCGCCAGGAGGCCTCCGGGATTCGCGGTATCCGGAAAAAGGGGGTCCTGACTCGCGGTGGCCTGCCAGTCCGCGACTGCTACAGAGACGGTGCCGACTTCCTCACCGCCGCCGAGGAAGGGACCCGGGGTGGTCACCTCCACGCTCCAGGCTTCCAGCATCGCCCCTTCGGGCATGTAATACGTGGGGGTGGGGCGCTGACTGCGATTCCCGGCGGAGACCACAAAGTTCGCGAGGAGTGCAATGCGTCCACTGATCTGCTGCGTCTGGGTGCCGGGCAGATTGATCTGCAGGTCGGTGGTGGCTTCGCCCCCCATGGGCAGGACATTGAAGCCGGTCGGCGTGCTCAGGACGCTGCTCCAGCCGGTGGTTGGCTGGAAGTTGCCGAAGGGATTCGACTGATTGTCCCCCGTTTCGAAGACTTTGAAGGGGAACAGATTGCCCGTGACACCCTCAGGCAGCGGGATAAAGGTGGTGGGGAGCAGGGCATACCCATCAGCGTTCCGGATGCGGATCACGTTGCCGGTTACCAGCGGGTCGTTCGGCGCATCCCCAAAGAACTCCTGCGTCCCGAGGCTTTGGAACACCAGCCGGACATTGTTGATGTGCAGGTCCGCCCGGGAGGTGGGTATCGAAGGGGCCTGGAACGGATGGCGTACGCGCAATCCCAGGGTCAGGACACTCTGTCCATCAATCACCTCGCGATCAACAGACGTGATCGCAAAGCAACTGGGGCATCCAAAGGTCGCAGTTGACAGGGCGGCGGTGACATCAGTGGCGATGTTTGAGCCGACGCCAATCGCGGTGGCAGCCCGCAGCGGCGTGAGACTCGCACTGTTGCTCGCAGCATCGTAGGCAAAGTCGAAGACCCCCAGCGGGGACTGACCGGTGGTCAGGACGTCGTTGTCGGTGTGTATCAGAGACATCAGCGGGGGCAGGTCTGAACCCGCAGGGCGGGCAGTATCAGGGGAGCTGAGGGAGGCGGACCCCCGGGAACAGCCCGCGATCGCTCCCAACAGTGACAGGCTCAGCAGCGGCAAAGCCCATCGCCGGCTGGCAGATAGCAGATACATGGACACGGTCTCCTGTTGAGTGAAAGATGAGGTGGCTGGCTCTGAACAGCGTATGGGGGTGGGATTGCAAACAAGTCACATCGGGATTGCACGGACGTTGCAAGTCTCTGAGGCGTCGCCAGCAGAATGAAAAACCACAAGGCCGCCCTGGGGGAGTGCAGGGCGGCCAGACAGAGCAGACCAGCAGGAGGACTACTGGGCGATGCGGATTTTGATGTCAGGATTCGCGGTGTTCTTCCGGCTGGCGTCCTGCCAGAAGTAAATCCAGCGCTTGGTGGTGGGGCTCCCTTTCAGCGTCAGCAGCGGACGGGTGATACGGTCGCCATCGCCGTTGTCGCCGATGCCGGCGAAGTCGAGCTTCCGGCCGTCGATCAGGACATTCAGCTCGGCATCGAACACGGTTTCCCAGGAGCTGGGATTGCTCGAGTTGCTCTCGCCGCTGCCGATGTCGCGGGTGTCGGTGGTGGTGACGTAGATGAGGCCAGTGGCGGGATCAATCTCGATCTCCGGCTTCTCCTGATTCGCGGTAGTGGCGGTATCCCAGTCGGGATCCACAGTTTTGGCAGCGCTGAAGTTGTACGGCGGGTTGCTCAGGGCCGCCTTGCGGATCATGGCACGGTCCTGCCCGGATGCGCCGTCGCTGCGGATCACGAGCACCGGACGTCCGTCGGTCCCGACGGCCACCCGGGGCTCCCGGTTGTTGTGTGTCCCGACGGCGGTGAAGTCGGTCATCAGAACCGCACCAGCACCAACGAAGGTATTGGAAGCGAGGTCATACTCGCGATAAGCGATCGCGCCCGTCGTGACCGTTCCGCCGCCTGCCTGCCCCACGATGTGGAGGGAGCCGGTGCCGTTGGTCTCCATGAAGAGGTGGGGGTCGAAGATGGAATTGTACTGAGCGCCATCCGTGGCATAGGCGACTCCATCGCCACCGCCGACACGGCTGAACGTCAGGCCCGCCGGGGAGGCCGCTGACTTTGCGTTACTGATCTGCACCACCCGCAGCTTGCGGGCCGGAGTCTCGTCATCTGAGCAGATGTAAACGATCTCCGGGTTGGTGGGGTGCGCGGCGATGGCGGTCTCGAAGCCGTTAAACAGCGGATCGAAGGCCGTCGTGGCGTTTTCGACCTGGACACCACGGATGCTGGCATCCAGGGTCCAGCTCGCCGTGTTGACCCGGCTGAAGACCACGTTGCCGGACGAGCCGGTGGTCGGAGAACCGATACCGGCGATGTAGATCGCGCTGCCATCCGCGTTGACCGTCATGGTCACGGTCGCGAAACGGTTGCCCGTGCCGGCCGCCAGACCCGATCCGATTTGGACGGAGTCCGCCAGGTTCCAGGTGGTCCCACCATCCAGGGAACGGGCCAGGTAGACCAGGCCGGTGGTCGCGGTGGTGTCGGCTTTCAGGAGGGCGTACACCGTGTTGCCGTAGGAGTCAAACTGCTTCTCAATGCGGCCGAGATTCATGTCGTTGCCGTTGGGGACATTGTTCGTGGTCTGCGACTGCGATAGGTAGATCGTTGCCGGATTGAGGGTGGTCGTGGGGGTATAGACATTGCCGATGGCCACTGTGCAGATGGTCTGCGCGCCATCGTCATCGGTGAAGCGAATGCCGATGGTGTCAGGGGCCGTATAGCCGGTGGGGGAGGTCAGGCTCCCGGCATCTGTGCGGGTCGCCTCGACATTGAAGAGGCTGCCGTCATAGCTCCAGTCAACATCGACACCGGTGATGGTGCCATCGGTGTCGTTGGTAAAGCTAAAGTCCAGCGCGACCGACAGGCTGGCATTGAAGCCGGAGGGGATGACGAGCGGTGTGGGGCTGGGGAGATTCCCGTTGACCGTATAGCCATCGCAGGTGGGCGGCGTGTTGGGGGCATCGAGGGTGAAGCGGAAGACCTGGTAGGTCGCGACTTCCGCCAGCTGGCTCAGCCCCGTCCCGGCGCTCAGTGTCTTGTCGATAGCCAGGTAGTTGGTGCGGCTGTCGGTGACTTTCACAAGACCCAGGACGTCGCCCGGCGTGGTGTAGGTGTCCGGCTTCGAGACCGTAACTTCATAAGAGAGCGGGGAGGCCAGGGTGCCAGAGCCGCTGGTCGGCGTGGTGACCGGGCCGAAGGCATTGGCGCTGAAGGCAGGAATGCTGACCTGCACCGAGGCAACATCGCCACTGGCTTTCAGGCCGGTGCGGTCCGCGCCCGGGAAGCCGGCATCGACCACGCCACCATGCTGCCAGTCCGCCACCTCGACGGTTACCACATCAAACTGTCCCACCGGATCCGCAGTGAAGGTCGCCGGTGGGGTCACCATGACTTTCCAGGCTTCCGGCATCGCCCCTTCGGGCATGTAGTAGTCAGGGGTCGGACGCTGATTCTTGTTGGCCGCCGAGACGATGTAGTTTCCAAGGAGCGCGATGCGCCCCTGCAGCAGGGAGGACCCGGACAGGCGGAACTGCGCTTCGGTGGAAGCGCTGCCTCCCATCCTGAAGACGTTGTAGCCGGTGGGGTCATTGAGGACGCCGGTCCAGCCGGTCACGGCGCTGAAGTTGCCGGTCGGCTGCGCCAGGGGATCCCCGGTCTCAAAAACTTTGAAGGGAAAGAGCGACGCGCTGACGCCCGATGGCGGTGCGACAAAGGTGGCGGGGAGGGCCGTGTACCCGTTGGCATTGGCGAGGAGATCAATGTTCCCGGCGACTGCGGCATTGTTGGGGTCGCCGTAGAAGCTCGTCGCGCCATCTTCCAGAAACACGAGGCGCACGTTGTTGATATGGAGGTCCGCACGTCCCGCGCTCAGGGTGTCGCCGAAAGGATGCTTCGCTGTGAAGTTCACCGCGAGGAGCGGCTCCGGACCAGGAATACGGCTGATGCCGGTGACACTCAGGCAGGAGGCGCAGCCGAACGTTCGTGTCGTAAAGGCATCGGTGAGGTCCAGCGTAAAGGCATCCCCCAGGGCTGCCGCAGCCCGGGCAGGTGTCAGATCGAACTCACCAGACGCGGCGTCGTAAGTGAAATCGTAGAGACCAAGGGTGGCGAGGCCGGCATGGAGGTCGCCGCTGGTCATGAGGTCGACATTCGGGGCTACCAGCAGCGGCTGATCCATGCTGGCGGATGACGTGGGGGCCGTAGCCGGGCTGGAGGCTCCCTGGCAGCCGGAAGCCGCAAGGAGCAGGACAGCGGTCAACCCGATCGCCGGAGCAGGGCACAGCGGGGTCGCGAAGGAGGCAGACATAGGGAGGAGTCCTCTGTCGCAGAAGGGATGAGCGAAGCGCCTGGGCTCACCCAGACCCTGCCACGCTATCCAGTCCGCATTGCCAGCCCATCACAGCCCCGCAACATCGATGTAACGCTCCTGCATTGCTGCCAGTGATCGTGAAGGAGCGCCGAAGCAAAAAGCACGCCCCCGCTTGAGCAGGGGCGGCCGAAGGACAACCGACGGGGTACTGTCGGGATGCCTCCAGAGTGCGTCTCACTGATCCTCGTGGGTGATGAGCTGGTCCAGGCAGCGACCGGCGCCACCCCCCGTCTCCAGGCGCATCCAGTCATCAAGTCCCGCCAGCGGACCCGCCCAGGCGGCATCGCTCACCGGTAGCTGGGGGCCCTGGTCGCTTACCCGGGTGAAAGCAAAGCGTCGCTCCCGCCACAGGGACTGCGCGAGTCGCTGGGCCAGACGCTGTAACAAGTGGGACATCTCGACCTCCTCTCCTGGACCGGCGCTCGCCGTGGCTCAGCAGCTGGCTGGCCGCCGTCGAAAAGTAGCTGTGAGCCACGGCGACGTGGTCCGCCGGTAGACATACCGGCTGGTATGCGAAACAACATACCCGCAAGTATGGTGGCTGTCAAGGGGGCAGCCGGGAATACTTGCGACCGTTGTGGAAGGAGAATCGAAGGGAAAGAGGTGGCGACGGAGCTAGGGATGCAGGCCGCGCAGGACCAGCCGGGCCAGGGGACGCGCCAAAAGATCGGCTTTCTCGGCCAGCTCCGGACGGACCAAAAAGACCACCGCCAGGCCATTCACCAACATGCCCCAGAACGCGGCGGTGTGCTCCACCGAGGTGTCCGCCGGCAGATGTCCCTGCTCCCGCAAGGTCGCCAGTTGCTCGCGTAACTCCACATTGATCCCCTTTGAGCCCTCGATCATCAGTTCGCGTATGGCGGGATCCCGGCTCGAGGTGAGGAACTCAAAGAGGAGCCAGACCCAGTCCGAGTTGCGCTGCAAATCGTCGAGGAGCTCAGTGATCAGCGTCGACCAGGCTTCTTCCAGCGACTCCGCCTCTTCGAAGATGCGGGGCATGTCCGGGAGCTCGCGCAGTTCCCGGGCGCGTTCTTCCATCATGATGGCCTTGAACAGTTCAATCTTGCTGTTGAAATGCCAGTAGAGGGCCCCCTTGGTGAGTCCGGCTTCCGCCGCGATTTCATCCATCGAGGCCCGGTCATAGCCCAGCCGCGCGAAGGTGCGACTCGCCGCTGCCATGAGCTTCTTGCGGGTGCCGGACTCCGCCGCAGGGGGGACATCGCCAGCCAGTAGCGTGAGGATCTCCTCCCGGGTCCCCAGGTGGCGCCGCACAGTCCCCCAACTGACACCCGCCGCCTCGGCGATTCGGGCCAGGGTGACTTCTTCTAATGGCAAGGTCGCCATGAGCTGGCTTGCTACTGCCAGCAGTTCATCGCGACGGTCGACAGGGGGGGGCACCACGGCGCTCAGTATGGCGAAGCCGCTCGCCAGATGCTACTCAGGAACAAACTAATGAGGAGGACAAAGTAACCGCCCCCCCTTGCGGGGGGGCGGGGCGGAGACCAAGAGAGCGTTGAAGCTGAAGATTCATCTACCGACGTTCAAAGCGGCATGTGGCAGCTGGCTGGTAGAGATTACTTTACCAGTACCAAAAGTGTCAACAGGGCCACGATTCTTCATGGTGAAATCTCCCGGACCTGCGTGCTCATCTCGGTTCATCGGGTCACTTACCGCAGAATAGGGCCATGATCGCCGAGCTCCCCTCCCGTAAAGCGCTGACACAGTGGCCGGTGACCTGCCTGATGACCAGTGTGGCGATTGGACTCCACGGATTGAGTCGCGGACGCCTTGCGGGCTTTGAGACGTGGCTGCTGGAGCCCTCCTATCTGCGGGATTCGGCGTTGCTCTCGCAGCACGCCTGGACCCTCATCACACCTGCGCTGCTCCATCTGGGGCTGGTCCACCTGCTGCTGAATCTGCTCTGGATCTGGATGCTCGGCAGCTACATTGAGCGTCTTTGGGGTTCCGGCTGGCTGCTGTTGCTGTGGGGAGTTTCCGCGCTGGCTGGCAATCTCGCGGAGGCAGCGTTCGGTGCGATTGGAGTTGGCCTGTCGGGGGCGGTCTACGGGTACATGGGATGGTGGATGGTGATCACGCGTCGCGACCCCCGTCTGGCGATCCTGCGAGAACCACAGCTGGAGCGGGTCTTTATCGTATGGCTATTCCTGGGCAGCGCGATCACCTGGCTGGGGCTGATGAACATCGGAAATCTGGCGCATCTGGCGGGGATGGTGGCAGGGAGTGCGCTGGCGCTGCTGGTCCCGCCTGGTGCGCTGCGACCGGTGCCGGTGCCGGTCACGATACCGCTGCCGACGCCAACCGAAGCCGATGGTCCGGAACCAGACGCGCCGAATTTGCCGTAAAAAGCTTTCCGGCAGTGGCCCCGAAGAGCGCGTGTTAGAATGACGCTCTTACGCAGACTGCTGCACAGAAAGGGCGAGCAACCGTTGTTCCCATCAACTGTTGAGGAAGCATTCGGACTGCTCTACCGCAGCTACACCGTTCGTCGTGCCCGACGGAACTCCTGGCATCCGCTCCTCTCCTTCGACTGGCACAACATCGACAAGCTCGATGAAGCCGAGTTGCAGATCGTGGAGGGGTTTTATGCCGTGGAATCCTTCGTGCCGGACTATGGCGCGAAGCTGACCGCCCTGACGCGCACCATGTATGGGCGCTCGCACTTTCACATGATCTGGGCCGCTGAAGAAGTCCAGCACTCGGAAGCCTGGCGCAATGTCCTGAAGTTCAACAACTACCGCACTGATGCAGAGCTTGATCGACTCAACGCGGATCTGATGGACCGGGAGTGGCAGCTCCCCTACGACACACCCATCGGCATGATTCTGTACACCGTCATTCAGGAACGAGCGACGGATGTCATTTATCGCGAGTTCTTCCACAAGCTGGCAGAGCGTCGCGAAGATCCTAACTATGCCCAGCGGAGTGTCGTCACGAAAGTCGCCCGGCAAATCGCCGCCGATGAAACCCGTCACTACGCCTTCTTCCTGCAGGGGGCTTTCGCATATCTTTTCTTCGCCCTTGAGGAGACGACAGCTACTCTGGCGGAGGTCCTGAAAACTTTCAGGATGCCCGCTACCGACACGATCTGGTTTTACGAGGACTTCATCAAGCAGCTCTATGGCCTCGACGTGTTCGGACGGCGCAAGTACAAGGAAGAAGTCATTGATGTCGTCTTCCGGGCACTGACGATCCCTGTCGAGGATTTCCGTCACTACCAGAAGACGGGCGAGGTCCCAGGCGGTGCCCTGGTCCCGCGTGTGGCGGAGCTCTTTGGGCGCATTGTCGACCGTGCCGCTGAAGAGGTCGCGCAGGCAACCCGGGATCAGCATCCGATCCTGGCGATTGCCGGCAAGTCCGGCAGCTAATCGCTTACCTCTCCCTTTGTATCCAGTCCGCAGCCGGAGACCAGGTCTTCAGACCTGGGGCGTGATGTGGGGTCCGTACGTATGAATGCGTTGGCGTGTTGGGGACTGAAGTTCCCCGACTCATCGACCCGGAGGTCGACACGCCAACGGAGTGCTGTCTAAGCATTGCTGGATGAGGACAGGATTCGGAGGGGCGACCCCCGGTCGCCCGGTGGTCCGACGCCTGCGCCGGAGACCAGGTCTTTAGACCTGGGACGTGATGAACTGGCCGTACGGAAGTTCGCGCAGTGGTCTTGAAAGCTGAAGTACCGGAAGCCCAGATAAATTGTTGCGCCTCGACAGCTTTCCTCGTCCCAGGTCTGAAGACCTGGGCTCCGACTGCGGCGCTCGTGGTTCTTAGGGTGTCTTCGCCAGGCAGCGCCAGCGCCGCAGCCCATAGCAGAGAAGAATCGCAATGCACTCAACTCGGAGGGGCGACCCCCGGTCGCCCGGTGATCCGACGCCCGCGTCGGTGGGTGCCGCGACGCCTCGTCGCGGCGGGCAAGACCCGAAAACTCAGAGCAGCGCAGCAAGCCACGCCGCTCTGACCCGTCCCAGGTCTAAAGACCTGGTCTCCGACCGCGGCGCGAGCGCCGCAGTCCATCGGAGATTACGCCGCTTCGCTCGGGAGGAGTCCGGCGCTGTGGGCTGCCGGTGGAGCGATCCGCAGGAGGCCTGCCTGACGCGGGACCTCTTCCTGCAGGAAGACTTCGATGTCCTTCAGCGCTGCTTCTGTCGTCCGGAGCAGTCGCAGGGCACCGAGGGAGTAGGCGCGATTGGGATTCGTACTCCCCAGGCCGTAGTACCCCGCGCGCTGGGCCGCTGTATCGGCGAGTTCCGCGAGGGCGGGGTAGCGCTTGATGGTCGCCGGGACTCGGTAGAGCTCATGATGGAACTCCACGGCATGAACGAGTGTCGCCGGCAATCCCCAGTGCTTCAGGAAGGCCGCGCCGACCGCCGCATGGGAGACCCCCAGCCTGCGGGTTTCCAGGATGTCCAGCGGGACCGAGCCCTGGCGTTGCTCCCGGACCAGCGCGCGATAATCTGACTGGAACCAATAGGCCAGGAGCACCTGCCCGACATCGTGGAGCAGCCCAATGATGAAAGCCTCTTCGGCGTCGGGCATCCGGGTGCGTCGCGCGATCTCCTGGGCCGCGAGTCCCGCCGCCACAGAATGCGCCCAGAAGTGGGCATCCAGCAGGTCGCGATTCGGACCGCTCAATGAAAGATAAAGCCCATAGGAGAGCGCAAGCCCCTTTAGGGTCCCCATGCCCAGGCGGACCGTGGCGCGGTGGACGGTCGTGACCTTCTCCGTGGTGCCGTAGGCCGCCGAGTTCGCCAGTCGCAGGACCTTCGTGACCAGCGCCTGATCGGATTCAATGATCCGGGCGATGTCCCGCGCGGATGAGTTGGGAGCATCGAGGGCTGCCAGCAAACGGGTCACGGCTGCCGGGAGGGCCGGCAGCTCCTGGATGTCGGGAAGCCAGTCATCTAATCGAAGCACGCGCCCGGTCGTGACCTCCTGGGTAGCAAGTAACACTCCTGCATCTACAAAGTCGCGCGTTGGCCCACGGATGGACTAAGCAACCGTTAAGGGACTGATAGGGAAAAGCGGAAGACCCGGCGATAATCGCGGCATGGCGCACTTTTGCAGCCGGTGCGGTGCCGAGAACTCCACGCTGGCGGGGTATTGCGGCGAGTGTGGCGCGATGCTCGAGGAGCGGTCGACCCTGTCGCCTGCGGTCACGTCCCCGGATGCCCCGGAGGAAGCGGAGTCTGGGCCGACGCGGTGTGTCCGGTGCGGGATGCGGACGTTCGACGCCGCCCGGTGTCCCTCCTGCGCCGCGCTTCAACCGTTGCCGGAAGGGATGACGGATCCCTGGCTGACGTATCTCGCCCATCAATATCCCGACCTCCTCCGCTCGCCACGTGTGATTGCGGAAGGGCTCCCCTATCGTCAGGATCTCTCCGGGCTGATGCCGCCGCTGCTCGCGACCATGCTGCTGCTCCCCTGGTCGTGGTTTGTGACCCTCTGGCCGATGCTGCTCCCCGCCTGGCGTAACACCCGTTTCGCCCAGCCGGACGCGGGGGGCATTCTGGCCTGGATGGCGGTGCTGCTCATTCTGGGACCCTGGATTTTTCTGGGCTACGCAGCGGTGCTGCAGGGACTGGCGAGTCTGGCGGGCGGGCTGGGGACCCTGGAGCGGACTACCAGAGCCTTGGCGTTCCTCTGGTTGCCGGGACTCTGCCTGGCAGCGGGCTGGGTCTGCCTGATGCGCTTAAGCCAGCTCCTGCTGCTGCGTCTGGGGTGGCTCACGCCAGACTTTACGTTCGCGCCGATCCCGGCGGTTTATCTCTACGCCCTGCTGCCGTTGCTCTGCGCGATGGCGAGTCTTCTCACGTTGTTGGTGCTGGTCGGGTACCAGGCGATTCTGCTGGCGGAACTCAACCGCCTCCCCTTCGGCTGGAGTCTCGCGCTGCACCTGGTGCTGCTGGTAGTGCTGGCGGGCGGGCTTCTGGCGGGGCGACGGCTGTCGCTGCCGACGATTCCGCGTACTGTTATGGCCGGGGCGTCGGCCGCCTCAGAAGGAGTCGCATCATGCTCGCCCTCGGTCGTCTGATCACCGCGCTGGTGACCCCCTTTACTGACGATGGGACTGCGGTTGATCCCGCCCGACTGGAGCAGCTCATCGCGCATTGCCTGGCGACTGGCACCGACGGGCTGCTGGTCGGTGGGACGACCGGCGAGGGGCCGACCCTCGAACAGAGTGAGTTTCTGACGTTGGTCAGTACGGCCAAAGCCCATGCACCGGATGGCGTCATGGTGATGGCGAATGTCGGGACCAACTGCACCCGGACCAGTGTCGCCCGGGCGATAGCCGCCGAAGCGAGTGGTGCGGATGCCCTGCTGGTGGTTTGCCCGTACTACAACAAGCCACCCCAGGCCGGACTCCTGGAACACTTCGCGACGGTTGCCAGAGCCACGTCGCTGCCGGTGATGATCTACAACATCCCCGGACGGACTGCGGTCAATCTGTTGCCGGCCACGTTCGCGATGCTCATCGGGCGCTGCCCGACCGTCGTGGGCATCAAGGAAGCCTCCGGTGATCTGGAGCAGATGAGTGAAGTGGTACGGCTGATCGCAAGCAGTGGACGCAGCGATGTACATCTGTGGAGCGGGGATGACGGCATCACGGCGGAGGTCATGCGTCGGGGCGGAGTCGGAGTCGTGAGCGTGGTGAGTCAGGTGGCGGGAGTCCAGTTGCAGCGCATCATGGCCGCCGCGCTCCGGGGCGAACACGATGAAGCGGCCAGGCTGCAGCAGGAGCTGGAGCCGCTGGTGCAGGCGGCGTTCCGGACCACGAATCCCATCGGCATCAAGCTGATGCTCAACGCTCTCGGCGTCCCGGTGGGACCAGTGCGGCTGCCGCTCATAGATCCGGCACCGGCGGAGGTCGCCGCGATCCTCGCGCCGCTGGCGTTGGCGACGTGAATCCCGTTGATACCGGCCTGGCGATCTGGCTGGGTCTGAGCCTGCTGGTCGCGCCGACGTTCCTGCTGCTGGCCCGGTGCTGGCAGCAGGCGACACGCCGGTATCCCCAGACCCTGGATGACTGGCCACCGATTTCGATTCTCCGGCCCATTCGCGGAGCATCGCCTTATCTGTACGGCAATCTCGAGAGTTCCCTGACGGCAGACTATCCGGCGGCGCGGGAACTGCTTTGTTGCGTGGAAACCCCGGATGACCCGGCCGTGCCAGTCGTCGAAGCGCTGATAGCGGCCTACCCGGAGCAGGTCCGGCTGGTCATCAGCCACGGGGAGGGGTCGATTTTTGGGAAGCACGCGAATCTGATGGCGGGGTACGCGACGAGTCAGTATCCGGTGGTCGTTTGCAGCGATGCCGACGTCGCCTGGCAGCGAGGCAATCTGCTGGAACTGATCCCGCCGTTGACGGATCCCCGGGTGGGGGGCTCGACGGCCGTTTTTGTCCAGCCATCCGCGACCACGCCAGCCTCGTGGCTGATGGCGGCGTTTGTGGGGACGTACGGCTATGCACCGAATCTGGCAGCACGGCAGGTGCGACAACTCCCGAACGCCATCGGAGGGCTGATGGCGTATCGCAAGGAGGTGCTGGAATCGCTGGGGGGATTCGCGGCGATCATCCGTGACCGCATCAGCGATGACGGGGCCCTCGGGAATGCAGTCTGGGGGTCGGGGCGGGAGCTGTATCTCTGCCGGACGCCGTTTTTGTCGATGCGCGATGAGCCCTCGGTACTGGCAGTGCTGCAGAACTGCCATCGGTGGATGCTGATGTTCAAGGGCCAGGGAACCCGGGCCTATGCCCAGATGCCGCTGGTCAGTCCCTGGTTTCCCCTGGGATGCTGGACCCTGGCCTGGCTGGGGGGGCACAGTGCCATGACCGGGAGCGCTCTCGTCGGTGCCTGGGGAGTCATGGTGCTCTCCGAAATGGCCTGGGGGGGGCTGACTGATCAGCTGCTACTCCCTGCGGGATTGCCGGGCCGCGGTTATGGCCTCTTTCGGCCGGTAGCCCAGGCGCTCTACACGGCAAGCTGGCTGGCGGCGTTAGTGATTCCGGTGACTACCTGGGGTGGGCGGCGCTATCACGTCCCGATCGGGGGAAATGCGGTGCTCTTGGGGTGGGTTCGGGGAAAAGTGTCGGAAATTTGACATGCCGTCGGAGCTTTTGGGTCACAATAGGAGCCCGTGAGTTGGCAGTACCTCGACTGGTTTCTGCTGGGCTGGCTGGTGGCAACACTGGGGGCGCCTGCGGCGACCGTCTTTTTTGCGCATCGGTATCTGCGCGGACGGCATCGCTACCAGCCGCCGTACCTGGTTGCGCCGCCCATCAGCATCGTCAAGCCCCTTCGGGGGGCGTCCCACAACCTGCTGAACAATCTGGAAGGGACGTTTCGGACCAGTTATGCCGGTCCGTTGGAACTGGTCTGCGTGATCGAGACCCCGGATGATGAAGCAGGGGTCGTGGTCCTGGAGTTGCAGTCGCGGTACCCCGACCAGCAGATCCGGCTGGTGGTGAGTCACGGGCGTGCCTCGATCTTCGGGAAGCACGCCAATCTGATCGCCGGCTACGAAGCCGCCACACACGACATCGTGGTCTTTTCCGATGCGGATGTCCGGATCGAGCCCGGGCTGCTGGAAGAGATGATCCCGCCGCTGCTCCATCCCGAAATCGGGGGGTCCACCACAGGCTTCTATCAGGACTTCCGTCGCGATCTGCCGACTGCGCTGATGTCGATGTTCGTCAACACGTTTGCCTGGGTGCCGAATCTCGCGATTCGGCAAGTGAATGGTCTGCGCTGGTGTGTGGGCGGGCTGATGGCGTTCCGCAAGCCGGTGCTGGAGCGGATGGGGGGCCTCGCGACGATCATCGCTGACAAGATCTCCGATGATGCCGCCCTCGGGAAGTGTCTCCACGATCATGGGTACAGCATCTACCTCTGCGGCGAGCCGTATCACGTCATTCGGAAAGAGCCGAGCGTATCGGCGATTTTCTACAATATCCATCGCTGGATGCTGATGTACCGGACCCAGGACTGGGATGAGTACCTGAATGTCCTGAAGGTCAACTCCGTCTTTCCCCTCCTCATCTGGTGGCTGGCTGCCGCCTTCGGGCATACGCCGGCGGCGCTGGTGGCGAGCCTGAGCGCTCTGGTGCTGGTCTGGGAAGTCTTGTGGGGGATGGTCGCCATTGACGAGTTTTGTCCGGCCCCACGGAATGTCTGGCTGCGTTATGCCGGACGTCCAGTGGGCCTCCTGCTTTTGGCAGCCGCCTGGATCTGGGGGCTGCTGTGGCCCTTTACGGTCTGGGGTGGACGGCTTTACCGGGTCTTCTACGAAGGCGGCGCGGAGCTGGTAGGCGTGGTCGAGCCGCCGCCGGAAGTGGCCGGGAGTCGGTTGCGGCGGACCTGGTCGCAGGGGAAGGCGAAGGGACGGGAAGCGGTCCGGTTGCTGCGTCTGCGGCTCTCTGGGTAGGAATCGGTCGTGGTTGGGCTGACCGGTACAAAAAAAGTTCTGTCAATTTCTGGCCTTGCATCGCACTAAGACCCATTGGACAGTGTTGACCCCGACTAACAGCCTTGGAGCTAAACCCCACATCTGATGCGGCGGAGCGAGTCTTGATCAGTCTTGATACTGGTCTGTCAGTGCATTTGACAAGCTCTGGCGGCAATTTCTATTGGCACAAGTAGCGATGTCCCCCCCGACTTAGTCTGCAGGAGACGCTTCTATGCGCCAGGACTGTTCCATGCCGACCCCGACTGCCGCCGCTTCCCACGCGGGAGCGGTTTCGTGCTGTGTGAGGGGTCGTGTGTGGGACAGCGCCACCCGGTCGGAACCTCGGAGCTTCTGATCAGGGCCGGGCGTGCGCACCTCCCGGACCAGGGACCTGCCTGCAGGACTGCTGGTCATCTGACCTAGCCTTCCATACTGGAGAGCGCATACCATGCGACCTACGGTTCTACATACGACTCGCGGAAGCTGGCGCTGGCTTTGTGCTGGCCTGCTGACCGCGCTGGTGATGGGGTGCGGCACTTCGCCGCAGACCAACACTCCTCCGGCCGACAATCCCGCCCCGGGCGTGCCCGCGGACGATGCCTTCGCGCCGGATCCCTCGTACAACCCCTACGACGAACTGGGGAAGGGCCTCTGGCCCAATGATCCCCCGGCCCGTGGCCTGGTGCCGGAGGATGTGGATCGTGAAGGGGCGGCCCGCCGCAAGCAGACCACCAGTCCATTGCTGGCCCAGCGCCCCTGGAATGCCGCGATTCTGACCTGTTCCCCCGAAGAGGTGGAAGTCGCGAATTACCTTAAAGCGAAGTCCGCGGTCACCTACCCGAACGTGACGATCACCATCGTGCCGGTCGCGGTGACCCCGAACACGGGGACCGGTTCCAGCTCCATCTCCATCAGCGAGTTTGTGAGCAAGGTCGGCTCCGCGCTGACCGCGGCGCAGGCGACCGCCGGTCGCTTCCAGATGATCCAGCTGCTGCACCAGTTCCCGCATCATGTGAGCTGGCCGCCCCATGCACAGCTCTGTATTCCGACGGAGTCGCTCTGGAGCCCGGAGAGCATCCTGATGTGCGGTGCCGACAGCAATACGCTGGCGGACTCGCCGCCCAGCTTTAATCCGTGGCCCAGCGCTCCCTTCTCCCCCTATCAGTCCAACTACCTCCCCTGGTATGGCAACGCCAACTGGCGGATGGACTACATCGTGACCCGTCTGGAAGGACGGACCAAGGCCCAGGTGATGGCGAAGATCGATCTGGCGCACGCGCCCAAGTCGAGCGCCCGTCCCGGCGTAGTAATCGATGGCCCCGGCAAGGCCGGTCCGGCCAACAACTACAACGGCGGCACCTGCAACCTCGACACCTACTGGGAGCATATGTGGGAAACCGATGGCCTCTTCAACGTGGCCAGCAAGGGGACCAAGTATGGCTTCCCGGTAAAGAACGACATGGCAGGCTACTCCGGCGACACGAACAACAATTGCGATGACGATGCGAGCGAGATGCCGAGTGCCGCCTATCAGTATCAGACCAGCTCTACGTTCCCCGTGGGCTACCTGGTCTGCTTCGAGCGCCACAGCAATGGCGATGGTCGCTTCGGCCCCGCCTGGACTGGTCCTGGCATCTACACCAACCTGCAGTTCGCCCCGCGTTCTGTTGTCGCCGCCATGGAGTCCTTCACGGGCTACTCCCTGGAGCGGGTGGGCAACAAGGGTGGACTGGGGGCGTGGCTGGACCTCCCGGTCGCTGGCGTGATCGCCTTCAAGAACGAGCCGTGTCTCACCGGCATCTATCACGACGTCTTCTCGGAAGCCTATGTCGGTCGCAACGCCACCTTCGGGGAAGCGGCGATGGCGAGCTTCCAGTTCCTGAAGACCATCGACACCGCGTTTGGTGTCGCCTGGATGACCCTGCAGTAAGGGTCCTCTGACCGGCGCAAAAGTCCTGGTTCCGCCCCCGGAGGTTCCCTCCGGGGGCGGGTTCGCATTTACTTCAGTGACATGGTAGGATTTAACTTTCTGCTGCACCTTCCCTTATACAGGAGGTTGACATGAAGCAACACAGATTGCAGCCTGTTTCTGCCACAGGCCACAGGCTTGCGATTGGCTTTCTGCTAACTCTTGCCCTCGCCAGTACGATGTTGCAGTCGGGTTGTGGTGTGATCACGCGGAATCCGAGAGACTACATCGCTGGTCTGCGGAACGCCCTGAATACTGCACCTGGTAGCGGAATTGAGTGCTGGGCCTGTCTCAACAGCTGGTGCACGGACCCGGCATTCTTTCTCAGTTGTGAAACTATCCTGGCGCTGTTTTGCAGCGACACTCTGCAATATGTCATGTGCCCTGGGCTCGATCCCGTTGCCAACGGCTTTGGCAATCGTGAGAATGCCGAGACATTCTTCAAGGATCCGTGGTCTGGCCAGGTTCCCCCCCGACTGACGCAAGCGCTGGATGATCTGTGCGCTGAAGCCAACAGACAGATCAATAACTACATGCAAGTCCACCAAACGACGGAGGTACCGAATTGTATCGCCCCATAACCTTTCTACTTGTCCTTGGTATCGGGCTCCTGGTGACAGGATGTGGTCGCGGGAACCGTACTGAGAATCCTCCGTCAACTCCCCGTCAGTCTGCGGCGGGAGAGATCACCTTCACCATCTCCCAAGCCCCGGCGGAATGGTCCACTGCAGAGCGTGGCGCGTTTCTTCTCGAAGGTGTGGTTACGGCGAGCCAGGGAATAAATCCGCAGAACCCCAATTCGCTGCGGCTGCGAGTCGAAGAAGTTGTGGCGGGCTTTTCTCAGGAACTGCCGATCACGATCAGCTCGCCACTATCAGGCCCCCTATCCCTCGACCCAAGCACTGGTCAGTTTCGCCTGGACTTCACCGGGGCATGGCGTATCGGGGAAGGGTTCCAGCGACTGACTCTGATAGCCCAGGATGCCCAGGGCAACGAGGAACAGTGGATCAGACACGTGGTCTCCTCGCCCAGTTTCAATGGTTGGTCATGGGCGGAAGAAGCGCAGGCACGTCGGGTGTACGGTGTCCGGATGGTCCCGTTGTTCGCGGTGTACCGCGAGTTTGCCCAGGTGGCCGTTGAACGCGGCATCGATGAGACGGCCTTCGCCCATCTGGACTATGACCTGGCACTGTTACGAGACCTGGAGCACTTCTATCTGGATGCGATGATCCGGCATGCTGACAAGGGCCAGTGGAAGGCTATTGGTGAAGCGCTGGAACAACGTGTCACAGAACTCAACGGGGACCTTGCTTCGTTGCCAGTCGCCGAGCAGCACTTCCGAAAGCACATCGATCTGGGAGGAGCGACTGAGCACACGATCCTGGCGATTGGCTACTCAGCGCGGCGATCCGACCAGATTTGCAGCTGGTGTGGTGGACCCGGAACGGAAGCCCCTGACATGCAAAAGTGGAAACTGGCGTTCTACCGGCACACATTTCCCCGGGCGGAGTGGTCAGCGGTCGAAGGTGGGTTAGAGTACCGCGCTGAGATTCGCACGGACACCGGCACGATGGCAAGCAACTGCTGTCCGGAAGTTCCGCCCTTTGTCGAGCCAGTCGCCGGTACGGCCAGCGGGAATCCACCCGTCTTTGAACTGGTCGTAACACTGCTCGACACGAATGAAGATGGCCTCCTGGATCAACTGACCTTTGATGGCTCGATCGAGGGTGCCCCGTTCGCCAATGCGATTCCGGCGGAATTTCTCTCCAGTCATGGTCATCTGGTCACTCCCCTGGAAGCGCTTCAGTACTCAGACTATTTTTCCCGCTGACAGGATCTCAGCCACCCAATCCGCCCCCGGAGGTTCCCTCCGGGGGCGGGTTCGTTATGCTCTCCCCGATGCGTGTCGCCTTCTGCATGCCGGCGTACAACGAAGAGGCCATCATCGCCGAGACCGTACGGCGGTGCGTGGCTGCATTGCGGGCCGCGGGTCTGCAGGGGGAGGTGGTGGTGTGCAACGACTGCTCGCGGGACCGGACCGGGGAGATCCTCGCGGGCTTACAGGCGGAGTATCCCGAGCTGCGGGTCATCACGCATGAGGGGCAGAACCAGGGATATGGCGCTGCGTTGCGGGATGCCATCCGCGCCACCGATGCCGACTGGATCGCTACGATTGATTCCGATCTGCAGTTCGCTCCCGAAGAACTGGAGCGTCTGGTCCAGGCACAGGCAACACATGGCGTGAATCTTGTGCTGGGGTACCGGCATCGCAAGCAGGATGCCCTGCCCCGGGTGGTGGCGGACCGTGCGCTGAATCTCATTGTCCGGCTGCTGTTTGGTGTGCGAGTCCGGGACTGCAATTGCGCGTACAAGCTGGTGAAGGGCGACCTGCTGCGGGGGCTGTCGGTGGAGTCGAATGGCTACTCGAATCCGACTGAAACCATGCTGCGGCTCCATCTGCAGGGCGTACGGTATGTCGAGGTGGAAGTGACGCACAGCAAGCGGGAAGCGGGGGCGTCATCACTGAAGTTTTTCCGGACGGCGTGGAACTTCTGGTGCTTTCTCTGGTACTTCCGCAAGCGGGTCGACTGCTGGCAGCGGGGCATCATCCGGGAGCTGTAGCTGGGTTTGTCGGACTGCAGCGCAGCAAGCCACGCCGCTACCGCTGGTGCAGATCAGTGCGTTTGCGACGGTCCAATGTGCAGCGGTCGATGGCTGGTGATGTCGATCCGGAAACTCATGAAGCGACCGTAGCGGCGTGGCTTGCCACCCCGCTCATAGTTTCTGCGTCTTGCCCGTCGCGACGTGGCGTCGCGGCCCCCACCGACGCGGGCGTCGGGGCACCGGGCGACCGGGGGTCGCCCCTCCGAGTTGAGTGCATTGCGAATTTTCTCTGGTATGGACTGCGGCCTGGCACTCCGAAAGCCCCCGGTCGCTGCGCGACCACCCCCGCAAGCGGGGGGGGACCATGAGACTGGTGGGTCGACCTCATGGTCGATGGGTCCGGGGACTTCAGTCCCCGACACGCCAGCGCATAGATCCGTCTGGACCACACATCACGTCCCGGGTCTGAAGACCCGGTCTCCGGCAGAAGTGCGCTTTCTTTCAAGGCGCTGCCGTCCAACGTGAGGGCATGGATTGTTGCGCCGCTCAAGCTCCCCGAGTATGGTCCTAAGCCTGGTCCTCGCTTAGACGAGGAGGTCGCCCCTTCTGCGACAAACAGACTCAAAGGAAGAGCAGGGGAGTAGTCAGCTCACTGGGCGGCGTGCGGTGACACAGCAGCGTGCGAGATAGAGGGGATATCAGGGAGCAAAGAAGTTTGTAGCCGGGTCCCTCTTGGCCTCCTGGCTGTGGATCAGGACTCAGCTTGAGGCTATCCTGTACTCAAGGCACCACCTTTCAGGGAGTCGCGAGGACACGGACATGCCCGGATGCACTCATCTCTATTGCGGATTACGAGCACTGGCCCTTTGTTGCTGGCTGCTTGTCCTGGTTACACCTGCGTGGGCACTACGCTTCGAGCGGACAATGGCGCCAGAGACTGACATCTCAGTTGTGGGGCGAGTTAGCATCGTTGCTTTTGAGTCTGGACAGCCGGGCTGGGCGGATGGGTACCGCATCGCGGATCGGTATCGTCGGGAACTGGAAGCTGAAGGGTTTCTGGAACTGCTGCCCGGGGTCCAAAGCATAGTAGTGCCGTATCAGTCCGATGTACGGGCGCTGCGCTCCATGCCCGGGTTGCAGGATGCGCAGGTCATCATTCTGGGACGAGTCACGCCGAGTTACAGTGTGAAGTTCGGTCAGCGGAACAAGTCTGAACGGCGAACGATTTACCGTACGGAGTACGACATCTATGGTCGGGCAAAGCAAGTGCCGTATGTTGAGACAGTGCAGGTGCCGATCCGCACGGAGTCTCGGAAGATGGAACTCACACTGGAGCTTCGGGCGATCGAATTGTCGACAGGCAACGAACTGGGATTGCATCACTGCACTGCGACGCATGAAACTGAATGGGAAGAGGGCGACGATCCAGGCACGCCGCAGTCCGGCATGGTGGAGACCCTGCTGCCAAAAGTGCTGGACATGGCAGTCGTCAGTTTCTCTCCCTATCGCATTGAGGCGGAACACTTGTGGCGTCCCCGTCGCGCGCGGGATGAAGTGACGCAGCGGGCTGCGGATGCTGCTGAGGCGGGAAACTACGACCAGGCGGTGCGGTTGTTCAAAGCCTCTATCGAGGTTGACCCTGTGGGGCGAGCCTTCGAATGGGGTAATCTCGCCATCGTCTATGACGCAATGGGAGAGTACGACGAGGCCCTGGTCGCAATTCGTGAAGGACTACGCACCTCTGAACTGAAGGCGGAACTCAAAGATCATGAGTCACAACTGTTGCGGGCGTATCGGGGCAAAGTCCGAAAGGACAGTCATAGCGCCAAGCCTGAGACAGATCAGACCGTGCGGGTAGTGGATTTCACTTCAGCGGAAGTCACCTTTGATGGTGGACAAAATCGGGGCTGGCAAGTCGGCGCAATTGTCAGAATTGTGAAACAAGTTCCTGTGCAGGGGCTGAGCGGTGAAGTGCTGGGGCACCGGGAGTCAGAAATCGCGCGTGTCAAACTGATTACAGTCGAGGATAAGTTCTCTGTCGGGCAGGTATTGGAGATCAGGGAAGGGCAGGAGCTTGGATTGGGACTGGTGGCTAAGCTCGCAGATACGTCGGGGTAGCGAGCTGGTGTCATCGATACGTGGTGGAGCGTCAGATATAATCGACCCCGTGCGCTCAGTCATCACATCCACGACCTGCATCCTGCTCACCCTGGCTCCCGCAGCTGCCTTCGCGGCACATTCGGAGGCCGACTGCCTCACCCGCCTCATCACCCAGGAGACCATCCTGAGTGAGACGCTGCACGACATTGTCGAAGACCCCACGTTCCGCACCGACGCCCCCTTCGAGTATGTCGACCTGCTCGACACCTGGCGCGGTGCCTCGGTCGTGCGCCTCTCCGAGTGGCAGCATCTGCCCGGAGCCGAAGCCCTGGAAGCGGACCCCATCGCCACCAGCATCCCACTGCCTCCCATCAGCGAGATGGCCACCGACGAGGTGATGCGCTACGCCATCGGGGAGCATCTGCGGACCCTGGAGCGGTATCTCATCGACATCGCCGATGTGCAGGACCGCCAGGTCCGGCAGGCGATGGCCTGGCGGATCGCGGACCTCGCGCTGCAGCAGGGCAACAGCCTCGCGCTCCTTGGCTGGGAGCCGCTGGAACGGGTCCAGACCCTGATTCAGGGCGAGTAGCCAGTCGCCTGGGGTCTCGCACGACCCCGCACTCATGGCATAGTTGCTCCATGCGAACCTGGCTGATGACCGGGCTGGTCCTGCTGGTGGTTGGAATCTTCCCTGCCACCGCGACCGCTTTCACCTGGACCCGCATTCAGGCTCCGGAATTCGATGTCGGACTTGCCGGCCCGATCGGTGTCAGCCCGCTACGCATCGAGGGGAGCCGGGTGCTGGATGGGACCACACTCGCGGGAGACCTGGCGGGAGCCCTGGGGAGCACTGGACTGGTCGATGCGCGGCTGTTGAGCGAGGCTGAAAAGGCGTCGGGCATTGTGGTGGAGATCACCGGGACCGCCCGGGTCGAGGTCAGTACGGATTACGGCACCACGCCGGTGCAGCGGGAGTACTGGGTCTGGCGGGAGCGTCGGGATGATGACGGCCGCTATCGTCAGGTGCAGGAGCGGGAATACCGGACGGTCTATATCCGGACAGAGTCGCAGCGCGCCCGCATCGAGCTGGATCTGCGGGCAGTGCATGTGAGTACCCGTCAGGTGCTGGGCTCTGCCCGGGTGGCGGAAAGCACCTCGAACTACTGGCAGGAGGACTATGGCTGGCGCAACAGCACCGGGGCCGAGAGTTTGCTGGACAAGATCGTGCCCAAGGTGGTGGCAAAGGGAGCGGCCCGCTTCGCGCCGCAATCCCTGCAGATGAAGCGGAGTTTCCGTCCGGAGCGGAACGCCGACGCCACCACCAGAGCGGGCATTGAAGCCGCCGAAGCTGGCGACCTGGAACGGGCGCTGCAACTCTTCACCGAGGCCCTCACCAACAATCCCCGTGGAGCGGCGGACCTCCATGGCAATCTGGCGATGGTGTATGAAGCCCTGGGCCGGCTGACCGAAGCCGAGGCGGCACTCGAAACGGGGTTGGCGCAACCGGTGCAGGGAGGTCACGACCTGCGCAAGCAGCTCGCCGAACTGCGACAGGTCCGGGGGCTCGCCCCGGCGCTGGTGGTGCCACCAGTCCCGCAACCAGAACGGGCGGTACCGGACCTGGTGCCGCCGGGGGACTTCTTTCCCCGGGTCGTGCGGATTGATGGCGGGGAAGTGTTTCTCGATGCCGGAGCGCAGGAAGGCTGGACGGTCGGGGATCTGCTGCAACTGGAGCAACGGGAGCCGGTCTATGATCTGGAAGGGACACTGCTCGGCGAGCATCAGGCCCGGGCAGGACGTATCCGGCTGATCAAGGTGTATGAGCGATTCAGTGTCGCTGTGGTCGAGTCCCTGGAAGAGGGCCAGCTGGTCCGGGTCGGCCTTTTGGCGGTCCCGATCGACGAGCCGACTGACACCGCAGAGCTGTAGCAGCGGAGCCTGGCATGGCTGATTTTTCGTTCATCTTTGGCCCACTGACCGCGAATCAGGAAGCGGCGAACGCCGGTGCGCCTCGTCCGGATGAAATCGCCGCGGTTCTTATGGAATGGCGTCGCGATGGCCTGATGGTGGAACTGCCGAAGCAGCGGGTGGCAGAAGCACAGCGTCGCGAGACCGTGATGAGCGACCTGCTGCGGGAGTTTCCGGTCTTCTCGCAGACCCGGGAGCTGGTCTTTCGGTGTGACGCCTGTAAGCGGACCATCTCATTACCGGCGCTGGCCGAGCGGAACTGTCCGCAATGTGGGGGGCCGCTGGAGGAGGTCCGGGCGGCAGAAGTCATCAAGATTGGCGAGGACCTCGGGGCGAAATTCGTCGCGCCTGGGATGCCCGGCTTTCATCTGGGCATAGACACGCTGATCCGGACCCTCGATCTCCCCCGCTGGTTCCTGGACCTGGGACCGCACATGCGCCAGATGCGGCGTATCCCGGTGAACCTGGCGAACCTCGGCATTCTGCTGGGCTTGCTGGGGATGATCGGTGTCGCGATGTACGGTCTTGCGGGGATGCTGCTGAGTTGGGCACCGGGGCTCTGGTGGTGGCGACTGGTGGCCATCGGTGGTGCGCTGGGAACATTGGTGTTGCTGCTGGTGCGTCCTTATGTCCAGACCTATGTACATGTCGGACGGGACAAAGTGATGCTGATGGGGTGGGGAGGACGGCGTGTGCTGCACTTCCAGAACATCACCGAGATCACCGATGACCGTCGGCTGAACGGCCTTGGCTACGCCCTTTATCTGGGGGAGCGTTATGGTCGCTGGATGCAGTGGCTCTACACGGTGCTCCTGCAATGGTTCGACCCGCGGGCGTGGTTCGGGCTGTATCCACGTCAGATCATCATGGCCCTCCCCGCCTTCGCGGGGGATGCCACCGCTCCCTACTGGCGCCATCGCATCATCCTGCGGGGACCGCGTCAGGTCCTGAAGCTGCCGTACAACGCGCGACTCCGCCGCGACCTGACGCAGGCGCTGGCGGTGGTGATCTTCCAGGTGCGGTCCTTAAGTCCGCACGCAATAATCAGTCTGACCGCATTGCAGTCTGCGCAAAAGGGACGCGCCACGCAGGAGCAGTGGGCGGCTGGCATCCGGGGCTGACCGCGGTGCGGTGTGACAGCTGGCGCAGACTGCTCGTAGGCCAGTGCGCATAATGAAGAGATGCCCAGCAGTGACGTCGATGCGGTCGTAACGCCCAACCTGCAGCAGGTGCCCCTCACGGACCTCCTGGCGGTCCTGGAGGCCACGCCTGTCGGCCTGACCGACGCGGAAGCGACTGCGCGCCTGGAGCGCTATGGTCGCAACGAACTGCCGGAGCCCCCTCCGCTGGCGTGGTGGCAGCTGGCCTGGCGTCAATTGCAAAACCCCATCACCTATGTCATCGGTGTCGCCTTTTTGCTCGCGATGATCGCAGGCGAGCACATGGAAGCCGGCTTCATCGCCCTGGTGATTTTGCTGAATGTGGTCGTGGGTGTGATTCAGGAATTCAGCGCGGAGCGGAGCGCCCAGGCGCTGCGCCAGCTGACAGAGCCTCACGCGACAGTGCTGCGGGCGGGGAAGATCCGCGACACCCTCGCCGCGCTGCTGGTCCCGGGCGATGTCGTGGTGCTGGAGTCGGGGAACCGGGTCCCGGCGGACCTGCGACTGCTGCAGGCGGATGACTTGCGGGTCGATGAGTCGCTGCTTACGGGTGAGTCGATGGCGGTCAGCAAAGTCGCGATGGAGGCCGGGACGGCTGACGGCGGGCTCGGTGATCAGCAGCAGATGCTCTATTCCGGGACATTGCTCACCGCAGGTCGTTGCCGCGGCGTTGTTATCGCCACCGGGACCCATACCGTGCTGGGGCAACTGGCGGCAAGTCTCGGACGCGGCACCAGTGAGAAGCCGCCACTCGTGCAGCGGATGGAACGTTTCGCGCATCAGGTGTCGCTGCTGGTCGGGATGGCGGCGGTGGTGGTCATTGCCTTGGGGCTCTGGCAGGGACAGAGCTTCTATGAAGTCGTCATCTTCGCCATCGCGCTGGGGGTCTCGGCGATTCCCGAAGGACTCCCGGTGGCAATCACCATCGCGCTGGCGGTGGCGGTCCACCGGCTGAGCCGGCGACGGGTGATTGTCCGGCGACTGGTGGCCGTGGAGTCGCTGGGCTCCTGTACATTCATCGCCTCCGACAAGACCGGCACCCTCACAGAGAATCAGCTGGCGATCCGGCGGATTGTGCTCCCTGATGGACGACTCGATCGTCCGGAGCATCTGCTGGAGGATCCCGCCATGCAACGGCTGGTCCTGGCGGGCGCGCTGGTAAATGAAGCGATTCGCACCCGGGAAGATGACACCTGGGTCGAACATGGTGATGCAGTGGATCTGGCCGGACTCCGCCTCGCGGAGCAGGCAGGGGTGACAGGAGAGTCGTTGCCGGAGATCCAGGAGCGGCTGCCCTATGAATCAGAGCGGGCGGGTGCGGCGGTCTGGGTCCGTGATGGAGCCACCGTGCGTGCATATGCCAAGGGCGCACCGGAAGTGATCCTGACAGCCTGCAGCGATCCGGAGGACGTGACGGCATCGCTGCGGGAGCGGGTCGAGGAACTGGCGGCGCAGGGGTACAAGGTCCTCGCGCTGAGTAGCGGGGTGGTGGACAGCGCGCCGGACCGTCCGGAAGCGCTGCCACAGGGATTGCAGTGCGCGGGACTCATCGCCCTGCAGGACCCCATTCGCCCGGAAGTCCCGGAGGCGATCGCGCGCTGCAAGACCGCCGGCATCGATGTCGCCATGATTACCGGCGACCATCCACAGACCGCGCTGACCATCGGGCGGGAGCTGGGGCTGGCCTCCAGCGAGAGCGAGGTCGTGACGGGGCAGACCTGGCGGGAGAGTGATCCGGCGACGTGGCCGGCGCTGGTGCAGCGGGCGCGGATTTTTGCACGGGTCGATCCGGCGCAAAAGCTCCAGATTGTCGAGACCCTGATGCGGTCCGGGGAAGCGGTGGCGGTGACCGGGGATGGGGCGAATGATGCCCCGGCCCTGAAGGCGGCGCATGTTGGGGTCGCTATGGGACAGCTGGGGACCGACATCGCCCGGGAGTCGGCGGAGCTGATCCTGACGGATGACAACTTTGCGTCGCTGGTGAATGGGGTTGAAGAAGGACGGGTGGCGTACAACAACATCCGCAAGGTGGTGCATCTGCTGGTCTCGACCAGTGTTGCAGAGGTGCTGCTGGTGATGACCGCCATGGTGGTGGGCTCGCCGGTCCCGCTGAATGCGGTGCAGCTCCTCTGGCTCAATCTGGTGACGAACGGGATCCAGGATGTGGCGCTGGCGTTCGAGTCGGCGGAAGGGGATGAAGCGGAGCACCCACCGCGTCCGCTGCAGGAGCCCCTGTTTAACCGGGTGATGATCGAGCGGGTGATCCTCTCCGGGCTGGTCATGGGAGGCGTCTGCTGGGGGCTCTTCACCCTGCTGTTGCAGGCAGGGATGGCCCTGACCGATGCGCGCAATCACACGTTGCTGCTGCTGATTCTCTTCGAAAACGTGCAGGTCGGTGTCTGCCGGTCGGAGTTGCGGTCGGCATTCACGATGAATCCCCTGCGCAGTCCGTTGCTGTTGTGGGGGACCCTGACCGCGACGCTGGTCCATGCCGGAGCGATGCACTGGCCGGTCATGCAGCAGGTGCTGAGCATCCACCCGGTCTCGGGCGAGATGTGGCTGGAGTTGCTGGGGCTGGCAATGAGCGTCCTGCTGGCCAGCGAGTTGCACAAGCTGGTGCTTAGGCGTCGGGAGAGAAGAGTCGCTCAGGCGGCTGTATAAAATTCTGAAGTATGGCTTGACAAGAGAGAGAGAGAGAGAGAATATCCAACGTTACCACCAAGTCAGCCTACAGGTGCTGAGCCTTGCTAACGACACTCCACCCAAGATTGAAGTTGCTCCTGCTGGGAATGGCACTGTTTGGGAGCCTTCATCACATTCATTGCAGTGAGTCCGACCCCAACTCTGAAGCCGATGGTTATAGAGCGGGAGTCGAAAGCGCTGCCCAATGCATTGGTTTTGGAGCAGACGGTCGCTTTCCCAGGCATCGGCTCCATTCGAACGAGTTAGCCTGCCTCGGCTGCTTTAAGAACTGGTGCGGCGCAGCAGGACTGCAGGGGACCTACACCTGCGACGCAATCATCGGCTTCGAGTGTGACTGTCAGTTCAGTTTTATCATCTGTGTCGGAGGCCAGTTCAGAAGCAGCAAGCAGGAAATCGATGACAGCGATCTGAGTGGCCTGTCAGGTCAGACGGAGACAACCCGGAAGAAGACCAGAGAGAATCTGGACAGGCTTTGTGAACAGACGGAAGACCTCTACACAACACTGGAACTCGATCAGAGGCAGGCAGTCGATGCTTTATCCTGCTAAACTCGGAAAGACAGGAGAGCGAATCATGCAGCGTCACGCTCACTTGGCACATGTGTCCGGGGTTACTCCCCGGCTGCTCCTGGGTCTTATCGTCGTGATTTGCAGCGTAAGCTGTCGCCAGGCAGAAAACGTGGCCACGCGAGATGATCGCCGAGGGCAGCAGAGTCTGACGCTGACGGTAACTGAAGCGCCGGGTGACTGGGAGCTGATTCCTGGAGGGCGATTCCGGCTGGCAGGGATAATCGAGACACAGGAAGGCCTCGATGCGGAAGAACCCTGCGTGGTCAAGGTGACCGATCTGCTGACAGGTTTTCGAACTGAGCGGGTCGTGATGACTTCGACCAACGATATGCTGCCTGGTACGACGACTCCGTTGTTTCCGAATACGCTGATTCCGCTGGAAGGCGGCAGTTTTGTGCTTGATGCACAGCATGATTATCGAATTGCTTCGGAAGGTTACAAGAAGGTAGTCGTAGAGTTTAAGGATTCCCGAGGGGAGATCGTCACATGGGAAGGTTCACTGAATGTACCTCCTCGCTACCAGGAGATCAGTCGGGAGAGCATGGTTCAGGCGCGACGTCTGTATGGTGTGCGGCTGCTCCCGCTGCTTTCCAAGTACCGGCAGTTTCTCATCAACCTCGAGGAATCTGGGCAGCTCGATCCTGTCCTGTTGGAGAACCTGACCTATGACCTGGAGGTCGGCCGCGTCCTGGAGGAAACGTTTACCGAACTGCTAATAGTCAGAGCCGATATGAGGCACTGGAACGAAGTGGCTGATTCTCTGGTAACCCGGCTGTCAGACCTGGAGTCCCTGGGGGGGAGCGTATCGCCGCAGGAGCTGGCGTTTCGCAAAGGGGTCACGGAAACAGGCCAGGAGTATGGCCGTCGCATCCGGCGTGACTTTGAGTTTGCTTCCTCTTTCCAGTGGTTTTTTGGCTCCTCCTCAGCCGGGTCTGGAGATCTGGCTCCAGATCTTTATCTGTGGAAGCGCGCGTTTCTTCGTCATACCCATGGGCAGGCGCAAATTATCGAGGATCCAGAAGTTGGTTCAATGGTGTTTCAAGCCCGCATCTTTGCCGATGCCGGAAACCATCCGGGGGCTGCATTTGACCGGCCACCGTACGCCGAACCCCTGCTCAATACCTGGCAGAATCAGCCACCGTTGATGGACTTGTCAGTCTGGGTCGAGGACACGGATGAAGACGGGCTGCGCGAAACCTTACGAGTCAGTGGCACGATCAATCAACAGCCCCTGGAGACCGTGTTGATGGATCCGATCGTCAGTGGCGAACATCTGCTGGCTCCTTTACTCCTCTACGAGCTCTGCGAGTACTGGAAGCCCGTAGCTGGCGGCGTGATTTAAGGTGCCGGAAGTGTGGGCAGACAGGCAGGTTGCACCGCATTGTCTCGCCAGTTACAGGCTCCGATAACTGCCGGGTCACATCAGCGCGATTTAGACTAGAGGTATGTCAGCATCGGCACCTTCCCGGTCACCTTTGAACTCTACTGAAATCGCCGCAGCGCTGGGTACCCTCCCAGGATGGCGGCATGAGGATGACGCTCTGGTGCGGGAGTGGACCTTTCCGCACTTCCGCGCCGCCTTTGCGTTCATGACGCAGGTCGCGCTTCTCGCGGAGCGACTGGACCATCATCCCGACTGGTCCAACTCCTGGAATCGCGTGGCGATACGGTTGTGTACCCACGATGCCGGACGGGTCGTGACGTCCCTCGATGTGGAGCTGGCCCGGCGGATTAGCGCCATTACCGACTGATCAGCGGGTGTAGTCGTGGCGGTCCACCGGATCGCTGGTCAGGTACTCGATGAACTCCCATTCGAAGCCAGCGTGGTCGAACCAGTACGCACGCTTTCGGGCTGGATGCGGGTCGACCTCCATACCGCGACGATACCCCGCTGCGTCGATCCGGGCCGCGAGGGCATCGAAGTCCGGGACCACGATGCCGAGGTGATTGATGCCGATGTCGTCGTAGGGACGGCGATGATCCTCGGGCGTGCGTCCCGGATGCGGCTCCTGCAGGGCCAGATAGGATTCCGGCGTGCCGACGTGGACCCAGCGGAGCTTGCTGACCGGGTGGATCGCGTCGTGACGAATCTGCCAGGTGGGGCAGGCGACACGCAGGAAGTCCAGGGCGGCGTCCATGTCAGGGACCGTGATGTTGGCATGTTCGAGGTAGGGGTCCATGAGGTGATGGTACTTGCCGCGGCTGTCTTGGGTGGGGGACTGAAGTCCCCACGCCCATCGACCTGGAGGTCGACCTACCAGCCGTTTTACCGGAGGGGCGACCCCCGGTCGCCCGGCATTCCGACGCCCGCGTCGGTGGGTGCCGGGACGCCTCGTCCCGGCGGGGTGGAAGCAGCGGCGTGGCTTGCTGCGCCGCCGCCCTGATCCGCAGGCAACATAAGCGATTCCTGATTTTCCTGAGCCCCCGGCGAATGTATACTGCTCCGTCTCCCCGCCGTGCCGGGGAGCCTTTCTGTGTGGAGTCCGGCCAGGGGCGGTCTGGTCTGTGCTGTGCACGGGTGCATACATGGCAGAACACCGGAGCGGTCCGCCAGGGAGGGTCCATCCGGGGAGGATCGCAGCGCATGGTTTTGGGGGGACTGTTCAGTCCGGCCAAAAAACTCGAGGGGCTGATTCGCAATGGCGAAGCGGCCCTGCAAAAGCGTGACTTCACGCAGGCAGGGACCCTTTTCGAGCAGGCGAAAGAGCTGCTGGAAAAGCACAAGGGGACCAAGGATGTGGATGCCCTGGGCATCCGGGTGCTGGTCGGGCTGGCGCGAGCGCTGGATGGACAGGGACGTCGTGAGTCGGTCTTTCAGTACCTGGACCGGGCACTGGAGTTTGAGGGCGACAAGTCGCAGCTGCTGGAAACACTGGGTAATACCTATTCGACTTCGAACAAAGAGCCGGTCGGACCAGGTGCCTACCGCGTCTATAAGAAGGGCTATGCCCTGGCTCCGGGGAATGAACGGATCCTGCTGGGTTATGCCTCAGGGGCCTGGGAAGCGCAGGAGTTCACCCCGGAAACACAAAAAGTCTTCGAGCGGGCCTGGCGGGCGCATAAGGACCTCATCTCTGCGGTCCAGGGACTCGGGGCCTGTTACGCCCAACTCGCGAAGTACGATCAGGAAGCCCTCGAAGTCTACCGGCAGCTCCTGAAGCTCGATCCCCAGAATGAGGAGCACCGACTCAATGTCGCGCGGTGCTATTCCCACCTGACGAATCCGCCGAAGGACGCCTACACGGTGCTGCAGTGGGCACGGAAGCTCCGCCCCGAGGATCGCCTCTTTTTCGATGGGCTGACCCGGATCTATCTCCAGTCCGACGAGATGCTGGAGTCGATCTACGAGCACCTGCTGGACGCGTACAACCTGACGCCCAGTACTGCCATCGGGCGTCGGCTCCTGCCGTACCTCCTGCGCGCGAAAGACACCAGCGAATTCGCGGTCGAAATCTACGAGCAGTTCTGGCAGAACCACGAGCGTAAAGAACAGATTCTGCATCTGCTCTCAGAGCACTACCTGCATTCCCAGCGGAACGATGGGACCGCCCGGGAAGTCTATGAAGCGCTCTACGATCTGAATCCCGGTGCCCTGGCGAACACCCAGATCCTGGCGAAGATGTACGCCCAGGAAGGCCGGAACGATGAGCGGGCAGTCGGCGTGTATGAACTCGCGCTGCAGGGAGTCGATGGGGCTTCCGCGGCGGCGATCATCCACAGCCTGGCCCGGGGGTATCTGAGTGCGGGCCGCAAAGATGCCAAGGCGCGGGAAATCTACTTCCGGGCACTGGCGGAGAAGCCCCAGGATCACCAGGTCCTGCTCGTGCTTTGCGAGATTGCACTCGCCAAGAAGGTCCTGGACGATCGGGACCTGATGGTGCTGGAGCGGGCATTCAAGCTCCCCGCGACTCCCAAAGAAACCCGTCTGAAAGCCGCCGAAGTCCTCGCCGAGCATTTCATTCCCCGGCAGCGGACCGATGACCTGGCGATCCAGCTCTATCGCTATCTCTGGCAGAACACGCCGGAGCAGTTGTCGGCCCTCGGGGTGCAGTTGCTCGCCAGCAGCCTGGTCGCTGCGGGCGAGGGGCTCAAGGAAGCGCCGCTGCTGAAGAAGGCGCTGGAGAATCGCTACGACCCCGCCATCGGGGTCGCCCTGGCGCAGTCGTATCTTGCCGACAAGCGGATGGATGGGGAGGCCCTGGCGCATTACCTCCGGGTGCTGCGCGAGGATCCCACGAACGAAGCGATTGTTGAGGCAGTGACGCCCCGGATCCTGGATAAGCAGGACCCGGACCCGCAGTACTACCCCATCATTATTGGTGCGCTGGAGCGGAATCCGAAGCCGGTGCTGCAGCGACTGGAAGGCCCTAAGGGTCGGGCGACGCTGCTGACGATGGCGAAAACACTGCTGGAGCGTCGGCGCTATCGCCAGGCGCAGGTGGTGCTGGAAGCAGCCCGTCAGATCAATACCAATGATGCCGAGATCGACTACCTCCTGGCGGTCTCGATGGCCGCGCAGGGGCAGGCGAACCTGGCGTACCCGATCCTCCAGCATCTGGCCAAAGCCAATCCTTCGCCCCTCGTGCAATACCGTCTGGGGCATGTCGCGATGCTCGATGGCAAGCACAAGGAGGCCGCACAGGTCTTTGCGGAACTGGCTAAGGCCCATCCGGACCATCCGTTGCTGATTGCGCGCCAGGGACAACTGGCGGAAGCGACCGGTCAGCAGAAGGAGGCGGAGACGCTCTACAAAGCGCTGGCCGCCTCGAAGAGCTCCTATGCACCGTACGGGACCCTCAAGCTGGCGCTCCTGCATTCCACCAACGGCACGCTGGTCGATACCGCTTCCATTTCGGCCATCACCGAGGACAAGATTTTTGGGTCGCAGGCACAGTCGCTGCTGGCTGCCGCGCAGTTCAGGACTGGTCGCGCGGAGTTCGAGCGGAACAACTACCGGGCGGCAGCCCGGGCCTGGGAGCAGGCCCTGGAACTGACCAGTCAGCAGAGCCCGAATCCCATCGCGCCCTGTCTGAGCGAGGCGATTTTCCGCCTCGGAGTCGAAGCCTTCAGCCGGGAGGAGTACACCCAGGCGGAAGCGCATTTCCGCAAAGCGGCCGATGTGGACCCCGAGCATGGAGCGGCCGCCCTTTTCGAAGGGGCCGCCTGTCACGCCTCGGGCAAGATCATCAAAGCGAAGGCCTGCTACGAGCGGGTGCTGGATCGCTATCCCGCCCTGCGGCCTGAAGTCGCGCTCCTGTATGGCAAGCTCGAACTCCACAAGAAGCATTACGACCTGGCCAATGACATCCTGGAAGGGGCCCTGGAGGGGAAGTTCCGTCCCTATGCTCTGTTGGGACGCGCCATCAGTTACTACCTGAATGAGGATGAGGAACGGCTCCCGGCGGTGCTGCAGGGGAACGCCATGATGGAAATCTACGAAGCCGGGCTGCTGCATCCGGCGTTTATGGGGGTGCTGCACTACCAGGCAGGGACCGCCAGGGAAGGTGCGGCACTGCTGGAGAAAGTGGTCCAGAAGGACCTCGCCGAGAAGTCCTTTCCCTTCGAAGGGCTCTTCATCCTCGGACTCCTGTACATCAAAGCGGACCAGCGCAAACTCGCGCTCTACCACTGGCAGCGGCTGCTCGATCTCTCCGTGCAGGACATCCTGCGGATGGGTGAAGAGCGAGGGATCCCGAAAGTCAAGATGGTGGAGCTCTACTACAGCCTCCTCTATCGGTACCTCGCCGACTCCATGGTGGAAGAAGCGACCGGCGTGTTACAGAAGCTGGAGCAAATGGACCCCGAGGGCCAGGATCTCGCCATCGCCCGCAGCTACCTGGCGCTGCACAAGGGGTATCTCGCCGCCAAAGAGCAGGCGTATCACCACGCCATCAATTTCTGGAAAGACGCGCTAAAGCATGCGCCGAATCTCGCGGCATATCAGAATCTCGGCCTGGTCGAGATGATCAAGGCGCATCCGGATCAGGCACTGCGGTACTGGAAGACCTTCTTCGAGTTCATGGAGAAGAAGGTCAAAGTCGCGCCGGATGAAAACGATGTCATCCAGCTCAACGAGACCCGCCGGATCGTGAACCTTCTGAACACCTTCCAGGAAGAGGAAGAGTTTAAGGCGGCCGTGAAGAAGGAAATCCTGATCGACGACATCGAGCAGGTGAATTCGCATTACTGGACCCTGGGCCTGACCAAAGGCGCGACAGTCCAGGATGCCGAAAAGTCGTACTTCCGGCTCATCCGCACCTACAACCCGGAGCGGTATCCGAAGGAATTCATGACGATCGAGGCGGCCTACCAGTTCTTCCAGGATGGTCCGCGTCTGCGAAAAGCCGAGATCCTGGTCTTCAACTGCTTCAATCTCCACAAAGCGCTCCGGGCGAGCCGCCTCCCCTTCAAGTGGGGGCTGCCGGAGCTGCCGGCGATTAATCGTGAAGTGGATGGCTTCGTGGCGACTGACCGGGTCGGCAAGATCGTGCAGCCCAAACAGTATGTGCAGAAGCCGGCTCTTGACGCGGTCGGTGAGACGCTGGAGGTGGGGGATGTGCAGCTGGTGGACTTTCTGGCGACCTGGTAAGTGCCGGGGGCATCGGGTTGTCCATAATCCACGTTTAGTGCACTCGGGCTGAAAATCTGTCCAGCGACTATGTCTCATTAAGGATTTTTCCGCAGAAGCGGTGCTACCCTACAGGCCACTCACACGCACCAGATGCTGCGCGAGGGGCATTCACTCCCTTCGCCCGTTGTCATTGACGTCTTTGTCGGAACAGAGGAGCACACGCGATGGCTCGCACCTTCGCCGGGGTCCGTTTGCTGGCCCTGATGTGGTCATTAATCCTGCTCAGCGCCTGCGGTGGCGGTGGCGGCCCCACTTCACCCACTGGGCAGCAGCTGATCGGCACGCTCGGGATTGAGATCCGTGCCCTCGCTGCGGACCAGAACTCCGCGATTATTCCGATCACGCTGTCGGTGCCCCGCACCAACGCGGTTGATCCGATCCCGGTCTATCTCCGGGTCGGGTGGCGACGCACCGCGGTGCCGACTGATCCGCAGCGGCTGATGACCGCCGCCCCCGGTTCCCTGGACCTCAACAGCCGCAATACGGTGGTTGAGATTCCGGTCGAGGGCAAAGAGATCACGTTCCTCTGGGATGCGCTGGCAGATTTGGGGCCAGACTGGAATTTTGATGAGGAAATCACCGTCCGTGCCGGCATCCTGGCGTCTAATGCCAATGATCCGCGGCAGGCAGTCTGCGACTTCCAGCCGATCATTCGTGTGGGTTTTGGCCCAGGGGTGCTGGGGTGCAGCACGCCGGTTCCATCTCTCGAAAATCTGACGACTCCCGCGGCGGTCATTGGCCAGCCGTACAGCTTCCAGGTCCAGGCAGCGGGTGGCGAGCCGCCGCTGCGCTATCAGATTCTGGATCCGGTCAGTGGTACTCCTTCCGGGTCACCCGCCCTGGGATTCGGGCTCTTCCTGAATGAGCAAACTGGTGAAATCAGCGGCGTACCCGACATCGGTGCGCCGTCACAGCTTTCTTTCTTTGCCCGCGTCACCGACAGCTGCGGTGCGAACACACCGCAGGGACGCCAGGGCACGCAGGCGGTCGACGCCGGCGGACGCTTCGACCAGGCCCGCATCACCGTGCCGATCGAAGGTGGCGAGCCGATCGTCTGCGCTGCCCCGCCGACTATCACCACCGCATCGCTCCCCAACGCCGCCATCGACACCCCCTATGAGTTCCAGCTCGGCGCTACCGGCGGCGAGGGTGCCCTGGGTTGGGAAGTCACCATCGACCCGGCGACTGCCGACTTCAGTGTCGACTCCAACGGTCTGATCACTGGCCTGCCGACGACCCCCGGCAGTTACAACATCACGGCGATCGTCAGTGACAGCTGCGAGAACATCCAGACCGCCTCGACCAATCTGGTGCTCGTGGTCCCCTGCGGCGCGGGTCCGTCCTTCAACAGCCAGGGCCAGCTCCCGACCGCCGCGATCGGGACGCTCTATGACACCAGCTTCACCGTCAGTACGCCCAACGGTCCGGGTCAGGTGACCTTCGAGTCCGGCAGCCTGCCGGAGGGGATCATCCTGACGCCGGTGCTGGATCCTGACAATCGCCGGATCACGGTCCGGCTGCGCGGGACCCCCAATGTGGCCTCCGATGCCGGGAAGAACTTTGTCTTCACCCTGCGAGCCACCGACACCTGCCCCTCCGGTGCGCTGAGCACCACCCAGGGCTTCACCCTGCCAGTCTCCGGGACCCAGTGCACCGAGCCGCTGCCGGTGATCCAGTCGCCGACCGGTAACCAGACACTGCCTCCGGGCACCGCGGGTTCGCCCTACACCGCGACCCTGTCAGTCGCGGGCGGGACCGCCCCGGTGGGTCCGATCCGCATCGTCTCCGGTGCCCCGGCTGGCTTCAGCATGGCGGGGAATGGCCGGACCCTGCAGGGGACGCTCCCGGCGAGTGGTCCGAGCAGCTACGACATCACCTTCGATGTCTCCGACGGCTGTACTCCTGCCCGCACCGATGTCCGGACCCTGACGCTGGATGTCACGCCCTCCTGCCCCGGCCTCGACATCACCACGACCTCGTTGCCGCCTGCCACCAATCTGCAGCCCTACAGCACGCAGCTCGATGCCACTGGTGGCTTTGGCAGTCGGACCTGGGGTCTGTCGGGCAACTCTGAAGGGCTGCCGAGCGGGTTGATCCTGGATGCCTCCGGGCTACTGTCCGGTACACCGGATGACCAGGCTCGCACCTACAACCTCGAGTTCGAGGTGCTGGATAACTGCCCCAGCGGCGCGCAATCTGTCACCCGGGCACTGACGCTGGACCTCTCCGATCCGGCCTGTCCGACGCCATCCATCGATCCCATCGACGCGGATGATCCGGTCTTCCAGCAGCCGTATTCGCTGCAGCTGACCGGCAGCGGCGGCATCCAGCCCTACAGCTTCTCCATCGTGTTTGGCAGCCTTCCCAGCGGCCTCTCCCTCGACAATGGTGGGCTGGTCAGCGGAACCCCCGATGACGTGAAGGAGATCAATGTCCCCTTCACGGCTATCGTGCAGCTCACCGACAGCTGCCCGGGCCTCCCAGGGACCGCTACTGCGGAGCTGACGCTGACGGTGCGGCCTGCGGGCTGCACCACCCTCGACATCACCACACTGGATCTGGACAACCCCGAACTGAATGTGCCTTACTCCGCGCTGATCGAGGCGCAGGGTGTCGCACCGATCAGCTTCGCCATCATCAGCGGCTCCTTGCCGAATGGGTTGTCTCTGAGCAACGGCGGGCTCCTTTCCGGGACCGCCAACGATCCGAAAGATGTAGGTCAGAACTTCGGCTTTACGGTCCAGGCGACCGACAGCTGCCTGGGTGGTCCGCAGACCGATACCCAGACCTACAACATCACGGTGACTTCCCCCATCGAGTGCGATCCGATCGCCATTCTGAACACCGGATTCCCGGACCCGGTCGTGAACGCGCCGTACTCGCAGGCGCTGAGCGCTGATGGCGAGCCGCCGTTCACCTGGTCGCTGGAAGGCGGGTCCTTGCCCCGGGGTCTGAGCATCAGCCCGGCCGGCCTGCTGCAGGGCATCGCCAATGATCCGTCGGAAGCCGACCTCGAGTTCACCTTCACGATTGGTGTGCTCGACAGCTGCGCTCTGGTGCCGCAGTTCACGACCGAGGAATTCACGTTCGTGCTGCAGCCAGAAGTGACCTGTGACGATCTGGAAATCACGACGGGTCCTCTGCCGGATGCCGGCTGGAGTATCCCGTACAACTTCGGCCTCTCGGCCACCGGTGAGCCGCCTCTCAACTGGAGTCTGGTGGACGGCGGACTGCCGACTGGGCTCACGCTCAATACTGCCGGCACCATAAGTGGAACGCCAACGGACGCTTCCGAAATTGGCCGACTCTTCGCCTTTGAAGTCGAAGTCATCGACAGTTGTGTCCTTGATCCGCAGATCGCGAACAAGAATCTGGCGATTCGGCTGAGTGGCCCCACCTGCGATGGTGTCAGCTTCGACCCCGACATCCTGCCTGATCCGGTCTTTGGTGCGCCGTATGAGATCGAGTTCGAAGTCAGCGGTGGCGTGGGACCGTACACCTGGAGTCTGCTCCCCGAGAGCAACCTGCCGGCCGGTATCGAGCTTACATCGGATGGACGCCTGAGTGGTGTCGCGACCGACCCGGAAGAGATCGACAGTGAGTTCTCCTTCGGCGTGGAAATCGCGGATTCCTGCCCGCTGGGGGCGCAGACCTTCAGCCGCAACTACAACATCGTCCTGCAGCCGGAAGATTGCGGTCGGCTCCTGATCACGACCGCGTTCCTGCCGCCGGCGACCAATGGTCAGCCGTACTCCTTCCAGATGACTGCCAGCGGTGGAAAAGCTCCGCTCTCCTGGAGTGTCGAGGGGCTGCCCTTCGGACTGGTGATGACGGCGGATGGCCTGATCGAGGGGACCCCGGATACCGATCCGGTCACCTATGAGTTGGAGTTCACCGTCTCCGATGACTGCACCCCCACGCAGTTCGACTTCGCGACCATCGATCTCACCGTCAATGACCCGGCCTGCCCGGAAGTCACCATCACTACCGAGTTCCTGGAGAATCCGGTGGTCGGCCAGGAATACAGTGCACTGCTGGAAGCCGAAGGTGGCAGCACGCCATACCGTTGGAGTCAGGTGGGTGGCAGCCTGCCGACTGGTCTCTTCCTGAACGAGGATGGCACGCTGACTGGGACCCCGGATGACCCCTCGGAAGCGGGCAATCTCTTCTCCTTTACCGCCCTGGTGGAGGATGACTGCGAATTCGGGCCGGCAACCGCGACGGCGACCTTCGAGTTCCGCCTTCTGCCTGCGCCGGATTGCGGTGAGCTGACGATTCTCAGCAGCGAGCTGGAGAATCCGGTGTACCAGCAGTCGTATCTGGCGACGCTCGAAGTCGAAGGTGGTATTGGCCCCTACCAGTGGACCCTGATCGAAGGGGAACTCCCGGATGGACTGAGCTTCGACGAGAGCGGGACCATCTCTGGTCTGCCGACCAACGGCAGCCAGGTCGGCAACGAGTATGTGCTGGAAGTGCAGGTCACTGACAGCTGCCCGTTCAATCCGGGGAGCGCCTTCGGGCTGGTAAGCTTCACTCTCGAAGGACCTGAATGTACGGAGATCAGCATTGACAACCCGCCGTTCCAGAATCCGCAGCTCGGGGTCTTCTATGACATCGAACTCTTCGGGTCTGGCGAAGGCGCGCTGACCTGGGAACTGGTTCAGGGGCCGCTCCCCAGTGGTCTGAGTGTGGATCCGGATGGGTTCCTGACTGGTACTCCTGATGACCCGGAAGAGGTCGGCAATTTCTTCGGCTTCACGCTGGGTGTCACGGATGAATGCCTGCTGGGATCGCAGTCCACGACCCGTCAGTACTCGTTCATTCTTGAGCCAGCGCCGTCCTGCAGCGAGGTCAGCATCACTACTGAAGAGTTGCCAGACGCGTACTGGGAGCAGCCGTATGAGGCCGCACTGGAAGCCACAGGGGGCGTGCAGCCGTACACCTGGCAGCTGACTGATGGTGAGCTACCGCCAGGGCTCGACTACGACGACGCCGGCAACATCTTTGGGACCATGACCGATCCCGGCGCCATCGGCAGCACCTATTTCTTCTCCATGGAGGTCACCGATGACTGCCCATTCGGGTCCTCCTCGGATGTCCGGCAGTTCGCCATCTTTGTCGAGGGGCCGACCTGCGAGCCCATCGGCATCAGTAACACGGGCTTCTCCAATCCGCAGCTGGGTCAGCAGTACAACCAGACCCTCTTCGGCAGCGGCGAAGGAGCGCTCACCTGGGAACTGGCTGGCGGGAATCTGCCCACGGGCATTAGTGTCAGCCCCCTCGGAGCGCTGACTGGTACACCGATCGATCCGCAGCAGGTCGGTTCGCGGTTCGACTTCACCCTGCGTGTCTCCGACGAGTGCCAGCTCGGTTCTCAGACCACCACTCGCGACTACTTTGTCTTCCTCAATCCGCCGCTCTCCTGCGGCGAAGTGACCATCGAGGAGAGCGAACTGCCCGACGCGTTCTTTGGTGAGGACTATGGTCCATACCAGTTGACCGCTTCAGGCGGGCAGCCACCGTATTCCTGGGCGCTCACCGGCAGCGGCGCGTTGCCCGAGGGCATGACCATGAATGCTGCCGGGCGCATCGCCGGCACTCCGACTGATCCGCTCCAGATTGGTCAGTCCTTCGAGTTCGAAGTTGAAGTGCAGGACAGCTGCCCCTTCGATCCGGGGATCTCGACCGCCTGGCTCTACATCTACGTGGATGGACCAAGCTGCGCCACGATCGGTATCAACAACACTGGCTTCCCGAACCCGCAACTGGGACAGCCGTACAACCAGCCGCTCTTCGGCACTGGCGAGGGGAACCTCACCTGGAGCCAGATCGCTGGCAACCTGCCAACCGGCATCAGTGTTGACCCGGATGGCGCGCTGGTCGGGACGCCGATCGATCCGCAGCAGGTGATGGGAAGCTTCACCTTTACCCTGCAGGTGGAGGACGAGTGCAGCCTTGGCAGCCAGTCGACGACCCGGCAGTTCACGGTTCGGCTGGACCCAGCTCTCCCATGCGGCGAGATCACGATCCAGGACAGTGAGCTTCCTGACGCCACCATCGGAGTCCCGTACAGCTATCAGCTCACCGCATCAGGAGGCCAGCCGCCGTATAACTGGGCGCTCCAGGATATTGGGGTCTTCCCGGATGGCCTGACTCTCGATGCCAGTGGGTTGATCTCCGGGACCCCGACGAACCCGAATCAGATCGGGGGCATGGAATTCTTGGTGGAAGTGCAGGACTCCTGCCCCTTCAATCCGGGGTCTTCGGAAGGCTGGCTCTTCATCACCCTCAACGGGTCGAATTGTGGCCCGGCACCGAACATCACCATGCCGAACGACCGCTTCCCGAACGCGACGGTCGGCGTGCCCTACAGCGTCAACGTGATCGTGACCGGCGGCTTCGGTGACCGGACCTTCACGCTCAACGCTGGCGAATTGCCGCCTGGCCTGAGCCTCTCGCCGAGTGGCCTGGTCAGTGGCACCATCACCGATCCGGGGCTCGCGAACACCGAGTGGTTCCCCGAAGTGAAGGTGACGGATAGCTGTCCGACTGGTCCGCGGAGCGACACGCAGCGGTTACCGCTGGATGTCGATGGTCCGGTGAGCTGTCCGGAACTGTCCTTCGGCACCTTCCGGTTCTCGGATCCGTACTACTACGACCCGTACGGCGAGGTCCTCGACATCACCGGTGGTGTGCAGCCGTACAGCGTGAAGCTCTTCGGCGGAACGCTGCCGGCGGGTCTGAGCCTGGACTATGCCGCCAGCACTGGCCAGTGGGTCCTGCAGGGAACACCGACCAACCCGGATCAGATTGGCGACAGCTTCACCTTCGCCATCCAGATTCTGGACAGCTGTCTGGTGCCCCAAGAGATCGTCCGGGAATTCCAGTTCGTCCTGAATGGGCCGGACTGTGAAGCGCCTGAAGTCGCGAACAAGACCATTCAGGACCCGGTCTTCGGCCAGGAGTACGCCTATCAGTTCGAGGCCATCAATGGCCGGCCGCCCTACACCTGGCAGCTGATCGAAGGCTCACTCCCCGAAGGTCTCACGCTGAAAGAGGATGGCTGGCTGGTGGGGACACCGACCAATCCGGATCAGCGGGGTGACCTGTTCGCCTTCATCGTACGGGCGACGGATGTCTGCGGTACGCCTGGCACGCCGAAGCTCTTCCGCTTCACGCTCCAGCCGTAACGCGCCGGTTCACACGCTTCTCCCCCCGGGCGCGTCCACTCTGGACGCGCCCTTTCTGTAAGTGTGAGGTGGGGTGCATTAGCACTTATTAAGAGGTGTGTTAGGATTTTTAGCGGCTTCCCTTTAGGAAGACCATCGCTTCTGGCTGCTTACTTGCCTGCCAGAACGGGAGGAACACTCGCATGACGACCTGGCGTCTGGGCCTGCTTGGCCTCTTATGTAGCCTGTGGCTGGCCGCATTGGCCTGTGGGGGCGGGGGCTCCCCGGTGAACAACACTGCACAGGATGGATTCGAAGGGGATCTGAAGATTGACCTGGAGCGGCTGGCGGCGGTGCAAAACTCCCGCATTGTGCCGATTCGCGTCAAGTTTTCGTCCACCAATGCGATCCAGGACATCCCGGTCTGGATTCGGCTGGGGTACAAAAAGCGACTGAGCCTCTCAGAAAAAATCAGCAACATGACGGCCGCTCCCGGGACTCCGGACTTCAACCGGGCTTCCCAGGTGTTTCTGGTGCCTCCGGATGGTGCAACCTTTACGCTCTTCTGGGATGCGGCGGCGGATTTAGGCGCTGATGCCCATGAAGAGACCGTGGTGATTCGTGCGGGCTTCCTCCGGACCAACGCCGATGATCCGCGAGAGGCGGTCTGCGACTTCCAGCCCGTGGTGCAGGTGATCCTCGATGAAGGGGTCATCTGCTCCAATCGTCCGCCCTCCATCGAAGGCGCGACACTGGAATTGCTGACACCGGGCGAGCCCTACAGTCAGCAAATCACGGCGGAAGATGGCGATGCGCCGATTTCCTATCGGCTCTGGGATCCGGTGGCTGGCGCACCAGCTACCAGCAATGAAATTGCGCCAGGGCTCTTTCTCAATCAGTTCACCGGGGCGGTCACCGGCACGTTCACAGGGCCGGGGAATGGTCCGATTGAGTTTGTTGTGCAGGTGTCGGATGTCTGCGGCGATGACACCAACAACGAAGTCCAGCGCGCCTCCCAGCAGATTGTTGGGAGTTTCGAGCGCTTTGATCTGGGCACCTTCGTCATCCCCGTGGCCACCACCGAGTGTCCTGGTGCAGGACCGCAGATTCAGAGCCAGAGCCTGGAAGTCGAGTTTGGCAGCCAGGTGGATCGCCAGCTGGAAGCCGCGGGGGGCACCGGAGCGCTGACCTGGGCGCTGGTGGGCGGCGAGTTGCCGTCCGACCTCCTCCTGACCAGCGACGGTCGGATCACCGGGACCGTCGATTCGTACTTCTCCGGCGACATCACCGTCCAGGTGACCGACAGCTGTGTTCCGGCCCGGACGGACACGGAGACGCTGAACATCAGCGTCATCTGCCAGGATGCGCCGCCGGTCTTTAATCTGCCATCTGAGATCCCACAGGCTGTGATCGGGGAGTTCTACGACTTCAGCTTCTCGGTCGACTTCCCCGGCAGCTTCGGTTCGCTGGAGCAGTGCGATGGGAATCTTCCCCCGGGCACCACAGCTGATGTGATGCCGGCTCCAGGCGGGCAGTCTGCGACTGTCCGGATCTTTGGTGTGGTGGAAGATCCGCCCATTGAAGAGCTTCGTCAGGGGCAGGGTGGTGTCGGGTTTGACAGCTACGAATCCACCTTCTGTGCGCTGGATGCCTGTCCGGGCGATCCCCTGCAGGAAGTCCGGAACATCCTGATCCAGGTCCTCCCGCCCGACAGTTGCCCCTCGCTCTTCTGGAACGTGAATCCGGGCCTTCCCTCCGGACGTGTGGGTGAGGCCTACTCCACTACGCTCACGGTTGGTGGCGGCGTTGCTCCTTTCATCTGGACCGAAGAGCAGAATTGCGAGGGCTCCTGCCTCCCCGATGGGCTGACACTGAACTCTGCGAACGGCATGCTGTCGGGAACGCCAACGGAGTCTGGGACCTTCTCCATCCAGGTGCGGGTCCGGGACAACTGTACGTTCCCGTCACCGCAGACCATCACCCGGGTTTTCACGCTCACCATCGATCCGGCGAACTGCGCGCCTCTGAGCCTCAATCGCCCCCTGAATCTGCCACCGGCGACCGTCGGCGAGCCGTACTCCTTCCAGGCGTCGGCGACCGGTGGTGTGCCGCCGCTGACGTTCGCAACGATCGCCGATCCGGGGCCGCTCCCCGACGGCCTGACGATGGACACCGCCGGACTCATCAGTGGGACGGTCACCGCGACTCCGGGGACCTATCAGTTCACGGTGGCGGTTAATGACAGCTGTGTGAACGGATCGCAGGAAGACATCGAAGAGGTCTCTCTGACGGTGAATCCGGTGAGCTGCCTGCCGGTGGCCATCCTGACGACCGATCTGCCAGAAGCAGTGTTTGAAGACCAGTACGAGTTCCAGCTGGAGGGGACCGGCGAGGGATTGCTCACCTGGGAAATCATCGAGGGAGGGTTGCCGGCCGACCTGACGCTCTCCTCGGATGGCCTCATCAGCGGCTTCGTCGATGAGACGAGCGGCAGCTTCCAGTTCACCGTCCAGCTCACCGACAGTTGCCCCGCCGGGGCGCAGCAGGCGGAGGGTGAGTTCACCATCACCATCCGGCAGCCCTGTGATCCGCTGGCGATCGACCAGGCGACCCCGCCGAACGCAACCAATGACGTGCCCTATAGCCACCAGTTGAACACGAGCAGCCCGGGGGTGCCGCCGCTGTTCTGGGCGATCGAGAACGGTCAGCTCCCGCTTGGCCTCGACCTCTCCACGGATGGTCTGATCAGCGGCACACCGCAGGACAAAGCCGGGTCCTACGAGGTGACCGTCCTGGTGACAGACTCCTGCCCGGATGGACCGCAGATCGATACCTTTACCTTCGATCTGGTGCTGGAGGACTTCACCTGTCCCGCGCTGCAGATCACCACTACCGGTTTGCCGGATATCGTCATTGGGCAGAACTACTTCTTCCAGTTCAGTGCCAGTGGCGGGTTCGGTCCGCTGACCTGGCGCCTGGGCAAGGCCTCAGACCCGCTGCCTGATGGCATCAGCTTCAGTCCCGGGGGCGAACTCTTTGGGGTAGTCCCGGATGGTTCGGAGCCGCTGGAGTTCCAGCTGGAAGTGGAAGTCACCGATCAGTGCCCCACGGGTCAGCAACTCGACACGTTCATTGAGCTGGTGAATGTCCGCTGCGTGGCGCTGGGGCCGATGCGCGGGACTCCACCTGTGATGCTGCAGAACCAGGAGTACGAGTTCCAGCCGACGCTGGATTTCCCGGGTGTGCCGCCCTACTTCTGGGAGATTGACAACAAGTTTGGGACAGGTCTGCCGGCGGGGATCGATATCGATGCCAACACCGGGCGCATCTCTGGCTTCCCGGATGCCAGTAACGGGATCTATACCTTCAGGGTGCTGGTCACTGATGCCTGTGACATTCAGCAGACGATCTCAGGGGACTTTGAAGTCGAACTGGTGGACTGCGAGCCTTTGGGGAGTCTGACGAACGTGCCTGACACGGCCATCAACGACTTCAGCTACAGTTGGTTTCCGGAATTGACCAGCGGAACGCCGCCGCTGTTCTGGTCCATTAATCAGGACGGAGATCAGCTGCCAGAGGGATTGCAGCTGGATGAGCAGACGGGGGAGATCTTCGGGACACCTTTTGACATCCCGGACCTCTATCTGCTGAATCTGGCGGTGACGGATTCCTGCGAAAACGGGGTGGTCTTTGAGAACGTGCCGCTGGAGCTGGAAGCCCATCCCGACTGCGACACGGTGCAGATCGTCAACACCGGGTTCCCCGATGCCATCCTGTTCGGGAACTACAGCGAGCGACTCTTTGCCATCGGCGGGAGTGGAACCTATGAGTGGCGGTTGTATCGCCGCTCCGATCCATTGCCGGATGGCATGTTCGTCGAGTTCGATGACAAGGAGGGGGCCTGGTTCCTGAGCGGGTTCCCGACGAACGAGTCGCAGGTGGATCAGCAGTTCACCTTTACCCTGGAAGTGATCGACTGGGAGGGCTGTGATAGCGGTCCAATCGTGGATCGTGAGACATTCACGATTACCCTGCGCATCGGGACCTAGGTCCCGGCCTGAAGTGACATAACGGCCTGTTGGGGGCCGGAAGCAGGAATGGGCACGCTCCGTGCTAGTCATGCTTCTGGTCCCCGACAGGAGACTAAAGGGGCTACCCTTTCCGGCGGCAGGAGTGCTATACTCCTGCGGCCGGAAAGACCGCCAATCTTTCCGCATCCGCGTCGTCCCTGCGATGCGGCTCGCTCAGGAGTCCGGGTAGCAGCGGCCCTGAGGAGAGATCAGGCAGGGAACAGTCAGTCGCGAACGCCTTGTTCGAGAGACTCATCTCAATACCAAGGAGAAGCCACCTTGAAGCGAGCTCTGACTACTGCTTCCATGGCCGTGTTCCTCGCCCTGGTATCGAGCACTGGTGCCTTCGCGATCGAATCACAGACCACCGACCTCCTGATTGCGCCCATTCCGACAACTATGCCGGAAGGGTATTGGGAGTACAGCGTTCGCGGAACGTTTTCGGAAGACATCGGCAAGGGTCGTTTCTACGACACTTCGCTGGTCGTCGCCCCGTTCCGCAACCTGGAACTCGGTGCGCACTGGAACCTGCAGCGCCCTCTTGGCCCTCTGGCCTGGGGTGCGAAGTACCAGATTCTCGATAACCAGCGGGATAACGACTTTATCAGTCTGGCCGTGGGTATCAACAACAACACCGGGATTACCGGTCCGGCGCATACCGATGCGCAGCCGTACATCGTCGCCTCCCGTGATTTTGGGAACCACCTCACGCTGTATCTGGGGTACTACCACTTTGATGGGGACGACAACAACCTGTACGGTGGGCTGAACTGGCGGTCCAACGACAAGTGGCAGTTCCGCGCCGAGTATGTGGGCTACAACGACAACGAAGAAGCCCTCATCTCCGGCGGGTTCCGCTACGACTGGACCAAGCACATCGATCTGAGCGCGTGGCTCACCAACGATTCTGGGTCTGACGACACCGTGTTCACGGTGGAGTTCGCCCTGAATGGTGACCTGCGTGATCTGACGACGGATCCCGAAGACCACGAAGACTTCATCACCTACTAATCGTAGGCGCTGAAGAACAGTGTCGCCCCCGGCCTCGTGCCGGGGGTTTTTCGTTGGCGGGCCCTTCCCAGGACGGTCGCCAGTCCCTCCTCACCCCTGCTATGCTGAAGCTGCATGTCTCGTGGCCTGTTGCCCGGTCTGGAAGTCTTCTACTTCCTCCTGTTCATGCTCGTGCTGTTCCTGGTGCAGATGGCGGTCCGCCGTGTCTGGCAGATTTCGCTGGAAGGGATCTGGCTGATCTGCTTTGCGGCCCTCGCGACCACGTTTTACTTCCGGGTCGGCATCAACCTGCTCTTACTGACGGGAGTCTGTCTCGGACTCCTGGTGGTGGTCTGCGGCCTCTGGCTCTGGCAGCAACGCGATGCCCTGCGGGTGGAGCGTCACATCCCGTCAGAGGTCCAGGCGCAGCAACCGACCACCATCGTCTATCGCCTCACCAACCGCTCGCGCTTCTGGATGGCGGGACTGGTGCTGCAGGATCAGGCGCTGCGCGGCATCCTGCCACTCCCCTCGCAGTTTGCCGAGCAGAGGTCGTATGGCGGACGGATCGAGCAAAAACCGGGGCATCGTCCGACACTTGCCACATGGCTCTTTAACTTCTTCACCGAGAACGAGGATGCCGGGTTCGAGCCTGACGCGCACCCCAATCAGCGACCAGTGCCGCAGTTCCCCCATCTGCGCTGCTTCCTGCGACCTGGCGAATCACTGGAACTTGAGCAGCCGGTCCTCTTCACTGCCCGGGGGCTCTATCACTTGGGACCGGTGCAGGTCTGGATGCGGGACCCCCTGGGCCTGCATACGCTCCAGACCGATCTCCGGGTCCCCGACGAGGTGCAGGTGCTGCCCGCCTGGCAGGTCCTGGAGTCGCTGCCCCGGGAGATGCTGTCGCTGCAGCGGATGGAGGAAGAAACGACTGATGAACGGGAAGGACTCTCGACCGAGTTTCGCTCGATCCGGGAGTACCGCCCGGGAGATTCCCTCAAGTCGATTCACTGGGGTTTGACCGCTCGTCATCAGCAGCTGATGGTGCGGCAGTATCAGCATCTGGTGGGGGAAGCCTGGGGACTCCTGCTGGACTTGCACGAAGGAGTCGAACTGGGACTGGGCGCGAAGTCTGATCAGGAGCGCCTGATCTCGCTGGCGGCCAGTCTGGCGGGGACCCTCTCCGCCTCGGAGCGCCCGTACGCCCTCGGGTTGGCGATGCAGCATCCGCTCTGGCTGGAGCCTGCTACAGCGGGCCTCGACCACACCGCGGTGTTGCGCTTACTTGCAGCGGTCCGCTTTGATCGTCGCAGCGCACTGGACCTGGCCCTGCAGGAAGCGCGGCAGGCCTTCCCGGACCGGCCCTGGCTGATCCTGACCACCCGGGCCGAGGATGATCTCCTCGCAGCTCTCAGCACGTTGAAAGAAATCCAGCCGACCCCGGCAGCGGTGGTGTTCGATCACTCCCTCCAGGCGACTGCTCTTTCTGAGCAGGAACGCTTCCTGCTGAATGCGGGGAGTCGACGGCAACTGAATCCGGAGCGTGTCGCTGCCCTGCTGCAGGAGGCGGAGAGCCAGGGCTGTCGCATCTACCGCGTCACTCCCGACGAGGTGCTGTCAGCAGTCTTTGAGAGCGGCTATCAGGAACTGCCCGACTGGGCCGGGACAGCAGTCCTTACGACGTAACTACCCGTTCGCCAGCGATCCAGACACCCCGTACGCGACTGCGCTCCCCACCATAGACAATCTCTTCCTCGATAGACCTGCTGGGGTGCATGGGGGTCTGTGGCAGCTCCAGGAGGACCATATCAGCCTCCTTCCCAGCAACAAGCGACCCGATGTCCTGATCCCGGTGCAGGGCCCGGGCACCGCCAAGAGTCGCCGCCTGAAACACTGAAGCCGCGGTAGTGCATCGACCATCCGGATGCAGCGCTTCCTGAAGCAGCAGTGCCAGTCGCATGGTTTCGAACGGATCATGCCGCTCGCCGGAAGCGATGCCATCAGTGCCGAGCGCCAGGGGGACCTTCACTTTCAGGGCGGCCTCGATGGGGGCGATGCCGCACCGGAGTCGGGCGTTGGAGACCGGACAATGCACCAGAGTCGCACGGTGCTTCGCGATCTGTGCCAGTTCGGCTGGCTCCAGCTGGACTCCATGAATCAACAGCGTCCGCTCGTGCAGGAGCCCATGCTGTCGCAGATAGTCGGTAAAGGAGCCAGGAACTGGGGGAATGCGACGGGACCCTTCACGTCCGATGAACTGCCGAAGTTTCCCCTTCGTGGAGTTCAGAAACTGACGCTCCTCCGGGGATTCCGCCAGGTGCATCGACAGCAGGTAGCCCTGTTCGCGTGAAAATCGCGCACAACGATCCAGCAGTGCTGGCGGGACCGTATAGACCGCGTGCGGACTAATGGCGGCCCGGACTTTGTCGGTACTCATGCTGGCCGCCTCGTCCAGGCGACGTTGCAGGCTCGCGGCTTCGCGCTCCAGCTCTCCCATGACGCCGAAGATTTCGAGAAAGCAGGTGGCGCGGATGCCGGTCTCATGGGCGGCCTGCATCGGGGCGAGGAGAAAGTGATTGTCGCCCCAGGTGGTGAAGCCCGCCCTGAGCCCCTCCCGGAAGCCGGCGACACAGGCGGCGTAGTTACGGGCGGAATCGCTCCAGTCGAGGCGTACCACCCCCTGCTGCAGCCAGTCAACCATCGGCGTGCCATCTTTCAGGCCGCGCTGATAGTGAAAGACGACATGACTGTGGGCATTGACGAACCCGGGCAGAAGCGCGGCATTGTCGTAGTGCTGCTGCTGCGATTCGGGGAGGTCGCGAAATTGCCGCGGACGCTTGCTCCATGCACCCACCCAGGCGATGCGTCCGCCCTCTATCGCAACCACGCCATCTGCGATGGAAGGACCCTCGACCGGCACGACCCAGGCTGCCCGCAACAGTTGCACGTTAGTCACCGGCGACTCCCTGCTGCACTGTCCCGGGCCAGCGAATGAAGTGATCAGTCAGCCAACAGGCCGCAGCGCACAGGGGCAAATGCCAGCCGATGAGCCAGACGACCCGTCGCGGAAAGTCCGCATCGACGGCGAGCATGACCCGGCTCACCGTAATGGTCGGCCAGAGAATCGGCTCCTCGGGGAAAGGAGCGAGGAGCAATGGTTCCTGCGCGAGATAAAGCGCGACAAAGGCCAGCGGAAACGCCACGCGCCAGTAGTACTGCGGGCTGTGCCAGGACCAGCCTCCCGGTGTAACCGGCGCGGCCTTGAGGCGATCCGGCCAGGCGTTGAGCAGCACCAGGAAGGCCCAGGTGATCCACGGCAGCGCGCCCATCCCCGGAGGCCAGGGCCAGGCAGGCCATTGCTGCAGAGTCGCAGCGTAGGCGAGGCCCGCAGATGGCGCAATGCTGCCGACACACATCGCGATGAGGAGCAAAAAGGCCGGGACACCACGGGCAAGTCCATGCCATCGCGCCAGGGTGATGGCGAGTCCCCACGCCAGCGCGACTTCAATGAGCGCGCGTCCGAGGGTCATCTGAAATGGCAGGAGGCGTCCGCTGTCGGGCCAGGAGGTCGAGAAGAGTGCAGCGTAGTTGCCCCATTTCAGGTATTGCGGGGCGTAGCGCAGGTACGCCAGGTCGGGATACGCCACCGATGACAGTCCCGCCCGGATCACCCAGAGCCAGGGCTCCAGCAGGATCCACCCACAGACCAGCAGCAGTGCGACTCCTGCCCAGGAAAATGGGCGGTGCGGCACGGCGGGTTGTTCTTCCGGGTACCAAAGGCGTGTCAGTAGTGGTTGTCCAGTGCGGAGGATCAGCAGGATGCCGGGAAGCGTCAGGAGTCCGGTGAGGAGTGCCATCGTTCCCATCAGGGAAAAGTCGGCCAATGCCGACGCGAGATGCGCAACGCCCCAGGGACGCAGCTCCGAAGGGGGTGCCTGCATAGTCCAGGCGGGCATCAGTTGCCCAGTCTGCCAGCAGGTGACCCACCAGCCACCGAGAGTCAGCCAGCGGGCTGCCGCAGGGAGTCGGAGCTCACCACGGAACGGCCAGATCAGTGCGATGGCGCAGAGCCACGCGACCGCCTTCCATGCGAGATAGACCAAAGTCGCGCCGGACCGCACATATTCGGCACCATTTCCCATGAACTGCGTGACCGGCAGCGCCAGGGCCATCCGGTCCCCCGCCCAGCTGATCACAGGAAGCAACAGCAGTTCGGAGGCAAAGAGTCCGCTGAAGGCGAGAAAGAGGACCGCTGCACGCAGCGCCTTTGGTGCGATCCGCAACTGACTTCCCAGAGGAATTGTCAGGAACGCCAGCACCCCACCGATGCCGAGTGCGACGACCAGCTGATCCAGCAGGCGTGTACCAAAGCCCACCCGCTGTAGCAGCGTGACATTCGGAAGCCCCAGCGCTTCGATGCGGAGCCCAGGATCCAGACTCGCCAGTGCCAGCAGGAACGTCAGCCCGGCGGGGAGGAGGCGTCCGGTGAAGATCCAGCCCATCAATCCCAGCACCATGAGCCCACAGAGCAGCGAGAACCATTTAGGCCGCGCGGTCGTGGTTACGGGCGGGGAAATCGGGGCGGGCACACAGGCATGATAGCGAGAACCGCCAGGTGTCGAGCGCGACCTGACCAGCGTCAGTAACACCCATCGTCGTGCATTGCTAGAGCTGCTGTGCGCGCTCCAGTGCAGCCTCCAGCAATGGCTCCAGCGAGGCGGAGTCGCCTGCCTGACTCACCCACAACAAAAACTCGCGATTCCCCTCCGGACCGGGAGGCTCGCTACAGAGGAGCCCCCGCAGAGCAAAGCCCTGCGCCTCATAGGCTGCGGTCACTTCGCGGATTGTCCGTGCCCAAAGAGAAGGCTCCCGTACGACACCACCGGAGCCGACTTCCCCCCTCCCGACTTCGAACTGCGGCTTGATCAGGGCAATGACATCACCGGGCGGCGTCAGGAGTGCCGGGAACTGTGGCAGGATCAGCTTCTGACTGATGAACGAAACATCCATGACGATGCAATTCACCGGCCCCCCGATGTCAGCGAGCGTCAGGGTCCGGGCGTTGGTCTGCTCCAGAACCGTCACCCGCGCATCCGACCGGAGCTTCCAGGCGAGCTGATTGATCCCGGCATCGACCGCCACGACCGCAGCGGCTCCCCGGCTCAGCAAGACATCGGTGAAGCCGCCGGTGGAGGCCCCGACATCGAGGCAGCGCTTGCCTGCCACATCAATGGGCCAGTGGGCGAGCCCGTGATCGAGTTTCAGTCCGCCCCGGGAGACCCAGGGATGGTCAGGGGTAATGAGGTCAATCACGGCATCGACCGGAATGGGGGTGCCGGCCTTCACGACCCGTTGCCCATTGACCATCACCTGGCCTGCCAAGATGAGCGCCTGCGCCCGGCTACGGGAAGGGGCCAGTCCCCGATCGGTGAGGAGCTGGTCCAGCCGGACTTTGGTGATGGCGGGGGTCATCCGACGAGGGTGAGATTATTCACTGCCACGGCGACAATGATGCCGAGAGCCGCGCCGGCCATGACCTCGGCGGGCTGATGCCCCAGGATCTCGCGCAGCGCCGTGAGCTGGGTGTTCTGGAAATGCCCCTGCTCGAAGAGACCCCGAAAAATCATATTGATCGCCTGTGCATGCTGGCCGGCGGCCCGACGAATGCCGGAGGCGTCGTACATCACCACCGACGACACCACGCAGGCGAGGGCGAACAGGGATGTCTCCCACCCTTCCTTGAAGCCGATGAGGACTGTCGCGGTCAGGACAGGACAGGTATGGGTCGAGGGCATCCCGCCCGGCCCAAAAATGTCGGCCACCGCCACAGTCTTGTTGCGCCAGAGCAGTGTCATCGTCTTCGCCAGGATCGCGATGGACCACGAGACCAGCCCGCCGATCAGGACCGTGTTTTGGAGCAGCGCGTCGATCATGCGATGGGGGCAGCCGCCTCAGTGCGAAGGTGGAAGTTCAGAGAGTGATACCACATCCTGACCAGCGAGGCGTCAGGAATCTGCCGGATCGTCATAAGCCTCCCAGGCACCGTTCTGCAGCACCTGGATTCGCTCTTCGGCTGCCTGGAGCAAATGCTGGCAGCGCCGATGCAACAGGCTGGCGGTCTCGAACGCCTGCAGCGCCTCTTCGAGCGGGAGGCTGTCTGACTCCAGGTCCTGGGTGAGCTCCTGGAGCTGCTCAAAGGCGTCCTCAAACGAGAGTGCTGCGATGTCGGGCGGCAATGGTGTGGGGTCGCTCATGGCTGAGTTGGCTCCTGGGTGGGGATAGGCGGTCCGGCGACTCGCACCGGCACGGACCCATCCGTGAGTTGCATGATAAGGGTCTGATCCGGCTGCACCTGTTGCACGCGCGAAACAATCTGCCCGGCCTCATTCCGCACCAGGGCATACCCCCGCTGCAGCAAACGGGAAGGATGGGTTTCTGCCAGAAGCCGGACCAGGGCCTCCAGACGTTCCTGGCGTCGGGTGAATTGCGACCGCAGATGTGCCAGTCGGGTGAGCGCGGTCTGATCGAGTCGTTGTCGGAAGTAGGCCAGTCGCCTGGCTGGTGTACGGACCGCCCGGAGCCGTCCGAGATGTTCCAACTCTTGCTGATGCCAGGCGAGTCGCCGCGACAGCTGACGTCCGGCGCGCTCCAGCAACTCATCGACCTGCTGGCGGCGGTCTTCCAGCTCCCGGGCAGGACGCGCCATCACTGGTCGCGCCATCAGTGCGGACAGATGCTGCCCGGCCTGTCGCAGGCGACGCTCCAGCGTCTGTCGTGCGGACGCCATCTGCTCGTGCAGATCCGACGTCAGTGTCATGACATCGGGCGAGACCAGCGCAGCGGCAGCGGTGGGCGTTGGGGCTCGCAGGTCCGACACGAAGTCGACCAGCGTGAAATCGGTTTCGTGTCCGACACCCGTGACCACAGGTGTGGACGTCTGTGCCAGGGCCCGGACCAGGGCTTCATCGTTGAAGCAGGCCAGGTCTTCATAGCTGCCGCCGCCCCGGGCCAGGATGATGACATCCACCGTGGGCTCCTGCGCCAGCGCGTAGAGTGCCTTCTGCAAGGCCGGGGCAGCGAGGGGGCCCTGCACCAGGGCCGGGGCGATCCGGACCGGAATATGCGGCGCACGCCGTCGCAGGATTTTCAGGATGTCACGCAACGCTGCCGCTTCGGTGCTGGTGACGATGCCAATGCACCGGGGATAGAGCGGCAGGGACAGCTTCCGCTCAGGAGCGAAGAGTCCCTCGGCTTCCAGTTGGGCTTTGAGTTCCAGAAACTGGATCCAGGCCGCGCCCTGTCCCGCCCGCTCGAAGTCCGTCACGCTGAGCTGGTAGGTCCCACGCGGGGCATAGAGGCGCAGGTCGCCGGTGAGGATGACCTGGTCGCCCGTGCTGAAGGTCCCGAGGCGGAGATTACGGGCGGTGCCGGCCCAGATGACGCAGCTGATTTGGGCGTCGGCATCTTTCAGCGCGAAGTAGTGATGGCCGGAGCTGGCGGGTCCGCGATAGTCCGCGACTTCGCCCTGCACCCGCACCTGCTGCAACTGTGGCGCGCCTTCCAGCAACTGGCGAATCTGGGTCGTGAGATCCGCCACCGACAAGACCCGTGCGGGTTCCAGCAGCGTGGGTGGACGTGTTTGTCGTCGGCCCGCCGCCGGACTCACCGGCACCACGGAGGGCAATAATCGTTCGTGCTCCCCTTCGCGTTCCATACGGGCATTGTAGAGGGCTCTCACGCCGACGTCCGGGTCACTCCACTATCATCTGAGGCAGCGATGCGACCTTTTCTTGCCCTGGTGCATGGGATCCGGATCACGAACAGCGAAGAGTCGCTATTCGCCATTTGGCGACGGCACTTGCGACGGGGTTGTCCGGCAGTACTCAAAGCCGCAGACATTGATTTGCTTTATTGGGTCGGGACCGCAAACACCTTTTCGGGTCATCCCCTGCCGGGTCTGATCAGAGCGCTGGGGGATGATCTCGCGCAGTTCATCATGCTGATGAAGCAGAGCGAGCAGGACTCCGAAGCGCACACAGAAGCCGTCCTCGCCAGACACGGGGAGGGGGAAGAGGCTGAGCGCCGCTATCTCAAAGCGATGACGCTGGAGTTAGTACGTCGCGGACGTGCCGCAGTGCAGGAGGGGATCGAGGACGGCCTCTTGCCGATGCCGGGAGTCCCGCAGCCCCGGGGCTTTTGGGCTCTGACCAGTCGTGGGATTCGCCGGCTTTCCCGGCTGGTCCTCGATGAACTGCATGCGTATCTCTACAACCCCGAACAGCGTGTCGCGATTCGGGAGGAAGTCTGGCGGCAGCTTGAGCCGCAATTGCAGTCAGGCCGTCCTGCTGCACTCGTGGGTCATTCCCTGGGCGCACTGATTGTCATGGACCTGCTGGAAATGCAGGCACAGGCCGGAGCGCCGTTGCAGCTGGATCTGGTCGTGACGATGGGAAATCCGGTGGGCTTTCCCGCGATCTACGAGCGCCTGCCGCAGCCGGTACAGATACCACCGGGAATCCGCCGGTGGGTAAACATCTCCGCAGCGCATGACCTGGTCGCGGTGCCGCCGCAGCTCGGCCCGCTGATCGCGCCCTGCCCTGAGACAGGGGTCGCGATCGAAGACTTCAGCTTCACGAATCCGCTTGGGCGCTGGACCTGGCTGGAGTCGTTCCACCGGGCGGAGGGCTATTTGGAGTCGCGACCGCTGGCGGAGGTCCTGGAGCAGTGGTTAGCCGGGGCTACCAGCGCAAAAGAAGCCTGAAAGTCCGGGAAAATAGTTGACTGACCCCCCTTGCCACCGGCGGAAACGTGTATTTTTACAGTGGTTTGTGGGGACGGTCCCGGGCTATTAGTCCGGGACCGTGGCTTTGTCAGGGGCAAAACAGCTTCAGATACCGTCAGAGTTTGTTAGACTTCACACTTGCTGCCTGACTCACAGGTTGCGCCCAGACATGGCGAGGTGGCTCAGTGGTTAGAGCGAGCGGTTCATACCCGCTAGGTCGTGGGTTCAAATCCCACCCTCGCTAGTTCACTTCAGGAAGCGCTTCCTGCTGATCGCAGGAGGCGCTTTGCTTTCTCGTGATGGGTCGCCAACGTGCGAACGTGCGACCAGTTCAGGGGCAATGCGGACAGGGCTTCGGATTGGGCATCACCAGATCCACCGAGCCATCCATTTCCCAATGCGCTTCCAGGCCTTCCTCGAGGATCGCGGTGAAGGCTTTCGCCGGGAGCCCGGTTTTCTGAGAGAGCCGATCCCACTCAGCGCTTTCCAGCACCTGCTGCCGTCCGCTGAACTCCAGCATCCGGGGAGTCGGGCTGTGCCCCTGCAGGGCATCGAGCAGATTCCAGCCATCGACCCAGGCGGCTTCATAGCCAGTGACTCCGATGCGACAGCGGTAGCCGGTGATGTTGGATCGTCGCTCCTCCAGCGTGACCATCGCCCCAGGAAAGAGCACGGTGTGACTGGTCTGCCCGTAGGCATCCTTGCCCTCGGGGAACATCAGGGGGCCGACCAACTCCCGGGAGGTGCCGCGTTGCCAGGTGAGGAGCGGCGCGAAGGTCTCCTCCAGGGCAACGTTGCGGGTCTGCCATCGGATACGTGTCAGATCTTTGTAAAGTGCGCGACGTCGGGCTTCCGGGATGTCGCTGGTGCCGCCCGCCTGCTGAATGTCCGCGGCTGATGGGAGGTTCGTGGTGAAGAGCGTTGGGAGATCCACGACTTCGTGGTCGTGAGCATCTTCCTCATCGGCAGAAGCCACGGGCGTTTCAGGTGCCCCGGTCGCTGGTGGAGTCGGCATGGGAATCGGCGGGGGTGCCTTTTGCGGGACGGTAAAGCGACGGTCCAGCACTTTCGCCTGTTGCAGGTAGTACTGCCGCTGCAGGAGGGTCAGTCCGATGCCGAGGAGAATAGCGGCGAGTCCGACCAGGAGCATCCAGTCGGGACGCTTTACCGGCTCTGCGGACGTGGTGACTGGAGTCAGGGAACGAGTGATGCGTCGGGGCGACTGACAGGCAGCACAGAGGGCGGCATCGCCCTCCCAGGGGGCGCCACACTCCTCGCAAAACTGAAGCTCCGGACCGGACATACAGTCTCTACAATACTCCCCATGACGTCTCCGCGACAGCTTGCCACCTGTGTGTACTGGGTCCGGGCTTCCCTGATAGTCGTGCTCACCGGCACCCTCCTGCAGTGCAGCTGCTCGCGGCCCAAAGCCAAGCCGATCACCACGGAGGAGAAGATTCGGGCGGCGGAAGCGGGCACGGTGTCCGAACCGGAAGCACTGCCGCCGGTAGCGGCGGTGGTGGATGATCCGGCGCTGCAGCACAACCTCCGGATGGCCGCATTTGCGAGCCTGTTCGAGAACGCGCTCCGCTCCTATGAGCGGGGACACGGTCGCTTCCCGGCGGATCTGGCGGAGTTCATCGCCAGCGGCTATCTCTGGCTCCTCCCGGTGGCGACCCCACCCGCCAGGTACACCATGATCGAGAATCTGGGGACTGATAGCGACCCATTGTGGGAGCAGCTGAACTTTCTGTTTCTTGAGGAATACGCCGAGTTTGGCTGCTTCCACCTGCCGGAGGGTCAGACTCTGGACAACCCCACCGGACAACTCCCCATGCGTCGCTATGGGGTCACTCCCGGTCTCTCGCCCCGTCAGCTGGCCCATGAAGAGCAGTCACCGCTTCCGGCGGACTGGGAGGCAGCGCTGCTGGCGCAGTCGACGCCTCCATCGCAGCGGCTGGAGATCCTGCGTCGACGCAGCAACGATCCGGTGGAACTCCTCGCGATTCATCTCTATGACACGCTGGATCTGCTGCCCGATCGCTTTACCAATACGCAGGGACGTCTGCCAGCGAACTTCGACGATCTGCTGACCGGCAACTGGGCGACCACGGCGCAGTTCAAAGCGCTGCAGACTGGTGAGGGGACAACAGATCCGGCGGCCAGGATTCAGTTCCGCTTCCTGCCACGTGAGAAAGCCTTTGTGTGGGAAGTGCAATTGTTCACGCGACCCGGCCTGTCGATCGGCGGGGTCCAGGCGCTGGCGATCGATCCGGACGCGCCGGGAGATCGCCGCTCGCCGTTGTTGGTCTTCCGGGACCCGACGAGCCTTGACAGCACCGACGCCCTGACGCTGACCACACTCACCCTTCCACGGTCGCTGGCGACACTGCCCGGTGGTGAGGAATCCGTGCAGGATCAGGCAGAAGTGACCTCCTGATCGCTCTTCCCAGAATCGAAAAACAGCAGCGGGCAGGACTTGCGTCCTGCCCGCTGTGGTTTGCAGAGATCCGAGGACCAGAGTCAGCCTAGTTCGTGCTGATGGTGTACCAGTAGAGGCCACCCAGGGAACCGAAGCCGCTGAGGTCGGTCGGGTCATCCCAAAGGACCACGAACGCAGAGTCGTCGCCCGGGACATTGAGGAGGGAATCGTCAGCAACCACCGCGATGGAGCCCGCGGGGACTTCACCATCGATGGTGTTGGCGATATCGCGAGTGCCGAGGACCGCCAGGGTGTTGGGGTCCAGGATCACGATGCGGTCGGTACCACCAGCGCCACCGCGATCGAGCACCACAACGTAGTTGTTGCGGGTGACGCAGATGTCGATGGGGTTCACGAGGTCGCCCGGCTGGGTCGACACACCGCTGTAGGTCCAGGAGATGCTGGTATCGGCATCGCCTTCCAGCAGCATGTCGGTGTAGAGCTCGACAGAGTCATCGGTCGAGTCCGCGATGTAGAGGGTGTTGCCGACGCGGCCGAAGTCCATACCGACGGTGGTGGCGGGATTCACAGAACCCGGGCCCGTACCGAAGGATGTGCCACCGATTTCTTCCGAGTTCAGAGTCGGGAGGACCACGAAGTCACCCCAGGGCTCGGTGAAGGCGGGGGTCAGCGGATCGTTGTAGTCGACCTGCGTCCAGAACTGCCAGGCATCGGCGTTGGAAGGAAGCGAATCCCACGGTGCGCCGACCTGGGTGCCACGGATGGCGACCAGCTGCGCCAGATCGTTGTCGCTGAGGTCCCGGGTGCCGTTCGGGGGCCGGTTGCCACGATAGACCGCGGAGTCGACGTGGTACGCCTGATTGGTCGCAGCGTTGTGAGCCGGGAAGGGCTCCGGGTCAGCGCCAGAAGTGCCGTAGAAGTCGGCGTACAGCAGCGGCACGCCACCCATGGGGGTCGCGTAGTCGGCGATCCAGCCACCTACATTCTGGATGAAGTAGCTGGAGTCATAGATGTACGCCATCAGCGGGCGGAACTCGTTGGTTGCTGCTTCAGCCAGCCACCAGGGGGTATCGAGATCGGCAAAGCCCATGAAACCCTGCTTGCGGATGCTGGCAGGCACGGGAGCCGGATAGGGCGCCCAGGGCGAGGCATCGGCTGAGGCGGAGGAAGCGGCAGGGTCCAGCTGGGCATCACCGATGATCCAGGGGCGGTTGTTGTTCGGGCGGGGAGTGAAATCCCCAGCCGTGTTGCCGAACGAGACCAGGCTCCGGTTCAGCGTGGATGAACAGGGGGGGCCAGGGCTGACCGTCAGTGTGGTCAGGACGACGCCGTTGCGCCACTGTGTGTTGCCGCCGAATTGATTCATCGCGCCGTGGGCGGTCAGGAACGCCCGACCATCCACCTGATCGACCGCGACGCCCATCACGCGGTCAGACGCGAAGGGAGTCTGGGTGGCAAAGGGGCCAGTCCAGCCGGGGCTGAACGCATAGGACGGACCCGGAGGGGTGTCGCAGGGGAAGTTCTGGAAGTTGACGGTCACAGAGCCGCCCGAGGTCGCGCCGACATTGAAGCGGACCGTCTGATAGACCTGAATCGGCAGGGTGGTGCCCAGCGGGGTCAGGTTGGGATCGAGCTGCACATAGTTCTCGCTCGCCAGGTTGTCATTCTCCTGGTCGACGACCCGGATGAGCCCGGTGTAGGTGCCATCGGCGATCGCGCCGGAGTTGTTGATCTGGAACTCCCAGACCTTTGGCGACGAGGGAATACCACTCCCGGAGCCGGAGGCTTCGTTGGGGGTGGAGGCGGTGATCCCGGTCGGGAACGAGGTGTCGATGGCGCTAATCCCGGACGGGAACGGCATCTCGCTCAGGTTTGCGTTGTTCGGGAAGGTCCCGGCGACACCCGCGTCGGCATCGAGGTCGACGATGTTCACCGTGACGGTCTCGAGATTCGCCCCGGACAGCGGGTTGTTGATCGAGGTGGTGACGGCCTGCAGGTCACCGGCGCCATAGGGCAGGATGTACCGGAGCTTGGTTGGGTCCGTGGGATCCGGAAGCCGGTTGTTCTTCGGGGTCGGAGTCGCGCGGGGGTCCTGATAGTCCGCGAGGACTGCGAAGTTGAGATTCAGTGGGCTGCCCGACGTGCTCAGAACAAACGTGACGTCCTCGGAATCTCCCTGATGGAAGACACCAAAGCCGCGGGGATCCTGCAGGTTCGTGCCGACCCAGCCATTGTTCGCCGGATCGTAGTTGTCCTGCGCGGGGTCGGTGTTCTGCGGCGTGTTGTCGGCGATCCACTTGCCGGGGAAGACATTGGCGGTCACACCGCCGGGGAGGGTCACCAGACCGCCGACCTGACGATAGGAATCGGCATTCATCAGCACCGACGTGTTGGTGGTGACGGTCCCGCCGAAGTAGCCCTCGGTCCCCTGAATCATGAGCCCGGCCCAGACATTAAAGACATGAAGGTCCAGCCGCTTGGTCGCCGTCGCAGGCGGCAGCAGGTCGAGGGGACGCGGGAAGGGATGCTTGAAATTCAGGGTGACGTTCAGGTTGTCACCATTCCGGACCACGCCCTTGACTTTGACATTGCCAGGGCGGAAGAACTGATCAATCCCCAGCAGGTACTTGTCGCCCTGAGTCTGGGCAGTGCGGGGGAAGACCACGTTGGCATTCAGGTGTTCATCGATTTCCAGGCTGAAGGTGCCGAGGGAACCGATGACCTGACCGGGGCGCTGCGAGACGACCTCGCCTGTGACTTCCACCGGCTCGGTCGCCTGAAGCGCGGCCTGCGCTTTGCGATCGAAGCGGGAAATCTGCACCGGTGCCGTAGTGTCCACAGTGGGCATGACCACGGCATCGAACTTCGACTGACGCTTGATGACCTGACTGGTCAGGGACTGGCCATCCTGCACGGGATTTTTCTCCGCGCCCGAACAGCCTGCGAAGAGGAGCGCAGCAACGGATGCCGCAACCCCCCAGCGGGTACTCTGGGACATGATTCCTCCTGGACAATCCTCCCTATGGCTGCGCTGACAGCGTGCCTGCGACCAGTTTGGTACAGGTACACCCACCCCTGAGAATGCGCGGGGTAAGCCGGGAGGCGAGACGGAAATCGGACGGTGACGCGAGCGGGTGCTTCGCCTGTGAAGCAGTCGCTTGGCCCTCTGATTCTACAGGTGTGCGGAGGGTTTCCTCAACTGTCGACCCAACAAAAATGCGCTCCGGGACTGCTCCCGGAGCGCATTGACGAAGTATGACGCACTATTCCTAGCTGTCCTGGACGGTGTACCAGAAGATGCCACCGACCGGACCAACGTTTGCGTTGACCCCAGCCGGGTCATCCCACAGCAGGGCGAAGGCGGTCTCATCGAGCCCGTTCGCCAGGGAGCGGTCTGCCCCGATCGAGATCGCGCCGGTGGTGATGTCCGTGACCAGATCGCGGGTCCCGATGACCGCCAGGGTCATGGGGTCCATGGCCACGAGGCGATAGAAGTCATCGGCCCCACCGAGGTCGAGGACGATGACGATGCTGGCACCGTTGCCATCGCCGACCACGGTGAGATCCAGCGGGTTGTTGATCGCCCCAGCCTGGCTGGTCGCGCCCAGATACTGCCACTCCATGTTCATGGAGTCGGTCTGGAGCTGCGGGAGGCCGTCGGGGAGCGCCTGATAGACCTCGACAGAATCGTCGGCGTCATCAGCGATGAAGAGGCGGTCGGCATCGATGGCGAAATCCGCGCCCCGGGTGGTCTTGGGGTTGATCTTGCCGGCGCCCGCCCCGGCCATGTCCGGTCGATTCTGGGAGTTCGCGGTCGGACCAGCCCAGCGATAGATACCCCAGGCTTCCGGATCGGTGGTTGCGGGGTCGTCGTAATCCAGCGTGTCATACACCTGGGTGATGGTCGGAGTTGCTTCCTGAGCAGGGTTGTAGGGGCCGCGCAGACCCTGGACCACGACCAGGTCGTTGGCATACATCTCCCGGGGAGTGGCCGGTCCACGATCGTAATCAGAGGTGGCCATAGCGACCATCAGGGTCTGGTCCACGCCACCGGCATGATCCGGATTGACTTCCGGAGCCACGTTGTGGACTTCGCTCACCAGGAGGCGGTCGACGTCGAACGCGCCGCTCAGCCAGGTCGCGCGGTCGTTGTAGTAGAGGTCATAGTCGTCGTATTGCACGAAGATGCCGCGACCCCATAACGCGTTGTTGGTGCTGATGCCATCCGTGACGAGGTCTGCGAAGCCCCAGACGCCGCGGGCGTTGGGGTTCGGGCTCAGCGAGCCAGCGAACGCCCGGGAAGAGATGTAGTTCAGCAAGCGCTGACTGCGCGGCGCACTGAGTGTGCCGGCCCCGTTCCCGAAGCCATAGCCAGGAATGTTGAAGCCCCCCGGCGGTGAGGCGGACGGATCTTCGAAGAAGACACTCAGGACTGCCCGGCCATAGACGGTCGGGTCCGCAAAGATGCCCAGCCCCTGAATGGTCACGATGGGGGCACCGATGATGTCATCGACGCTCAGACCACCCACCTGCTGGGCCACCGGGTCATCGACCCAGGGTGCAAAGCCTCCCGCACCATCGGAGAAGACGAAGCTGGGATCATCGGCATCGCCTTCCAGCACGATGGTCTTGGGACCGGTGGGACCAGTACCAGCGACGGTCACCAACCGCGACTGGTAGACCTCAATTGGGACCTGCTGGGTCAGTGGGACGAGGTTCGGGTCGACCTGGTAATACGGTGCACCAGAAGTGAGTCCGCTTTCCTGGTCCACGACCCGGACGAGGCCCCAGTACGTTCCAGCGGCCGCTTCCAGCTGATTGCTGAGCGGGAACTCATAGATCTTGGGAGCGGCCGGGAAACCGGAGCCTGACCCGGTCGCCTCGGTTGCGTTGATCACGCTGGAGACCAGACTCGGGAACGAAGCAGACACGCTCTGAATGCCGGATGCGCGAGGCAGCAACGACAGATTGGAAGGGTTCGGGAAGGTCCCCGTCGCCGGGAAGTCCGCGTCGAAGTCGGTGACGCGCACGGACACCGTGCGGGTCACGCTACCGTCCAGCCCGAGGGAGCTGACGTTCGGGATTTCCACATCCTGCAGGTCGCCCGCCCCGAAGGGGAGGACATAGCGCAGGCCAGTGGGATCCAGCGGGTTCGGGAGGCGGTTGGCGAACTTCTCACCGGATGTCACACCACCACGGGGGTCGCAGTAGTCCGCCAGCATCACGAAGTTAAGGCTCAGGCCACCCGCGATTGCGCCCGGATCGAGGGAGTAGGTGACATCCACCGAGCTGCCCTGTGGGACGACACCAAAGCCGCGCGGGGCGAGCTGATCGGGGGTGGTGCTCCAGCCGTTGTTGGTCCCGTTATAGGTCCCGGCGGTGAAGTTCTGCCCACCGAAGGAATCGACAATCCAGCGTCCGGGAAGGACCGACCCACTGCCAGGAGGCAGGGTCGCCAGGCCGCCGATGGGGCGGTAGGTGTCGGGATTCCGGAGAACGGTGGTATTCGTCGTGACTGGGTTCGCGCCGGCAAAGAAAGTCTGGGTATTGGGGACGACGATCCCGGCCCAGAGATTGAAGATGTGGAGGTCCAGACGCTTCTGGGCCGTCGGCGGCGGAGTCAGGTTCGCCGGCAACGGAATCGGATGCGTGAACCGCAGAGTCACATCCAGCAGTGATCCGTTGCGGACGATCTGCCGGACGCGGATATGCCGCGACTGGAAGAACTGCCGGACGCCCAGCAGATAGTGATCGCCCTGCGCCTGCGACTCGCGGGGAGTCTCGACATACGCATTCAGGTCTTCGTCGATCTTCAGTGTGAAGACCCCGAGGCTCCCCTGCGTGCGGCCTTCCTCACTCATGGCCACAGCGCCGGTCAGTTCCGGAACACCCAACTCCGGCATCTGCGTGGAGGCAATCCACGGCACACCCTGGCCAATGAAATGAGGGGTACGGTCCCAGGTGAAAGCTTCGTGACGGGCCACCAGGTCCGGCACTTCCTGACTGTTGCCGGTGGTCAGGTTCGCCCCGGTGCCCTGCCCGGCAGAGGGGGGAGCCGTGGTTCGATCAGAGCCGCTACAACCTGCGGCGAGGGTGAAGGCGACCACTGCGGTCAGCCCCCACAAGCACATCCGTGCCATGAGTGTGATGCCTCCTCGACTATGCTCGATGTAGCCCCCGCTAACGGGAGCGGAGTCGTTGGGCGCACCAACCCGCAATGAGTGCCGGGAGTGATTCCTGCAGTAAGTGCCCAGCGACGGAGATTGATCCGGAAGTCCCAGGGTGCCTGTACCACGCGAACTCGGATCGCATGCAGGATTATACGGAATGTGACAGCCTCGTGCCTGTTACTCCTCTTTGATTTCCGCCCGGGTGGCAGCCACCGGAGCCAGGAGCTGGTCCACCGGACAGAAATCGTCCGTCAGGAGTGTCCCGACCTCCAGCCAGGTGCCCAGGGCTGACTCCGGCAGCCGGATCATCGGGCGCATGGCCTGCCCTGGCGATGGCGGGACATCCCATTTGGGATCCCCCAAATTGTCCAAAGACAACGCATCTGTGGTCGCCACAATGACATAGGTCGTCCGCCCCGCGCCGCTGCTGGTAAGCGGGATCTCCGCATCGACCCAGACCGCGAGATGCTCCGCACCAAAGACCGCCGCCAAAGTCCGGACCATGCTCGCGACGAAGCGGCCCCGCTCTGGTCGCAGGGGATCATAGAGATCGATCACATTGAGCTGATAGACCCCGCCGGGGGCCAACAGGTTGCGGACCGAATGAGTGAATTCCAGCGTTGTCAGGTGATACGGCACCGAAAAGCCATTGAACGCGTCGCCGAAGATCAGATCCCAGCTCCCGGGGATCTCGGTCTCGACCACGCGCCGGGCATCCTCAGTCCGGCTCCGGATCGAGGTGTCCCGGGGCAGGCCCATCTGGCTGTAGACCGTTTCAGTCACTCGGGGATCAATTTCCGACACCAGCTGCTCCGCTCCCGGAAACCGAATCTCAACCCACCGGGGGAAGGTATAAGACCCGCCTCCCAGGTAGAGAGCTCGCATCGGGACCGGCTTGTCGGGATGACGCGAGGCTTCGCGATGGGCCCAGCGACGGGTCACCCAACTGTAGATGTGCTCATAGGAGTACTCCAGCTGCGTCGGCTCCCCTTCGACAATGTAGCCATGAACGAGGTGATCGAGTACCAGTTGCAATGTCCGATGCTCTGCATCCGGCTGGTCGGCGACCACTTTGATGGTGAAGTAATCACTTTCCTCGACATAGATCACATCTGCCGGTGCATCGGCCGGATTGAACCAGCGGAGTTGGGCGGCCCGGAGGGTCGCTTCACGCCCTGGTAGCGGCCAGACCCAGAGCATCCCGCAAACCACCAGCCCCATCGCCAGCCAGCCGGTGGGCAGCGGGCCAAGACGCAGGGTCGGTGCCCCCAGGAGCCAGAGTCCCAGGAGCCCCATCAGGCACATCAAAGTCAGCAGGAGGCTCGCAGTCCCCATCCAGGCGATGAGAAAGAAGCCGGGGAGGAACGCACCCATGATCGCGCCCCAGGTCCCAAGGGCGCTCATGGTCCCAAGCAATTCTCCAGGACGTTCCGGAGCCAGCGAGAGCGCCCAGCGAGCCGCCATCGGACTAATCAGCCCCATGGCGACAGACGGGACAAACAGCAGTGCGCCTACGACCAGTACCACCCGCACCGCCCAGTCGATGCCTTCCATGTCCGTGACGGCGTAGCTCAGGATCGGATTGATCCGCAGGATCACCAGGATCAGCAACGCGCTCATCAGGCAGGCGAGTCCCAGGTGGTAGCGGACATCCGGTTTGGTCGCGAGCCAGCCACCAATGATGTTGCCGAAGCTCACCCCACCCAGGACCACCCCGATGAGCGTGGTCCAGCCATAGAGCGATGACCCCAGATAGAGATTGATGTAGCGCCCCGCCACCATCTCGACCACCAGAATCTGGAAGCCCGCCATGAACGCGAGGAGATAGGGCACCAGCAGCGATGGACGGGACGGAGCGGGGGCTGTCATCCGCGACTCGCGGCGACACGCGCCAGGAACTGCTCCACCGGCGCGAAATCATCGGTGAGGAGCGGGCTTTGCGCCGCCAGCGCTTTGGCGGCTGCATCGGGGATCCGTTTGGCCCAGAAGGGTGAGCCGGCTTCGCCGCCGGAGTCCTTCGGCGGCTCCAGGGTCAGCAGACTTTTCGCAGCATCGCCTTTGGCGGCAGCAAGAACGTAGGTGGTTCGACGAGGGGAGCCTGGTCCGGCATCCACAACCCCCAGGCAGACCCAGAGACTGACCGCATCGTCGCCGAAGACCTCGGCGCAGGTGCGATAGAGCGAACCTGCGAACCGGGCGACCCGCAAATCGGAGGGGTCGTACAGATCGATGATGTTCATCAGATACAGCCCGTCGTCGGCCAGCATCTGATGCAGATGCTCCGTGAATTCGACCGTCGTCAGATGCCAGGGGACCATGAAGTCGTGGAAGGCATCGCCGTAGATGATGGTGTACGTACCGGGCGGCTCTTTCGCCAGCCCCTGTCGCGCATCGCCGACCCGGCTCTCGATGGCAGTGTCCCGGGCTAAGCCCAGCGCGACATGATTGGCTTCCACGACTGCCGGATCGATTTCCGAGACCACGTTGCGTGTCGAGGGCCACCTTTGCTCAACCCACCGGGGGAATGTGTATGCCCCACCACCGATGAAAAGTGCAGCAGCGGGTGGGGTCCCCACGCGATCAACAAAGGCTTCCGTCAGTGCGGCATAGAGCCGTTCGTACTCATATTCAAGAGCTCCGGGATGTCGGGGCACCCAGAATCCATGAATGAGATTGTCGAGCACCAGTGTGGAGCGTGGCGCACCGCTCTCGGATTTATCGGTCCGCACCACAATGTGGTAGTAGTCGCTTTCCCGCAAATGGAGGACTGGACGTCCGGAACGCATACTTTCACGAATGACCGCCTCGCGCTGGAGCGCCGCTTTGCGCCCCGGCAGCGGCCAGGGGGCGATGGTCGCCGCTGCCAACAGGAGCATCGCTGCTGCACCGCCGACCCGACGGGCCGTGCCGAGCATCGCCAGGCCGATGAGACCCAGCATCCCGGCGCTGGTGGCGAGGATGTTGACGGTCCCCAGGGCCCCGATGAGCCAGAAGCCTGCCATGAAGGTCCCGACAATGCTGCCGATGGCCCCCCAGGCGTAGACATTGCCGATCGCCTGCCCGGCTTCCCGACTCGCCGCGAGGGCCATCCGGGCCGCGACCGGTCCGATGGTCCCCAGCGCCACTGCGGGCATGAAGAAGATCCCCGCGACCACGAGCACAATCCGCACACTCCAGGGAAGCGCGTCGAAGCCGCTGATGGCCCCTCCCAGGCTGGGATGGATCGCCAGCGCCAGCAATACCAGGAGACTTGCAAGACAGAACAGCGCACCGACCAGCTGCCGGGCGGGGTACTTGTCCGCGAGGCGTCCGCCGATGTGATTCCCCAGGCTGATGCCCGCGAGAATCACGCCAATGACGGCGGTCCAGGTATAGACCGACGACCCGATGTACCGCGCCACCAGCCGACTGGCGACCAGTTCAATCACCATGATCCAGCAACTGGAGAGGAACGCCAGGGCGTTTGGCAACAGCGTGGGCCAGCGTTGGCTCATGACAACTCCCCGGGCTGCAGACAGTACAGACTCGCCGTAGCATACGCAATCTTAGGAACACTGCGGTGTCTGCCCGGGTCTCTATAATCGCGTCGACGTGCCTGCGCTTACTGCCCCGAGTCCGACAGTCAGTCTTCCGGAGATCGAACTGTCGCGTGTTGAACTGCTGATGGACAAGCTAAGGATTACTCGTCCCTTCGCCACGCTCCTGCTGGCCCGGGACTACAACACCTCCCCGGCGCTGAAGAGTTACCTCCGGCCTGAGTGGTCACCGGAGCCGGGAGCGGGGGCGTTTCACAACGGGGAAGCGCTGGTGGAGCGACTCATCAGCGCGATCCGCCGCAGCGAGCCGATCCTGGTGCATGGCGACTACGACGTCGATGGCATCTGTGGCGCTGTGATCTACCGTCGGGGACTGGAGTCCCTCGGCGGACGCGTGCGGGGCTTCCTGCCGAGCCGCTTTGTGGATGGCTATGGAGTCTCCCTGCGGGCGGTGCAGCTCGCCGCCGATGCGGGGATCCGGCTCCTGCTGACGGCGGACACGGGGAGTCAGGCGTACGAAGCGATGGAGGCCTGCGACGCCGCCGAGATCGCGCTTTGCATCACCGACCATCATGAACTCGGCGCTCGCCTGCCATCGACTCCCTGGTTCGTCAACCCGATGCAGCCCGACTGCCGGTATCCGTACAAAGGGCTCTCCGGTGGGGGCATTGCGCTGAAGGTGGTGCAGAGTGTCGCCGATGGGATGGGCATTCCCCTCGATCCCGCGCCGCTGATCCCCTACGCCACCCTCTCGACCATCGCCGATGTCTGTCCGTTGACCGGGGAAAATCGGGCGCTGGTGACGCAGGGACTCCGGCTCATGCCCCATGTCCGTAATGCCGGACTCTTCGCCCTGCTGGAAGCGACGCGCAAGCCGGGACAACCCCTCACTGCCCGGGACCTCGCCTTCGGTGCCATTCCCCTCCTCAATGCAGCCGGGCGTATGCAGGATCCGTCGGTCGCGGCACAACTGCTGCTGACGACTTCCACGCAGGATGCCCGGGAGCAGCTGGCGCGCTTGCAGGAGTTCAACCGGCAACGACGGGATATGACCGACTCCGTGTTCGGGCAGGCCGCGCAGCAGGCCGAGCAACTCCTGGCGCAGCAGGGACCACAACCGGTCCTGGTGGTCGCTGCGCCGCAGTGGCATTTTGGCGTGGTGGGGATCGTGGCGGCCCGGCTCATGGAAGCGTATGGGGTCCCCGCGATTGTCCTCACGCAGCATCAGGAGCAGTGCCGCAAAGGTCCCGATGGCGGGCCGTATCTCTACACCGGGTCCGGACGTGGCCCCACCGGGAGCGGACTGCTGGCGGCGGTGCAGTCCTGTCGCGCACACATTCATCATTGTGGTGGTCACGATGCCGCGTTGGGAATTGGTCTGGATGCTGGAGCCATCATGGGATTCCGGGAGGCGATCTGCACGGCCTTTCGTGCGCCATCAGGGGGAGCCGCCGCAGGCACGATTGCGGTCGATGGGCTCCTTGCCCTTGAGGAAGTCACGCCGCAACTGTTATGGGAGTTGCGTCAGATGGAACCTTGTGGCGCGGGTAATCCGCCTCCCAGCTTTCTCATTGGACCCCTGCAAATCGTGAAGGCAACCGGCATGAAAGGGGATGCTCACCGGAGTCTCGACCTGGTGGACGGCAGCGGACACTCCTGGCGGGGCGTGCAGTTTGGGGTCGCACCCCAGACGCCCTGGCCTGAAGGACCAGTCGGTGTCATTGGTATGCCGGTGGAAAATCGCTGGAAGGGTCGCGTGACCACCGAACTGAACGTGACCGAGGTGGTCTCCTGGCCCGGAGTCCTCGCCCCAGGCGGCGGCTGAAGTCTGCTATCTGGCGACTTCGGCTACCGGCGGGACATTACGCAAGAGCTCCCGCACATAGGCAATGCCCGCGCCGCCCCCCCGTTGCCCCTGCCCGCGCAGAATCATCCGGTGCGCCAGGACCGGCAGTGCGATGTCCTTCACGTCCTGAGGCTGGACAAAGGCGCGTCCCCGGATCAGCGCCAGCGCCTGCGCGGCGTGCATGAGTCCGAGGCTGCCCCGGGGGCTGGCCCCGAGCTGTACCTGCGGATCGCGGCGTGTCGTGTTGATGAGCCGGACGATGTAGTCCTTGATTTTTGGGTCGACGAACACCCCACGCACCATCCCCTGGAGGAGCAGCAGTTCGTCCAGGGACATCACCGGGGCGAGTTGTTCCAGCGGCGACTGGTCCTGCTGCTGATCGAGCATTTCGATTTCATGGGCGGCATCGAGATAGCCGAGCGACAGCCGCATCAGAAAGCGGTCTTTCTGGGCTTCGGGCAGCGCATAGGTCCCCTGGTACTCAATGGGATTCTGCGTAGCGATCAGCATGAAGACTTCAGGCAGCGGACGGGTCTCGCGGTCGAGGGTAACTGTCGCCTCTTCCATCGCTTCCAGCAGGGCGCTCTGGGTCCGGGGCGTCGCGCGGTTGATCTCATCGGCGAGAACGAAATTCGCGAAGATGGGTCCGGGGCGCAGCTCGAACTCGGCAGTCTGCTGGTTGTAGATGTAGGTCCCGGAGATGTCGCTGGGGAGGAGGTCCGGGGTGCACTGGATCCGCTGAAACGAGGCATCGACACTGCGGGCGAGGGTTTTGGCCAGCGTGGTCTTCCCGACTCCCGGCACATCCTCAAGCAGCACATGACCCCGGGCGAGGAGCGCGACGATGAACGCATCCACCACATCGGGCTTCCCGACAAAGATCCGGTTGATGGCACCGCACAGGCCCTCAATCAGCGGCTGAGCGCGTCCGGGGTCCGGGGGAGTGGCGTCAAGGGAGGCGTCGATCTGGGTGGTAGCAGCCATGCGAGCCTATATTACGGGACAGATGGACTCCCTGACAGCGCAGCCGCCGCGACGTCTGAGCTTCTGGTCCCAATGGGGACTGGTGACGGTCGTGTGCTCGCTGCTGGCCATCGGGCTCCTCTTCCTGCAGGCGCAACAACTTGGGAGTGCCAGTGCCCCTCTGCCAGCGGACCATGTGGCACTGCGCTGGGACGGTTGGGTCTTTCTCGCCGACCCGGTCCCGGGCACCAAACCCTCGGCGGTCCTGCCACCACAGGCGACCTCCTATGGGGATATGAGCCTGCGTCCTGGCGACCTGGACCTGCTGGTCCGGCTGCAGCAACTGGTACCCGAGGGGGTGACCTTTGCGACGATCCCCGATCCCTTCGCCCCGGACCGCCCCCCCGCGGTCCCCTCGATCTGGGAGCCTCTTGCTCAGCAGCGCAAACGTGCCGGTGTGACGACTCCTCTGGTGGTGTTGCGACGGGGCGTGATCCCCCTGACACCCTTCCAGACCGCGATCTCCTGGAGCGATCCGGGGGGGCTGGTGATCGTTATCGACATTACGGAACTGGGCAAAGATCCAACGCTGGCGGCAGAACGCCTGCTCAAACTGTTGCGCCATGAGTATGGTCATCTGGCGCGATGCACTCATGCCAGTGGTTGTGTGATGACCGCAGTCCGGACCATGGCGGAAGTGGACCGCCTGCCGCTGGAGTACTGCCCGGACTGCGCTTCGCAGGTGCGAGGCCTTCCGTTTGGAGTCCCCGGCGAACAAAAGGACCCGACCATCCGGATCGTCGACCCGGTGACCGGCCAGGAGCGCTAGGTCCCCCGTGAACGGGGCGGCTCCCGCCTCCAGCTCCGATCGAATCCCCTTCGCTACACTTGCCAGCATGACTTCTGCTGCGCCACCGACCGCCGCTGTCACCGAACTCCCCCCGGCCGGGAGTCGGGTCTTCACCGGAACCCGACCAACCGGCCCCTGGCACATCGGGCAGATGTGGGCGGTCCTCAGCAATATGGTGCAGCTGCAGGAGTCCTATGACTGCTACTTCTGTCTGGTGGACTATCACGCGCTCACGACCGCCTGGGCACATCCCGAACGGATTCAGGGGAACATCCGGGAAATCGCCCTCGACTGGATGGCGGGCGGCATCGATCCGCTGCGCAGCACGCTGTTTGTCCAGAGTCATGTGCCGGAAGTGATCGAGTTCGCCGGCCTGCTGAACATGATTACGCCGGTCGCCTGGCTGGACCGGAATCCCACCTATCGCGAGACCCTGGAGCAGAACAAGGCCGCCGAAGCGAACGCCGGACTCTTCACCTATCCGGTCCTGCAGACCGCCGACATCTGTCTCTACAAGGGCGAGCTGGTGCCGATCGGCAAGGACCAGGCGACACATCTGCATCTGGCGCAGGACATCGCCAAGACGTTTCTCCGGATCTTCAAGCGTCCAATCTTCCCCGTGCCCGGCTATCTCTTCGCCGAGGTCCCGCTCATTCCGGGACTCGATAACCGCAAGATGTCCAAGAGCTATGGCAACGCCATTGATATGCGGGAATCGGCAGAGAGCACGCAGGAGAAGGTCATGCGGATGTTCACCGATCCGCAGAAGCAGCGTAAGGGGGATCCGGGACATCCGGAGCACTGTCCGGTCTTCACGTTCCATGGCATCGTCAGCCCCACGGAGACCGTCAGTGAGGTGCGGGGTGGCTGCACGTCCGGAGCGCTGGGATGTGTCGACTGCAAGCGACTGATGGGAAGCAATCTGGTGACCCACCTCGCGCCGATGCGGGAACGTCGCGCCACTCTGGCAGGGCATCCGAAGCAGGTCGATGAACTCCTCGGCTATGGCGCGGAAAAGGCGCGCAAAGTAGCGCGGGAGACCCTGCGGGAAGTCCGGGAAGTCATGGGACTGGAGCGAGGGTTCTACATCACTGATGGGGGGCTCGCGCTCCCCCCGGCGTTGCAGTTCAATCCGCAGGACCCCGAGTTCCAGGGGGGCTATCACCAGTTCTTCGTGCAGGTGGCCGAGGGAGACAGGGCGCAGGTGCGGGCCTACCTGCTGGAGCAGGCCGAGAGCCTGCAGTTTAAGTTTCACGGCTTTGAAGAAGTCCAGGGGGGCGAGGTCATTATCCTTGTCAGTGGGAACCCCCGCCTCGCGATCCCCGGAGTCCCCCTGCAACCGCTAGGCGCGGGCTACGAGCTGCATGTCACGGTGCCGCTGGAGCGGGTGAAACGGCTGCATGTCGATCAGCTCAGCCAGGCGATCATTGACACGAATCCGAAGAAAATCTACGCCACCGGGGTCCGTCCTATTGCCGGCGGGGTGGTCTTTCGGGTCTTTGGCAAGAGCCTCAGTCCCAGCGATCAGCGACATCTGGTGCAGCGGCTGGCGACCCTCATGGAGATTCCGGCGGAGGGACTGGAACTGGTGCCGAATGATGCGGTGAACGCCGGACCCCGGAGCGTGTCGGTGCCGGTGCGGGTCCGGGGGACCATCACACCCGGGGAATAGGGTGCGGTTCTCGAATCTGGAGCCGCGAAGCCTGCTGCTTCGTGGTTTGTCACTGGCTTACATGCCGCGCAACAACGTTTGGAGCACCAGGAAATCTTCCTGCAGCGCGACCCTTTTCTCCGGATCCCGCAGGGCTGCTGAGGGGTGAAACAGCGGAAAAAACGTGATGCCGTGCCGCTTCACTGGCTTGCCGTGCATCTGGGTAATGGAGAGGTCTGCTTTCACCAGCGCCTGCAGCGCAAAGCGCCCGAGGGTACAGACCACCAGGGGATTGATGAGGAGTAACTGGGCGAAGAGGTGTTCCCGACACGCAGCGATTTCGGCGGGCTCGGGGTCGCGATTGTTTTCCGGACGGCACTTCACGACATTGGTGATAAAGACCTCACGTCGTTCAAGGTCAATCAACTGCAGGCATTCGTTGAGCAACTGCCCGGCGCGTCCGACAAACGGAATCCCCTCGCGATCTTCATCTGCGCCAGGGCCCTCGCCAACAAAGACAATTTTCGCCTGGGGGTGGCCATCGCCGGGGACCACCCGGCTGCGGGAGCGGACCAGGTCGGGACAGCGCGTGCACTGGTGCATGGCCTGCTGCAGGGCGGCCAGTTCCGCCACCGGATCGCATTGCTGGAGGGGAGGCTGCGAGGTCATGAGGGTGCATGGTACCTGCACTTCACGGTATGATTTGTGCTACAGGCGCAGGCGAAACCGCTGTTGCAGGGAACTCCCCTGCCAGCCTCCTTTTTCCAGGGTGCGACGCAGTAACTCATCGTCCCAGGAGAGCCGGTATCGCCATGACATCGAAACAGACCGAGTGGCAGCACCTGACAGAGCGTGCACGGTGGTATGAGCTGCCGCAACAGAGTATCGGCCTTGGGGCGGTGCTCGGCCTGACTGTCGCCTGTTTAGGTTTACTGGCGATGCTGCTGCAGTTTCTGCTGGCGTATCCGCTGATGGTCTTCTGGTGGGGGTTATCGGCGTTTCTGATCGGTTCCGCCGGATTCGCTTATTCGGAGCGGACCGTCATCATCCGGAATCAGTGGAGGGTCCAGCGGGAGCGACTGCTGGAGTTGCGGGGGGTGTCGCATCGCTGCCTGCATCTGGAAGGGCCGCTGCCGACCCATTTGCGGGACTCGCGCCAGGCGACCTGTCACTACTTCGAGCGAACGTTTCATCACGCGCCGTTGTGTGTCTATTGTGAGTCGTACTCGCCGCAGATCCAGCCCGCTGAGAATCCGGTGGCATCGCCGGCGGAGCAGTCCCCCTCTTACGCGGGGCAGTAGGCTCCTTTTCGCCTTACGTTTCGACCATCGTCCGGAGCCCAGGTCTTCAGACCCGGGACGCCCCGTCCCGGCAGCGTGTGGATTCATGGCGTAGCGGCGTGGCTTGCTGCGCCGCAATCCATCGGCGACTCATGTTTGCATTCCGTGAGAGTCCTTTCGTGCCAGGCCGGGGGCCTGGCGTACCCACCGGCGCAGGCGCCGGATCACCGGGCGACCGGGGGTCGCCCCTCCGACTCTTGGCAGCATCCACTCTTCGTCGCCCCTCTCTTTCCCGTAGCACCACACGCGCTGGAGGGTCGACCTCCGGGTCGACCGGGATGTCGACCTCCAGGTCGATGGGTCCGGGGACTTCAGCCCCCGGCACGCTGTTCCTACCGGGTCTCTTCGGGCTTGGCCGTGCTTCGCTCCTTACGCCTGCTGACGCCGGATGCCTTCCGACGGTGCGACCGGGGTCGCGACCGGTGGGGCCTGACGCCCCGCACGCCCTGGAATCACCGCGGTCCCCTGCCCCGGAATGATCCCGCTCGCCCCAAACTCGCCGAAGCGTTCGGTCACGCCCTGCGGTAACTGCACACTCGCCGGGACCTCCACCCGCTCCACCTGATGGGCGGTCAGACTCGCGACCCCAAACTGTGCGTCCACGAGACCAGTCACCACATAGGGCCCCCAGCCCTGGAGGGCGGCGGCACAGCGCCGGTAGGCGGCGGGAAAGATGGTTACCTCGGCGATGGCGGTCGGATCCTCGAGGCTCAGAAAGGCCATGCGATCCCGGCCATTCCGGGTCGTCACCAGCTTGCGGGTGACCCCGAGTCCCCGCAGGCGTACCCGCTGTCCGCGATAGCGCGCCAGATCCCGGGCCGCGATCAGGGGCGGCCCCTCCGCCAGGGGCGGCAGCCGGGGGCCGAGCCAGGTCAGGGGGTGCATGGCCGGCAGCAGTCCCAGGAGTTCCAGCTGCCGGGCGTACTTGTCATCCTGGGACCAGTCGCGCCGGTGCGACGCGCCCGGTGCGTTGTCAGCGGTCTCCGCACGGTCCGGGAAGAGGGGCAGGGTGGTGCGCTCCCGGAGCGCCTGGCACTGCTTCACATGGGTCAGCAGGAGCCGGAGTTGCTCCGGGCGGGTGGGAGCGAGGCTGTCGCAGGCCCCGGCGACGATGAGGAGTTCCACCTGCGAGGGGTCGAGGCCCCCGGGACCGGTGCGGGTCCGGTGGAGGAAGTCCACCATGTCGCTAAAGGGGCGTCCGGCCCGGGCGGTGAGGATCCGCGCGATGCTGTCGTGCTGGAGATTCCGGATCGCCATGAGGCCGACCCGCAACAGGGTGCCGTAGCCCCAGTACTCCGCCTGCGAGCCGTTGACATCGGGACCACTGATGCGCAGCCCCCAGCGGCGGGCTTCCTCCAGATAGACATGCGGGGCGTAGTACCCCCCCTCATTGCTGAGGACCGCCGCCATAAAGGGAGCGGTGGCATCGGCCTTCAGGCGGCAGGTCTGCATGGAGAGCCGGGCGAAGGCGGCGGAGTGGGCCTTGCAGAAGGCGTAGCCGGCGAACGACGCGATCTGTCGCCAGACCTCCGCGGCATGGGCCTGCGGAATCCCGCGACTGGTGGCGGCAGCGAGGAACCGGGCCTCCACCGGGGCCATCGCGATGGGGCTCCGCTCCTTCCCGCTCATGGCGCGTCGCAGGAGGTCCGCTTCCGCCAGTGTCATCCCCCCAAAGTGATGGGCCACCTTGAGGACATCTTCCTGATAGACCATGACCCCGTGGGTTTCCCGCAGCAGCTCCCCCAGCAAGGGATGCAGATGGGCGATCGGCTTTTGTCCCAGATGCCGGCCGATGTACTCGTCCATCATGCCGCTCTCGGCGACTCCGGGGCGGATGACGGAACTGGTGGCGATGAGATGCTCATACGACGCGCAGCGGATCTTCCGGTTGAGGCTGAGCATCGCCGGGGATTCGGTGTAGAAGCAGCCCAGGCTCTGGCCCTGCCGCAGGAGGCGTCGGGCCGCAGGATGGCCGGCATACTGCGCGAAGGGAGCCTCCAGGGGATCGGGCTCCCCCCGCTCCCGGAGGACCTCCCGGACCGTATCCACCGTCCCCAGCCCCCGGGTCGCCAGGACATCCAGCTTCACCAGTCCCATTTCCTCCACCCCGAACATGTCGAAGTGCGTCATCTGGTACCCCTTGTGGCAGCGGTCCAGCGGGCCATAGGCGGTGAGGGGACGGGGGGCCAGCACGATGCCGCAGGGGTGCATCCCCGCCGACAGCGGGACCCCCACCAGCGCTTCCGCCAGCTGCAGGGCCTCCGCCACCGGGGCATCCTCCAGCGGGACATGCGCCACTTCGGGATAGCGCTCCTTCAGGGTCTGCAGGGCGGGGCGACGGGTGTGTGGCAGCCGTTTGGAGAGGGCGATCTGATCCGGGTGGAGCCCCAGGGCCAGGGCGGTCTCGCGATACGCCCCCCGGGCATGAAGGGTATGGACACATCCCACCATCGCCGCCTGATCCGCCCCGTAGGTGGCGAAGAGGTAGTCCAGCATCCGGTCCCGGGCCCGCCAGGAGAAGTCGATGTCGATGTCGGGCGGACTCTTGCGCGCCGGATTCAGAAAGCGCTCGAAGTAGAGGTCGTGCTGCATGGGATCGACTTCGGTGAGACCGAGGCAATAGGCCACCAGACTGTTGGCCACGGACCCCCGACCCAGTGTCACCAGCCCCCAGCGATGCGCCTGCTCCACCAGGTCGGTGGCGACATGGAAGTAGGCGGGGTACCCATGCTCGCCGATGACCTGGAGTTCATACGCCAGCCGTCGCGGAATCGCCGGCGGCGGAAAGGGGCCGTAGCGGCGACGCATCCCGGCCCGGGCGCGGGCGGTGAGTTCCGTGGCGGCATCGCTCCCTGCGGGGGCGGGCCAGGGGGGCATGACCCACCCCTGCCGCGTGAGGTCGACCCGGCCGGCGGTGGCCTCCATGACCTGGCGCGCCCCACGGGCGGCCTCGGGATAGCGGCCTGCCCAGTGGGCGGCGGTCGCCCGGTCCCAGATCACCGTGTCCCGGGTCCCGGTGAGGCCGTATTCCTCCGGACGCCAGTCGCTGTACCGGGCCGCGATGCGTCGCAGCAGACGGTGGGCGGGCAGGTCGCCAGGACGCGCCGCGACCGCATCGCTGGTGAGGGCCACCAGCAGGCCCAGTCGCTGGGCCAGTCCCAGGACCAGGGCCGGTGTCGCGGCCGCCTCGGGCCGCGATCCGGGTATCAGCAGGGCCACCCAGCCGGTGGGAGGCCGGCGTTGCGCGACAGTCAGGAGGAGTTCCAGATGCGGGGTGCCGGCCCAGACCTCGGTGGGGTCGAGGCGGGCACATTCGTCGGCGAGGTCGAAGGTCTCCGGGGTGAGGCAGCGACGGCTCACCAGGGCGGAGAGGGCGGCGAAGCCCTGCCGGCTCCGGGCCCAGCAGACGGCGCGTCGGCGGGCATCCTGCGGGTCATCGACTTCGGCTCCGATGATCGGCGGGAGGCCGGCATCACGGCAGGCGCGGAGGAAGGGGAGGACCCCCTGCATGGCGTTACGGTCGGTGAGGGCGAGGGCGGGGACCTGGGCATCGCAGGCGGCCTGGACCAGGGCGGTGACCGTCGAGGCCCCAAAACGTCGGGAGAACTGCGAATGGACCTGCAACTGGGGGAGGGTCGGCTGGACCGGCGGGGGGAGGGTGAGGATCCTGGCGGATCGGGCGGTGGTGGTGGTCGGGGCCATAGAGACGTAAACATGCGTTTACTATTACGCCCACGGGGGACACAAGGCAGCTGCTCCACTCGCTCTCCCCAATCTCTCCCCATGGCCCCATCAGGACCACAAAGCCACGTTCACGGAGTCCAGGTCTTTAGACCTGGGAGGCGACGACGATATGCGTACAGCACTGCCATGCTGCAGGGGACAGAGGTCCCCGTACCCATCGACTTGGAAGTCGAGCGCCCGGTCGACCTGGAGGTCGACCCCCAGGAAACCAGCGCCTGGCGTGCGCCGCCTCGCGCCACATCAACCATCGCCCAGGGCTGAAGACCTGGGGTCCGCGTAAAACCCCAGATGCACGGCGGAGGGGCGACCCCCGGTCGCCCGGTGCCCCGACGCCCGCGTCGGTGGGTGCCGGGACGCCCCGTCCCGGCGAACGCCATTGCATCCGCGCCGTGTTGCATCGCTGCGCCTGGGGTCCGGAGGACTCTCTATACTTTAACTATTGCGCTGCTGGGACTTGACAAACCCCATCGCTTCCTGCTGATACTACACCAATGCCACCAGTGTGTGGCGCAGACCGGGTTGCAAGGAGTGGGCCATGACCGAAAAGGTCCTCGTGATTGTGGAGTCCAAAGCGAAGGCCTCCACGATCGAGAAGTACCTCAAGGGCGACAAGAACCGGCGCTTCACGGTCCGGGCCTGTCTCGGCCATGTCCGGGATCTCCCCAAAAGCACCCTCGGTATCGATGTCGCGAAGGACTTCCACCTCCGGTACAGCATCAGCCCCGATCGCAAGGAAATTGTCCAGCGCCTCCAGGAGGAGGCCGCCGATGCTGATACGGTCCTTCTGGCGACTGACCCGGACCGCGAGGGGGAAGCCATCGCGTGGCATCTGGAGCATATCCTGACCAAAGGCTCCAGCAAGAGTGCCCGCAGCAAAGCCCCCGCCAAGACCGCGACCAAAACCGCCAGCAAGGCGGTCAAAAAGGGACCCCAGGTCATCCAGCGGATCGAGTTCAATGAGATCACCAAGCGCGCCATCAGCGAAGCGCTCCAGTCCCCCCGGGCGATTAATCAGGACCGGGTCGATGCCCAGCAGGCCCGGCGTGTCCTGGACCGGCTGGTGGGGTACTCCCTCTCCCCCTATCTCTGGCGCGAAATCAAGAGTGGCCTGTCGGCGGGACGGGTCCAGTCGGTGGCTTTGCGCCTGATCTGCGACCGGGAAGCCGAAATCGAAGCCTTCGTGAAGGTGGAGTACTGGACAGTCCGGGGGCAGTTCGCCCCGGCGGAACGTCCAGCCGAGAAGTTCCTCGCAGATCTGGTGCAGGTCGGGGACCAAAAGATCGGTATGGAGCAGGGACAGCTCCACCTCAAATCGGAAGCCGAGACCGAAGTCCTGCTGACACGGCTCCGGGCGGCCAGCTACCAGGTGGCGGATGTCCAGGTGAAGGACATCACGATCAAAGCCCCCGCCCCGTACAAAACCTCCACGCTCCAGCAGGATGCCTCGAAGAAGCTGGGGATGAGCCCCCGGGAAGTGATGCGGGTCGCGCAGCAGCTCTATGAAGGGGTCTCTCTGGGGGCGGAAGGGCAGGTGGGGCTCATTACCTACATGCGAACCGACTCCACCCGGCTTTCCAACGACGCGGTCAGCATGGCCCGCAGTTACATCCCGGAGGAATACGGCCCGGAGTATTTGCCGTCGGGGGCCAATGTCTTTCAGGGGGGCGGCAAGATCCAGGATGCCCACGAGGCGATTCGCCCCACGGATGTCCAGTACTCCCCCGAGCGGATCGCGCAGTACCTGGATGCCAAGCAGCAGAAGGTCTATAGCCTGATCTGGCGACGCTTTGTCGCGAGTCAGATGCAGCCCGGCATCGACACCCGCCGGACCGTGACCCTTCAGGGCGACGATTTCACCTTCCGCGCCACGCAGACCGACATCAAGTTCGATGGTTTCCGGCGGGTCACCGGCCTGCCGAAGCGGGAAGAGACGCCCCTGCCGGAGGTGACGACCAGCGAAGGTCTCCAGCTCCTGGAAGCCCTGGGCGAACAGCATTTCACCCAGCCGCCCCCCCGGTTCACCAACGCTTCGCTGGTGAAGGTGCTGGAAGAAAAGGGGATCGGGCGGCCCTCAACCTACGCCCCCACCCTGAGCACGCTCCGGGACCGGGAGTATGTCCTCGTGGAAAAGGGGACCTTCTTCCCCACGGACCTCGGACGGCAGGTCGATGCGCTGCTCAAGGCGAAGTTTCCGGACATCATCAATGTCGACTTCACCCGCCGGATGGAAGAGGACCTCGACCGGATCGAGACCGAGGACAAAGACTGGATCCATGTGGTGAAGGAGTTCTATGACCCCTTCCAGGTGGACCTGACCCAGGCCCTGGGCGAAAGCTGTCCGCAGTGCCAGGCCCCCATGCTCCTCAAGAGTGGCCCTTTTGGGATGTATATCGCCTGCTCCAGCTGCGAGTACTCCAAAAATCTGGCGGAAGAGGAGCTGGAGGAGAAATGCCCGGAATGCGAGCATACGCTGATGATCAAAATGGGGCGCTTCGGCAAGTTCATCGCCTGTACCAACTACCCCGAGTGCAAGTACACCCGGAACATGGGGCGGGATGGAGCAACCGCGCCCCAGGAGAAGATCTACTCCGAGACGCCCTGCCCCGACTGCAACGGGAAGCTGGTCCTGCGGAACTCGCGCGCCGGTCGCTTCTGGGGCTGTGAGTCATATCCCACCTGCAAGGGATTGCTCCCCTACACCCTCGACATCAAGTGCCCCAAGTGCGGCCAGCTCCTGAGCGAGCGACGGGTCTCCAAGGGACGCGCCGCCGGGAAGGCGTTCTATGGCTGCTCGGGGTATCCGACCTGCGACTTTGTCACCTGGTCGATGCCGGGCAAGGACGAGAATGGGGTCGCGATTGTCGACCCCAAGGAACTGGCCCGGGAGCGGAAGCCCGCAGCGAAGAAAGCGGCCACCCGGAAGACCACCCGTAAATCCGTGGGCAATTCCTGACAGCGCTCCTGCATCGCAGCTGCTCGCTAGACCCAGGCGACCAACGCCATGGCGGTTCCGAGTCCGATGAGGCTCCCGGTGAGGACATCGCTGGGCCAATGGGCATTGTCATTAAGCCTGGAGTAAGTCGTTGCCAGTGGCAACAACAGACAGAGAATGCTCAGGGGCCACCAGGCGGGCCAGCACCGGAGGGCGAAGATCGCAAAGACCGCCCAGCTGACAGTCGAGTGTCCGCTGGGGAAGGACCGATGCTTCGACCGTAGTTGCACCCCCTCAAAGATGAGCGGGCCGACCCCCCGGTCTGGGCGGTAGCGGCGGGTGAGAATGTGGAGCGTTTGCGTGATCAGGCCGGCGAAAAAAAAGTTGACGAACGCGAGGAGTGCGGTTTCCTGTCCCCACATCCAGCCGGTCGGGAGACTGGCGAAGTAGAGCACGAGGACTGGCGGGAGGGTGTACCGGCCATCGCCGAGGCATTTGGCCCAGACCGCCCAACGGTCGCTGGCGGGGGAGCGTCGTGCCTGCACCGCCGCGAGGAGGGCAACATCGCAGCGCCCGATCAGCCGCAGCCAGGACACTTCCCTGGCAGGTGGGGCGTACGGTGAGGAGCCGGCATCCGGGATCGGGGCCATCACGTCAGGCAGTCTGCGTCCCCTCTCCCGGCGTGGCAACGACCGGAAGCGAAATGTCATACGACTGCAACAGGACCCTGCCGGATGGCTGGTCGGGCGGCCGAGATTTGAACTCGGGACCCCTAGTCCCCCAGACTAGTGCGCTACCGGGCTGCGCCACCGCCCGAACCCTGACGTTGCTGCGGACCCTGCAGGCTGGGGGAGGGTACCGGGCGGTACCCGCCTGTGAGGGCGAAGGTGCATTGTACGGTATCTGGCGCATAGCGAAAAGTGGGGATGTGTGCGTGCCGGGCTGTGGCGGCCCGGGGACCCACCGACGGGGCGTCGGGGTGCCGGGCGACCGGGGGTCGCCCCTCCGATGGATTGTCGATTTTCGCTAAATGGACCGCAGGGCGCTCTAATTCAGCAATGCTGCCCTCGACTCATGGTGCTAATGCCGGAAGTGACGCCACCCGGTGACCAGGAGCGCGATCCCCGCCGCTTCGGCTGCCGCCTGGACTTCGGCATCGCGCACCGACCCCCCGGGATGGATGATGGCGGCAATGCCCGCCTGGGCTGCCAGCTCGATGTTATCCGGGAACGGCAGGAACGCATCCGACGCCGCCACAGCGCCTTTGGCCCGACTTCCCGCCTGCTGAATCGCCAGCTCCCAGCTCTTGATGCGCGACTGCTGCCCGCAGCCCGCCCCTACCAGCTCGGTCCCCTGCGCCAGGACAATGGCATTACTCGCCGTATGCTGGGCACAGCGCCAGGCGAAGGCCAGACTCGCCCGCTGCGCCTCGGTGGGCTGATGTGACGTGACACAGCGCCAGTCCACCGCCGCCGATGCTGGCTCGCGATCCCAGCGCTGCAGCAGATACCCGAAGGGCGTGCCCCGGACGTGATACGCCGGCCAGGGGCGGGAGTCCCAGTCGGGCTCCAGACACAACAGACGCAGATTCTTCTTCATGGCAAAGATGTCCGCTGCCTCCCCTGAAACGCCCGGCGCGGCGATGACTTCCACGAAATTGGCGGTCAGAGCCAGCGCGAGCTCCCGGTCCAGGGGGCGATTGATGGCGATGACACTCCCGAACGCCGCCACGGGGTCGCCAGCCCAGGCTTGCTGGAACGCTGTGAGGGGATCGGCCGCCAGCGCGACGCCTGCTGGATTGCCATGCTTGATCACGACCGCTGCGGGCTGGTCCGGGAACTCCCCCAGCAGCCCCAGCGCGGCGGAGAGGTCCAGGAGGTTGTTGTACGACAACTCCTTCCCCTGGCGGATTTCCATGCCGTCATAGAAGACCGGATGGGCACCCCGCTCGCGATAGAGCGCAGCCGGCTGATGCGGATTTTCCCCGTAGCGGAGCCCCTGGACACGCCGGAACGAGTAGAAGAGGCGGTCGGGGAGTTCATCGGCATCGGGACCGGGGGTGGTCTCCCGGAGCCAGTTGGCGATGGCGATGTCGTAGGCAGTCACGCGGTCGAAGGCTTTGAGGGCGAGTTCCCGACGAGTCGCGAGTTCCAGCTCTCCCCGGTCCTGGTACTCTTCCAGGAGAAGCGGATAGTCCTCGGGGTCGACAATCACCGCGACCCGCTGGAAGTTCTTGGCGGCGGCTCGCAGGAGGGTGGGGCCGCCGATGTCGATCTGCTCAATGAGCTCGGCTTCAGAGACGCCATCGATGGTCAGGGTCTGCTCAAAGGGATAGAGATTGACGACCACCAGATCGATCCGGTCCAGCGCATGGGTCGCCAGTTCCGCCGATGCCTCATCGGTGTCTGGAGCCAGGATGCCGGCATGGATGCGGGGATGGAGGGTCTTGACACGTCCGCCCAGCAGTTCGGGGAAGCCGGTGTAATCGCTGACATCGGTCACCTCCGTCAGCCCGGAATCGCGCAGGAAGCGGGCGGTTGAGCCGGTGGCCAGGAGGCGGACACCGAGGCGTTCCAGCCCCAGGGCAAACTCTTCCAGTCCCGCCTTGTCCGAGACTGAGATGAGGGCGGTCAGTTGGTGTGCCATAGGTCGATGATAGCGGAGGGCGTGAGGGGACCGGGTGAGTTGATGGTCCCAAGGCTCAATCGCAAGTAGATCCCCAACATGAGGGGAGATGCTCCGAAGAGTCCTTGACCAAAAAAAATCTGGGTAAGATTGGCGCACATGGATCACATCTCAACCATCACTCGACCATCACAGACTTGGCTTCGCCAAGTCCTTATCATCGCGCTCTGTCCATTGAGCGCCCTTCCGGTGCTGGCGGTGCGGCCAGTGCTCGCGTCAGGCTGTTGCTACGAGCTTGTGCCTGAAGCGAACTACACAGTCTGGCCCTGTATTCCGGAGTGCTCGTTTGGCACCTGCTTTCACGGGGTGGCACTCTGCGTAGAACCGAGCTTCGATTTATCGAGTGTGTTGGCGAAGATAGCGAATGTCCCGAGCCCAGGTTCGGCGGGACCGTGCATATCGGAGCCTGTGATACCGTCAGCCTCCCACTCGGCAATCGCAAGTGCGACTACTGGTGCCTCAATCCGCCTGGGATCTGCAATCAAGGTTCCTGCCCTGGGGGGACCTTTGCACTGGTTGCAGATTGCCCTGAAAGCAACCCTGAGTGCTGTGAACCTGAAGAGTAGGGTCGGTATCTCCTCATACGGGAGTCAGGCCATCTGTCCTCTGTTAACTGTTCCCCATCAAAGGAGTCTGTAACCATGCTGCGATCTCTGATGAGCCTGCTGGCGACTGCCAGTGTCACCACCGCTCTGCTGCTGGGATGCCAGAGCACGAAGCGACCGGAGTCCACCGCTCCCGCCCCATCGAGCGCTGCCGTGCCGGACCGGTCCGGCGAGGAGGCCGCCTCGACCTCATCATTGTTGACCCCGGATATGCGGCATTCCATGGTGCTGAGCCAGGAATACAAAAACAGCGTCAGGAACTACTTCGTGGCGACGGGGGAATGGCCCGCATCGGGGCAGGCCCTGATCGACAGTGGACTGCTGTGTCATGTCCCGACTACCGCCAATCAGCAGCCAGCGCGGCTCATCGCCTGGGATGGCATGTCACCGCTGGAGTCCGATGCCGTTGGTGTCTTTGCTGCGGCGGACCAGGTGACGTTTGGCTTTCCGGAAGCGCTTCGTCATTCTCCGTTAACCCCGGCGACGTTGCAGATCGCGCGCACACCAGAATGGCAGGCGGAAACTGACACCTTTATCAGTGTGCATGGGCTGGAGCGGACACCCCGGGTCGAGCTGCTCGAGTTCCGGAGCAGCCAGGTCGCGCAGGGTAAGACCTATCCGGTCATGAGTTACCTCAATGTGTCCGGTGAAATGCGGGATCGGGCGGTGGGTGCGCTCCGCGTCAGCACTCAGGCGCTGCTTACTCATTATCGTCAGGAATACGGCACCTGGCCCGACTCGTGGGACCAGGCGCTGGCGGCTCTGCGCCTGGCCCCCGCCAGCTACCAGGTGCTTCCGTCATCAGCTCCTCTGGGTCCGGAAGAGACGGGTGTCGCTCTCGCCTGCGATGGTGCTGGCGATCAGGTGCGCATCACGATCAAGCCCTGGATTCCGGAAAGCGTGGAGCTCTGGTATCGCTTCAGTGATGCCGCGACAGCTGAAGCCAGCCTCGTGATGCTGCAGACAACGCCAGCCGACCCACCGGCCGTAGTTCCCCTCGCGACGCTGCGACTGAACATCGAGTGAGTCGCCGCAGCGAACGGGACACGCATTGATGAGTACCGGGCGGCTGCTGTCACGGCAGCCGCTAGTCGTGATCCGCCCCGAAGATTTCATTGGTCCAGGTCCCGGCCGGGACCCGGGCTCCTGGCAGGGCAACCACCCGCTGCAACACCGCCCCCGGTGCGATGCGAGCGCCTTCATTGAAGCAGACCTCGGGGCCAATCTGACAGGGGCCATCGAAGCGGACGCCCGAATCGATGAACGCTGGGCCTTCCACCTGTACTCCATCAGGGAGGGGCATCCCCAGGAAGAGTCCGGGAGATGGTTCGGCGGCGGGGAGGGCTGCGTGGCACCGACGATGCAACAGGTCCCAGTGCGCCTGCAGGAAGCTCTCAACCGTGCCAATGTCGAGCCAGTAGCCGGTCCAGGAGAATCCCCGGACCTGCCGTCCGGTGGCGATCATGGACGGGTACGTTTCGCGTTCGATGCTGACCGCCCGGTGATCCGGGATGTCGCGGATGACCGACTCTTCGAGGACATAGATGCCTGCATTGATCTGATTCGAGGGGGCCGTGCCAGCGGGGGGCTTTTCAATGAACGCGGTGACCCGGCGGTCGCCATCGAGGACGATGACACCGTAGCGCGACGGATCGTCCACAGGGGTCAGGGTCAGGGTCGCCTCCGCGCCGGAGGCCCGGTGCGCGGCGAGGATCGCCGCGAGGTCGGCATCGGTGAGGATATCGGCATTGAAGACCAGGGTGGTCTCGCCATCCAGCAGGGGGAGGCAGTTCCGGATCGCGCCTGCCGTCCCCAGGGGTTCCGGCTCGATGGCATAGCGAAACTGCATCCCGAAGAGATCGCCATTGCCGAAGTATTCCCGGACCTGGTCGGCCATGACGCCGACCGCGAAGACCACCTGCGTGATGCCCGCCCGCTTCAGGAGGTCCAGCTGATACTCCATCACTGGACGTCCGCAGAGTGCCAGAAGCGGCTTCGGCGTGTGGAGGGTGTAGGGACGCAGACGGGTCCCGGCCCCCCCTGCGATGAGAATCGCCTGCATCCTGAGATTGTACGGACCCGCTGGAAGTGCGGGTATTGTTAGCCGGTCCGATGAGCAAAAAGACCACCCGGTATCAGTGGCTGATTGTGGCGGCAGCGAGCGATGAGCCGCATGCCCGCTGGCTGCAGGGGGTCCTTCGGAAGGGGAACCGGGACTCCGATGTCGCGCTCTGGCGCGCGGAACTGCCGGGGACCGAGGTCGGGGAACTGGCGGCGCGGATCGAACAGCAGCTCGAACAGAGTCAGGCGGTCCTGGGACTCCTCTCGCGTCATGCCCTCACCACCGGGATGCCCCGGGCGATCTGGCTGACGGTCCTCAAGGATCATCTGCTCGGGGTCCGTCCGATGCTGGGCCTCCGGGTGGAGTCCTGCGATGTCCCGAGCCTCTTTGGTGGACTGCCGTACTTTGATCTGCAGAGTCGCTATGACGATGGAAGTGGGACTGACCAGATGCCATCGAACTTCGAGATCACCCTGCTGCAGCTGGTGTTCGGGATCGAGAAGTCTGAACTGGCGCACCGACTCGGGCAGCATCGACCAGCCCTCATCCGGCTGCCCGGGCTGTCGCAGGGGGACCGGGCGGGAGCACTGGTCCATCTGAGTCGGCAGTATGTCGCGATCCATGACCCGTTGAGCGCCCTGGAATGCCTCGAAATCGCGCTGGAAATCCGGGAGACCTTACTGAGCGCATCGGATCCCCTGCTCACGGCCACCATGCTGACCATGGCGGAAGTCGCGCTGGAAGCGGGGCTATCGCAAGACGCTGGCACGATGGTAGCGCGGGCCGCGCAGCGGCTGGAGCAGGCTCCCTGGGGGGGCAGTGCCCTGGCACAGCAGTATGTGCAGGCGGAGCGGATCGCGCACCTCGCAAAGCATCTGGGACTCAGCGCGCTGCTCCACCGGACCCAGGAGTCCCAGGAGCAGATGCTCACCAAGATGTCTGGGAAGGGCTTTGACCCCGGGTTGCGCGCGGCTCGTCTGGGGCGACTCGCCCGGGATCGCGGCGATGAGATCACGGCGCTTGCCGCCTTTCAGGAAGCCCTCGCGATCTGGCGCAAGCGGGCTCCCGAACAGCCCGAAGAACTCCCACGACTCCTGAACGATCTGGGACTCATGCTGCATCAGCAGGGCAATCTGGTGACAGCCCGTACGCTACTCACTGAGGCGCACGCCCGCTGGCAGGTGGTCCGGGGGGAAGAGTCGCCGGAAGCCGCGACGTCGCTGATGAATCTCGCAGTGGTGCTGCAGGCGAGCGGAGAGCTGGAACTGGCGCTGCAGGCGGTACAGAGCGCCCTGGACATCCGGACCCGTCTGCGGACCACGACGGAGTCGATGCTCGCCCAGACCCTGCAGCGGCTGGGAAGCATCGAGGAGTCCCTGGGGCTCTGGCAGGAAGCGGAGCATCACTATCGGGAAGCGTTGCGGGTGCTGGGGGACTATGACGACACTGCCGATGAGTCGGTGATCCTGCGCAACAATCTGGCGCTCCTGCTGGAGCGTCGCGGACGGCACGACGAAGCCGGGGAACTCCTCGAGGGGGCGTGGCTGCTGGTCTGCGGACGCCACGGGGCCAGTCATCCCGCCTGTGTACCCGTACTGGAAAATCGCATCGCGCATCTGGAACGGACCGGCCAGCTGGCCCTGGCGCTGGAGCGTCGGGGCGAATTGCTGCAGCTGGTGGAAGCGACTGGGGAGGCGAGTCCGGCGGACCTGGTGCGCCTCTGGCGGCAACAGGCAGTGCTGGCAGGACGCCTGGGCCAGGCGGAAGTCGCGACCGCAGCCCTTGATGCAGCAACCAAAAAGGCGAGTCTGTTACCGGCGGATCATCCGGAGGTCAGGGCACTCCGTCCGTTGCAGGCGCAGTACAGCACTGACCAGGGGGATCTCGATACTGCAGCGCGTTTGATGGAAAGTCATCTGCAGGAGATGCTGGCGCAGTATGAAGCCAATGATCCGGCACTGATTGCCCCGCTGGAGGAACTGGCCCGGGTGCAGCAACGACGCGGTGCGCTCAACGATGCCGCGACCTATCTGGAGCGGGTGCTGCGGCTGCGGGAGCAGCAGGCGGGGCGTCAGCATCCGGACCTGATCCCGACTCTCCTCTGGCTGGGCGCGCTTTGGCAGCAACGGGGGGCGGCACAACGGGCGGGGATGGCGGCGAAGCGGGTCCGCGACCTGCTGATGCTGGTCCCGGACCCGCCAGGGGAGTGGCTCAGTGCCCTGGAGCAGCTGGAAGCGAGAGGAGCGAGCCGCTAGGAGTCGAGTTGGCTCCGCAGCCAGCCTTCGACTTCCGCGATGGGGAGTCGCTCCTGTTGCAGGGTGTCGCGGTCGCGGATGGTGACGCACTGATCTTCGAGGGAATCGAAGTCGATGGTGGCGCACCAGGGGGTCCCGATTTCGTCCTGCCGGCGATAGCGTCGGCCAATGTTGCCGGAGAGGTCGTACTCCAGGCACCAGTGCCGCTTGAGCTGATCGAATAGCCCCCGGGCCATCGCGACAATCCGCTCGTCCTTCTGCAGGGGGAGCACCGCCATCTTGACGGGGGCGAGGCTGGGGTGCAGCTTTAGTACGGTCCGCTTTTCGCCTTCCACTTCATCCTCGTGGTAGGCGTCCAGCAGCACAATGAGGACGGTCCGGTCCACCCCGACCGCGGTCTCCACCACATAAGGGATGTACTTTTCGTTGGCTTCCTGATCGAAGAAGTTCAGGTCCTTGCCGGAGTGGGTGGCATGGGCCTTGAGATCGAAGTCGGTCCGTGACGCGATCCCTTCCAGTTCGCCCCAGCCGATGTTCGGGTAGAGATATTCCACATCGGTACAGGCTTCGGCGTAGTGCGCCAGCTCCGCGGTCTCGTGCGGACGGAGGCGGAGCTTGTCCGGGGTGATGCCGATTTTGTGGAACCAGTCATAGCGGGCGTTGACCCAGTAGTCGAACCACTCTCCCTGAGTGCCCGGCTTCACGAAGTACTCCATCTCCATCTGCTCGAATTCCCGGGAGCGGAAGATGAAGCTCTTGGTGGTGACCTCGTTCCTGAAGGACTTCCCGATCTGGGCGATACCGCAGGGGAGCTTCAGTCGCGCGGCCGCCTGGGTCAGCTTGAAGTCGACATAGGCCCCTTGCGCGGTTTCCGGCCGGAGATAGAGGTCCTGCCCGCCCCCTTCCACGGCCCCGGCGGTCGTTTTGAACATCAGATTGAAATTGCGGGGCTCGGTGAAGGTCTCCCTGTTGCCGCAGGTGGGGCACTTGCTCAGGTCGGGCTGGCCATCGGCAAGAGTCGGGAGGTGATCGACCCGGAAGCGCGCCCGGCAGGACTTGCAGTCCACCATGAGGTCGTGGAACTCGTTCACATGGCCGGAGGCGACCCAGACATTGGGGTGCATGAGAATGGAGGTCTCGATGCCCACGATTTCCTCGTGCTCACGGACCATCGCCCGCCACCAGGAGTCGCGAACATTCCGCTTGAGTTCCACCCCAAGGTGGCCGTAGTCGAACGTGGCCGCCAGGCCACCGTAGATTTCGCTCGACTGATAGATGAAGCCGCGTCGTTTGCAGAGATTGACGACCTGCTCGAAGAGATCGGCCATGGGGCAGGACTCCTTTCAGCGCCGGCGTGGCGTGCCAGTCGCACAGAAGGGGGAGTGTATCAGGGGGAACGTGTGATGGAGGGCGACAACGGGAAGTCGCTATGCAGCGGCGGCCTGGCCTTTGGCAGCGTAGACCCGGGCGAGAATCTCAGCGAGTACCTCATAGAGTTCCACCGGAATCTGCTCTCCGACCTCCACGGTCTTCCAGAGGGTCTGGGCGAGTTCCGGCGACTCCTCGATGGCGACCTCATGCTCCTGGGCGATGACCCGGATCCGGAGCGCGACGGCATCGACCCCCTTCGCCACGACTGTCGGTGCGCCCAGTTCCTCGGCATAGCGCAACGCCACCGCGTAGTGGGTTGGGTTCGTGACCACCACATCGGCCTGTGGGACTTCGGCGAGCATCCGGGTCATAGCGATCTCCCGGGCCCGCTGGCGGATCTTCTGTCGAATCAGGGGATTTCCCTCATACTGCTTCAGTTCCTCTTTCACTTCCTGCTTGGTCATCCGCAGGCCCCGCTCAAACTCCCACCGCTGATAGAAGTAATCCGCGATGGCCAGTGCCAGCAGAAAGAGGACGAGTCGCAGGCCGAGCTCGAAGGCCATGCGGCTGTAGAGCGTGACCAGTCCAATGGGGGGGAGCGTGACACTGCTGACCAGTTCGATCCAGTGGTCGCGCAGGTAGGTGTAGAGGACCGCGCCGACGATGATGAGCTTAATGATGTTCTTCAGGGTCTCGACCGCGCCCTTGAGCGACAAAATGCGCTGGAAACCCTTGATCGGATTGAGCTTGCCGAAGTTGGGCTGGAGCTTCTCGCCTGAAAAGATGAACCCCGCCTGCAGCACATTCACCAGTCCCGTGATGAGCAGGACCATCAGCATCACCGGGGCGCAGAGGATCAGGGAGCGGGAGACGATGTAGGTGAAGATGCCGCCGATGGCACCGGAGTCGTACTCCCGGGGTCCCAGATTGAGGAGGGTGTCCGTGAGCAGATACCCGGACTGGGTCAGGCCATAGGAAATCGACAGCCAGAGAGCCAGCAACCCGGCGAGCAGGTTGAACCCATCGGTCAGCTCTTTGCTGCGGGGGCCTTCTCCACGACGGCGGGCCTGTTCCCGCTTGCGTGGTGAGGCTTGCTCCGTACGTTCTTCATCCATGGATGTGCATCACCTCCCTCCTGGAGCGTGGCGGGAACGAGGGTTAATCGTCGAGGCCGCGATCGCTGCGGGGGAACTCGATGATGACCTCGGACTCTTCGTCTTCCCGGACCTGCACGGAAGAGGAGGTCCGGGTCACACCATCGACCGTCGCCCGCAGACTGTAAGTGCCGACCGGCAGATCGAAGCTGAAATCGGAATCCTCGAAGAGTTCCAGCTCGTAGTACTTAAGTTCGTTCCCCTGACTATCGAAGACCCGCAGGGTGCCATAGACCGACTGCCGGGCGGAGTCGCGCAGGGTGACATAGAGTGAGCCCATCGGCACCTGGAGTTCGAACTCCACCAGGGTTTCGTCCCCTTCGGCGATGCTGAATGTCAGCGTTTCCTCCATGGTCCCGACCCGGGCGGTGATTTCGTAGTCGCCTGCCGGGAGACTGGCGCGGACCGAGGAGGTGCTGGTCCAGGTCTCCAGCAGATCCCCCGACTCGCCGTGATAGAGATAGAGGTCGCCGTTGACCGGCATCAGGTCCTGATTGTTGAGACTGATGAGGGCCTGTCCCAGAACGGCCTCGACCATCAGGCCGATGGTGCGCCGATCCCCCTCGCCGACCTCGAAATCCTGCTCCATGACCTCCGAGCCGACGGTGATTTCTGCCCGATAGCTCCCTGGCGGGAGGTCGAGGGCGAGTTGAGCCTGTCCGCGCTGACGGGCAATTTCCACGTCGCTCCCCCGCTCATAAATGACGACATCGCCCGGAATAGGATTCCCCATCGGATCGGCGAGCTCCAGCCGGATGCGTCCGACACCCTGAGCGAAGTCGAACTGGACCACCGTGGGATTTGAGCCGCTCACTACGAGTCCGCGACGCCATCGGGATTCTGCGCCGAAGCGGGCCATGACGTCGTACTTCCCCATCGGCAGATCAATGACCGTACTCCCACTCACGGACTGGGTCCAGATCGGCTGGCGTCCACCCTCGGCGTAGATTTCAAGTCGGGCCATCTGGCTGAGATCACCACTGTCGCTGGGGGGGGCATTGATCAGCACCTGGAGTCCGGCGCGGCTCGGTCCCTGCACCTGCCCGATGGTGGCGGTGAAGTCCTCCGGGCCATCGAACGGGCGGAAGGTTCCGCCCAGTTGCCCGATCCCCTCGGTCAGTTCCAGCGCGAGATCAGACATCATGTCCAGCCCGAAGAGCTGGAGATTCAGCCCGCTGATACGCGACGTTCGTCCAGTCAGGCTCCTGAGATTTTCGCGACACTGATCGACCCCGCTGGTGAAGGCCAGGATGCGGATGGTGTCGGCGCGGCTTTCGCTGGCCAGGAGGAGTGCTGACTCCAGTCCGCCGACCAGAGCCCGGTCGCCCCCGGGCACCACGCCAGCCAGACGCCCCTCGATGCTGCTGGCCGCCATCAGGGCATCCGTCTGGGCGAGGAGCAGAGTCGGCTCGCAACGGTCGCTGCCAAAACCGATAACCGCGACCTGGTCGCGGACATCGACATTGCGGACTACGTTGATCACATAGGTGGTGAGCAGATCCCACTTGCGCTGGCCGCCCCAGCGCTCCTGCATCGGACGGCTGGTGTCCACCACGCAGATGGTGAGGCCGGCAGCCCGGGCCGGTGTGGCGAACAACAGGCTGCAGACCAGCAGCCACAGCAGAGTCGTGGGTCGCATGAACTGGATTGTACCGGTCGCTGCTGGCCCATGGCCGGTCAGTTACGGCAGTGGCTTCCAGGCAAGCCAGAGGTCGTTCGCCGGGACATCCTCCGGGTCTTCGTACACCAGGATGAGGCGGTCGCGGGCCGGGTCGACCACCATCTGTGGTTCCCGCTGCCCTTCGGGTCCGATGCAGGGAACCAGCGGGACATTCGGCGCGTTGAAGATCTCGTCGGGGGTCGCATCGAAGGGGAACCACTTGTAGTAGAACTCCTCGAGATCCACCGGCGAGTTCAGTGACTGGAACGCGATGAAGACTGTGCCATCCGGCGTGACGGCGGCGGTCGGGAGATTGAGATAAATGAGCCCGCCGTTCGTGGTGGGATCCGCCATCGCCACCGGCTGCAGCCAGGTATCGGTCGATTTGGTCCAGCGCTGAAACCAGATGTTGCTGATGAAGGTCTGGTGGGTCAACACCAGATTGCCGCCAGGGGCGGGGAACAACTGCAACTGGGCGTAGGTGCGATTGCTCGTGTCATCCAGGGCGATGCGGGCATCTCCCCAGGAATCGCCAGCGAAATCGTAGGTGCGATGCCAGACCGGCAGTGGGCCATCGATGTCCTCGTCCGGGTTGTAGAGGTAGACCAGATGAAACACCTGGTCGTCAGTGACCCGGACATCCGGACGTGCCCGCTTCCAGCCGGCGGAACCGAAGGCATCCCCCCGGGACGTATAAGTGGTCCAGGGGACGATCACCGGGTCTTCCCAGCCGCCAGCACTGGTTCCCCGGATCGTGAACATATTGTGGGCATAGGACCGCAGTTCGTTGCCGGGAACTGAGTCGGCCCACCATTCCTCGTAGACCGCGAACATCTGATTGTTGGCATCGATGTCGAAACTGATGCCCTGCATGTGCGGAATGTTGGTGGTCGGTTCCTGCGGGTTGGGGGTAAACCACTCTGCGATGATGGTCTCATCGCTGGCGGTCCTGCTCACCGGGTCGTAGGTCCGCCAGCCAATGGAGGGCCGAGCGTAGCCGTTGTCGTTGAATCGATCGGCAGCCATGTAGAGGAGATGAATGGTGCCGTCCGGGGCGGTCCGGACGATCGGGACGCTGTAGAGGTACTCGGTTTCATAGAGCAGGGTCGGGCCCGTGGCTTCCTGTGTGGCGAAGTTAAACGAGGTCACTTCGGTATCGAAGAACGTCACCAGCGTGAAGATGTGCACGTTCCCATCGGCGTCAATCACCATGTGATCCCGGTCGAAGCCGGTCTGCGCCCGCCCGATGTCCTCGGTCCGGTCTGGAGTGTTCGTGAGATTGGTGCGATTCGTGAAGGGACCACCGGGCACTGCCGCGACCCGGACATCGTAGGTCGCGATGTTGGTAAGCCCGTCTTCGTCGGTCACCCGCAGCGCGACGACCCGCAGGCCGGCATCGCCGGGGATGGGGGTCCAGGTCATGTCCCGGGTGGAGCGGTCGACCTCGAAGCCGGAAGGGAGCCCCTGATAGTCGATGTCCCATTCGTAGATCAGGAGATCCGGGGGTGTTTCATCATCGAAACTCCCTGCACCCGAGAAGGCGATTTCCACATCTGCGGCCCACCAGGTGACATTCTCACAAGGCGCTGAAATCACGGCGGTCGGTTGCCCCCCGGTCGGAGGGCCCACCAGCACCGGAAAGACCTGATAGGTGTGGTAGTTGCTGACCGTAAAGGGGGTGACGAGATCATCTTTAAGGGCGGGTCCGGCCGCCGCGCCATCAGTGGCGGTGAGCAACCCCCAGTGCAGCCCCTCCGGGGCGGCCCGTTCATTCAGTATCTGAAAGCTCAAGGGGAGGGGATCGGCCAGGTCGGTGGGCGCGATGAGCTCCGATACCGGGGGACCCAGGGCGGGAATCGAGCAGGTGAGGGCGATGACATCGGTGCCCAGGCCAAGGGCGTGTCCCCAGTCCCAGGTATCGGTTTCGATCAGAATCCAGGAGTCCCGGTCGTTGGTGGCGAGATTATTTTCCAGTTCCCGGATCACCATGCGCCAGGGAGCCTTCCCAGCGAAGCGGGGGAGTTCATACACGGGGGTCTGACGAGTCGCCCGGGTCGCAGACTGCCCATAGTCGGCTGTCAGGTAGAGCCGCAACGCGACCGGTGTGCCGGTGTCCGGCAGGCGCAAGACCAGCTCCTGGGTGGCTGTCGCGCCCGGTGCCCAGACGTTGTACCCACTGGGGGCGAAGGGATCAAAGCTGGCGGGTCGCGACACGTCCTCACTCAGGAGCCGGAATGGATGAAGGGTCGCGACGGTGGGAAACACGGCATCGGCCTGAGAGTCCCACAGGGCGGAATAGCCGTCGGCGTTGAGGAGGAGGTCGGGGCGCAGGATCAGGCCCGGACCAAACTGGGTGTCCCCCTCGGCGATGACATGCACCTTGAGATTAAAGACGGAGAGGTCCGGGCGGGTGGCCAGCGGGAAGGGATGGGTCGCACTCAGCGTGACCCCGATGGTGTCCGGTGCGATGCGCCGCACCCCCCCGACCCGGAAGGCCCCCCGGTCCCGCAGGGCTTTGGTCACGCCGATCTCGTGATAGGTGTCGCCGATGGCCGTGGCTGTCCGCTCGGGCGCGAGGGTCGCCTCCAGCGATGCCGGGTCGAGCTGGAGGAGCCACGCCCCGCCATCCATGACATCCGGCGGGAGCGCTGCCGTACCAGGCAGTGCTGCAGGTGTCGGGGGGAGGGAGGGCGGGGTCTGACGCTGGCAGCCGAGGACGGATGTCAGACAGAGGAACCAGATCCAGAAAGGGGTTCGGGTGCGGGGCAGCATGGGCGATGCCTCCTGAGTTGAGTGCACGGATGGTCTGGAATGCGACCACCTGAGGGACCGTGAGTCCCCGGTCGAGAGTACCTTTCACTGTACCGCGAACTACGTTGTCTTAGGAGGCCTTGGGGCGGCTGCTGGTACCCTTAGCAGCCTTATGGGACGTCGCAAGCGACCATCATCAGCACCAGCCGAAGCCGCACCGCCACCAGGACCCGTCGACGAGCGGGTGGAGGGGGGGCTGACCATTGGACAGCCCACCGCTCTCGGGATTACTGTCGCACGGTGGGAAGAACGTCTCGCGGTCTTCCTCGGCATCTTCGCGCTCCTGATCGTGCTGACCAAGGGCTACGGGACCCCAGAACGTCCGGGGTCCTGGAACGACCAGGCGCGCTTCGCCACGATTCAGTCGCTGGTGGAGCAGCAGACCTGGGCCATTGATAACACGTCGTTGGGGTACTGGACCGGCGACAAGGTCTTTGTGGGGGAGCATTTTTACTCCACCAAGCCTCCGCTGTTAAGTGCGCTTGGGGCCGTACTCTACTGGCCGATGCACCATCTGCTGGGCTGGTCGTATTTCAATGAACTGCAGGCCCCGACGATCTACTACCTGATTACGCTCCTGCTCATGGGACTCCCCCTCGCGGGGGCGTCGGTGTTGCTCTACAACACGCTGCAGGAGTTTGGACTGAGCCCGAGATGGCGGATTCTGGGAGTCGTCAGTTTCGCCATCGGCAGTCTCTATCTGCCGTACACCACGATCTTCCAGAATCACACGATCGCCGGGATCGCGGGGCTCTACTCCTTCATCCTGGTGCTCCGGACCACCCGCAACATTGGACCCGCCTGGCGGAATCTGATGCTGGCGGGGCTGATGGCGGGGTTCGCCCTGGCCTGCGACATCGTGGGGGCCGCCCCCTTCGTGGTCGCGCTCCTGAGCTGGACGGGAGTCCGTTGCTGGCAGTCGCGGCAGTTGCAGGAGACCGGCTGGCTCCTCCTCGGCTTCCTCGCTCCGGTCGGCATTCACTTTGTCTGCAACTGGGTAATGATCGGTGACTGGCGCCCGATTTACACCAAAGCCGAGAATTATGTGCTGACGGCGGTCCGGGGGTACTACGGGGAAGTGCTGGAGCGACGCGGGTACATCGCGACGCTGTTCGATCAGTACCGCTGGCGGTACATCTTTAACTCCCTCTTCGGTATCCGGGGCATCTTCTTCTACACCCCCACGCTCCTCTTTGGATTTTGGATCGGCTGGAAGCTGCTGCAGAAAAACTGGCAGCAAATTCTGGATGTCACCGCCGCGCAGGAAGCCGCCCTCCGGGCCTGGACCGCCGGGTTCCTCGGTATGACCTGCGTCAGCTTTCTCTATCTGCTCCTCCGGACTGAAAACTACGGCGGGACCAGCTATGGCTCCCGGTATTTCATCGCGCCGATGGCGGTGCTGCTCCTCTTTGCCGCACTGACCTATGGTCCCCTGGGGACCGCAAAGGCCCGGGGGTGGTATGCCGAAGCGTTGCGCTGGGGCGTGCTCTGCTCAGTCGTGGGGGTGGCCTATCCCTGGGGGATCGCTCTCATCGGCGGGGCGATGACCAACTTCAGTCTGGCGGCCAATCTGCAGGGGTATTCGTATTACCTGATGTCGCTGTTACTGACCCAGGCGGGCTATCTGCGCTAGCGCTGCGGGTTGTTCGGCCTTCGCTCAGAAGAGGGTGAGCTGGAGGTCTGCCGGGGCCATGCGATTGAGGTAGATGTTGTCGGTGTCCGTTGGGGCACAGAACTGCACGACCCAGTGCCAGACCAGTTCCACACGATCCTCGTGTCTGGACGCCATGGTCACCAGCGGCAATTGCGCAGCCCGCCACCGGACCCCCGGCGACTGAAACTGAATGATGTAGGGCTTCGAGAGGAGTGCATAGAGCGCCCAGAGGGTCAGGCCGTGGAGGCGCACTTCATCAGCGAGGATCGTGTCGAGATCAGCGGGAGCGAAGGACCGGGTGACCGTGAGCTCCAGGTCCCGACAGCTTTCGGTGGCATCCGGATCCAGCGGCAGTCCGGGATGCTGCCATTCGGGGAACTGGAGCAGGCACCGACGCAGGGCAGCTTCCAGCAGGTCCTGTGCGGGCAAAGCGAGGTTGAGGCTCATGGCGGATAGCTCCGGCAGCAGGCGTTAACCGTCAGTGTACCGCCCGGGCGTATCATCCCCCCATGCCCCGTGTGGCGCTGGTGGTCCCCTTTTTCCCCCCCGAATCGAGCGGTGGGGTCTTCCGGGCGCTGAAACTAGCGCCCCGGCTGCAGGCGCATGGCTGGAGTCCGGTGGTTTTCACGCTGGAGAACCCCGGGATGTCGTTGGACCCGACCCTGCTGGTGGAGGTCCCCCCGGATCTTCCCGTCATCCGGATCCCGGCCAGCGCGGCGCGTCGACTGCAGCGGGGGCCGTTGCGCCGGCTCGGCTTTGCCTTCGAGGCCCTTGGCCTCACGGCGAACTCCGCCGTGCAATGGGATCAGCTCACCGACCGGCTCATGGATGAACATGCCCGCCAGCCTTTTGATCTCTTCTTCTCGTCCTCCCCGCCACCGGCAGCGCACCGGGCGGTACTGACCGCACTGGAGCATCTGTCACCCAACCGACGTCCGCCCTGGATCGCCGACTTTCGTGACCCGTGGCGGCGCGGATTCACTTATCGCCCCGCGACGGATGCCGAGGCGAACGCCGATGTCCGGGATGAGGGGCGGACCCTGCATGGCGCGACACTGGTGACCACCACGGTCTACACATCGATGCTCGCCAGTTGCATGGAGCACTCCCTCAATGGCGACCGGCTCGTCTGGATTCCCAATGGATACGATCCCCGGGATGTCGCCGGACTCCCGGCGTCACCAGCCCCTCCTGCCGCCCCATCACCCGCAACTCCCTGGCGACTGGGATACGCCGGCGCTATGTATGGGGCGTACAACATCAGTCTCTGCATCGAAGCGCTGGCGCACCTGCTGACGGCGCGTCCTGACCTGCGTGGTGCGATCCGCCTCGACTGTTATGGTCCGCGCAACAAGGAGTTCCTGCAGCGGATCGGGAGTCCGGATTTGTACGGGGCCGTGGAGTATCACGGGTATCTGGAGCACCGGGCGGTCCTGGAGCGGCTCAGCGCCTGTCATTGGGTCCTGGTGGGGATGCCGCAGGACCCCCGGGCGCAGGACACGGTCTCCGGCAAGCTCTATGAGTTTCTGGCCGCCCGGATGCCGGTGCTCGCTTTTGCCAGCCCGGATGGTGCGATCGCGAAGCTGATCCGTGAGACCGCTGGCGGACGGGTCATCAGCGAGCAGTCACCGGAAGAGGTTGCCGTGGTGCTGGCTCAATTGCTGGGAAGCGGGTCAGATGCTCCGCTGCTGCCACCTGCTCCGGCCACCTTCCCGGAGTTCCTGCAGCGCTACAGCCGCGATGCCCTCGCTGAGGAATTCGTGCAGGTCTTCGACCGGGCGCTGCAGATGCCGCGAGTCGCCGTTCCATGACCGCCACATCACCGCACCGGGTGCTGCTTATCGGGCCGGTCCCTCCACCGGTCGGTGGGCTCGAACGTATGGTGCTGACCATCGCGCAGACTTTTGCGCCGGGAGTAGATAAGACCTGGACGGTGGACCGGTTGTCGCCGGGCGAGGGAGTGCCCCAGTCGCTGATGCGTCCGAAGCTGGTGAAGCAGCAGGTGCATCAGCGTGCGCTGGAGGACGCGGCGCGTCGGATGCAGGGATCAACGGGAATTCTGCATATGGTCACTGCCTGGGGAGACAACTTCTGGCGCGCTGCTGATTTTTGCGCCGCTGGTCGGGCTGCAGGATGGCGTGTAGTCCTCCATCTGCAGTCGGGCAAATTCGCCACCTGGTTCGATGAGCAGATGCCATCGCGACAGCAGCAGGTACGCGAAGTGATGACGCAGATCGATGCCCTGGCGGTCCTGTCGCCCGGCTGGATCACCCAGCTCTCATCCTGGGTGGACCCGGCGAATTGTGTGGTGATCCCCAATGTCGCCGATGCCTCGCACTGGCCTGTGCAGCCCCATCCCGGACCCGACACGCCGGAAGCGCGTCCCTTCCGCTGGGTCTATGCCGGACGCATCGAGCGCCCGAAAGGCATCTGGGAGCTGTTGACAGCATTGGAGGGACTCAACGCCGAAGTCCGGCTCTATGGACGGGTGATGGGGGATGGCACCGCCACGAGGCTGCGGGGTGCCCCTGTGCGATTGATGGGGGAAGCGACCCCCCATGCCTTATGCGAAGGCTACGCCTGGGCGGATGCCCTGGTCTTTCCATCGCACTACGAGGGGCTGCCGGTAGCCATGGTGGAAGCGATGCTGAGCGGCCTGCCCGTGATCGCGACCCGGGTCGGGGCGATCCCGGAGATGCTGGCGGATCTCCCCTGGGATCAGACGATTCCTGCGGAAGATCCCGAAGCGCTGCGGGCGGCCATGACCAGTCTGATGTCCCTGTCACCAGAAACGCGACTGGCATTGGGCGCGGCGAATCGGACCCGCGCTGAGGCGCGCTACAGCATCGACGCGCTGCGTGAGGCGTGTCACCACGCCTGGCAGCGAGTCGCCGGGGACTGCTAGACTCCGGGGCGCTATGGCGACACTTCTGAACGGCAACGCGGTACGGGACCGGCTGGTGGCGGAACTTGGCCTGCGGGTGGCGGCGTACCAGGCGCAGGGCTGTCCCCCGGTAGGACTCCGGGTGGTCCTGGTGGGCGAAAATCCGGCGAGCATTCGGTATGTCGCGGGCAAAGAACGGATCGGGCGCAAAATGGGGCTCGATGCCGAGACGATCCGGTGTCCGGCGTCGATCAGCCAGGACGACCTGATCGATCTGGTGCAGGCCCTCAATGCCAATCCTGCGGTCCACGGCATTCTGGTCCAGATGCCCCTGCCAGACCACATTTCCTCCGGGGCTGTCATCGCCGCCATTGATCCGCGCAAAGATGTCGATGGGCTGCATGCACTGAATCAGGGTCTGTTACTGCTGGGCCAGACGGGGTTACATCCCTGTACGCCCAAAGGAGTTCTGCGGCTATTGGCGGCCTATGGCATCGACATCAGCGGCCGGAATGTGACGGTGGTGGGGCGCTCCAGTCTGGTGGGGAAGCCGCTGGCAGCCCTGCTGCTGATGAAAAATGCGACGGTCACCATTTGTCACTCCCGGACCGCCCATCTTCCGGAGATGACCCTCCCCGCTGATATGGTCGTCATGGCAGCAGGACAGCCGGGGCTGTTGCAGGGACACATGGTCAAGCGGGGAGCGATCGTCATTGACGTCGGGATCAACGTGGTGAACGACAAGCTGATCGGGGATGTCGATTTTGCGTCGGTGGAGCCCCGGGCCTCGGCCATCACGCCGGTGCCGGGCGGGGTGGGTCCCATGACAGTCGCGATGCTCATGGAGAACACGTTGCTCGCTTACGAAGCCCTGACAGGGTGTCGGGTGGAGGCTATGGAGCCGCTGACCGCTGCCGAGCGCTGGGCTGGTGCCCTGGGCGCCGACCTCCCCCGGGACCCGCTGTTCCCGACGGCGTAGCTCACGCTTGCAGGCTTGTTCACCTCATCAGGCAGCTAGTCACCATTGTGGCGGAGGCGTCCGCCCCATACGAGCTTTTCGCGCAGGATATCGCCGAAGCGGGTCCCCGGCAGTCGTGCCAGGAGGGTCCGCTCCGCCGCACGGGTCACCTGGACTCTCGGACAGGGTCCCTGCAGTACCACGGGGTGGCCATCGACGGAGAGATGGGGCTGCCCCCGGGAGCCGGTGAGTCCGCGGATCTCGATCAGTGCTTCGCCGGGCACGATCACCGGACGAATGCTGAGGGCGTGGGGCATGATCGGCGTGATGCCGATGACATCGAGTTCGGGCCAGAAGATCGATCCTCCGCCCGCCAGGTTGTACGCCGTGGAGCCCGTGGGGGTCGTGAGGATGAGGCCATCGGCCTCCAGGCTCGTGAGGAACTCCCCGTTAATCAGCACTTCCAGCTGCACCATTCGCGTCGGGACCCCCCGGACGATGGCAACATCATTGAGCGCAGCAAAGGGAAAGGGATGGAGGGTGTCGTTGCCCTGGGTGTAGGCCACGGAGAGCATCCGCCGCTCTTCTATGACCAGCGTCCCGTTAAAAAAGGCGTCGAGCGCTGCGGCGTGACGATCCGCCGTGGTGGCGGTGAGGAAGCCGAGGCCCTTGAGATTGAGTCCGAGGACCGGGACACCCGAACCCGCCACCAGTCGCGCGGTGGAGAGCAGCGTGCCATCGCCCCCCAGCGAAATGACCAGCCGCTGGTCGGCCAGCAGCGCGCTGACATCGCGCAGCTTGTCGGGCTTTGTGGTGATGTCACTCCGAGGCACGGTAACTGTTGTGATGTCACAGCCTTCATCGCGCAGGCGCGCCAACAGTCCGGGGAGGATGGCATTCACGCCCCCGTGGTCGGGCATATAACGAATGGCGACTGGAAGGGAGGTCACGGCTGAGATTGTAGAGGGTGCGGCACTTTTAGGAGTCCATGAATCCGCTGATGATGCCGAAGTAGCCGCTCCAGGCCCGGATGACGAACATCGCGACCGTCGCAGCAATGACCCCGTAGACCACAAAGTACCCGGCGGTCGCCAGAATGTGCCCCTGGGCTTCGGCTTCGAGCTCGTAGTATTCGGCAACCTTGATGAGCGTGGCTTCCAGATTGCCGGCGACTTCACCGGTCCGGACCATTGAGAGGACGCGCTGGGGAAAGACACCGGAGGCGCGCAGGGCCTCCGTGAGATCCTCGCCCTGATGCACCAGCTCGGCGGCTTCCCGGACTCCGGCTTTCAGGTAGGGCTCTGCCACGGTTTCTTCGGCGACATCCAGGGCTTCCAGCAGCGGGACCCCGGACGCCCACATCGCGGCCAGCAGACGGCAAAACCGGATGAGCGACAACTTCTTGAGCAGGACCCCGACATAGGGGACATAGGTCAGCAGGCCCCGAAAGATCCGGTATCCCGGTTGGGTCCGGATGAAAAGCAACAGCAGCGCCAGGAGGGCATAGAGAGTGAGGACCGCGAAGTAGGTGCCCGCCGAGAACATCTGCCCGAAGATCGCCGCCCCTTCCGGGCCGATGAACATCGGGACGAAGGTGATGAATCCCCCCAGCAGGAGCATCGACACAATCAGCAGCCCCAGGGGGTAGTACATCTTCGACATGATGGACGCCCGAAGCTCGACCTCTTTGTCATAGACATGTGCCAGCTCGAGCATGATGTGGTCGAGGCGTCCCGCCACCTCACCGGCATGGACCATCGACAAAAACACGGCGGGAAAGACCGTCGGATGCTTCCGGAAGGTGCTGGTCAGATCCTCGCCCCGGCTGACAGTTTCCTGCAACTGACCGGAAATGCGGGCAAGTCGACGATTCTCGGTCTCCGCACTCAGGATGCTGAAGATGTGTCCATAGACCAGTCCCGATTTGAGCAGTTGCGAAAACTTCCGGGTCCAGACCGCGAGATCCTTCTGCGAGACTCCCGTGAAGCCGAAGTAATCGAAGATGCCCTGGGGGGTAAGGTCCCGAGGGAGGAACCCTCCGCCGGCAGAGGCCGCGCCGCCACGACCGCCCGGGCTCCCGCCGCCGAGTCGCAAGACCATCGGTTCTTTCAACTGGGTGATGATGATGCCCTGCTGATGCAGTTGCTGCAGGGCCTGCTCCCGGGAGGCGGCCTCAATCTGCCCCCGCAAGGGAGCCCCCGACGCCTGTCTGCCAGCATAGGAAAATGTGGGCACTCGACCCGCCCCTCCCGACGGTAAGCGGCAGTATATCCGGCCCACCGGCGATCCGGTGGTCCCTGGCGACCGTGCGAGGGCTGGCGCTAGCTTCCCTGAAGGGAGGCGGAGGTCAGGTCCACGAAAGCGGTGGCGAATTCCTGCTGATTGATGGGCTGGAGACTGCCATCGACGCTGGAGAAGAGGTCCTGTAGCGGATCGATGCAGGCCGCCAGGATCGGATTCCCCGGCGCATTGACATCGAAGATGTGGGTCCGCTGACCGTTGATCTGCAGCGCGATCTCCCAGTGCTTTTCGCCGCAGCCGACCCGGGCGGGGGCATCGGGGAGCCGGTGGGTCGCGAAGCTCTGCGCCACGGCCCGGACCTGCGCCGGCGTGAGGGTGGCGCGGAAGTACTGGTCATAGTCGCCATAGGGGAGTTCGAAGATGCTGCTTTGCAGGTCGCTCAGGCTGTGACCACCTGCCAGCAACGCCCGGGCCTGGTCGTGGTAGGCAGCGGTGTAGACCGACTTCCAGACATAGAGCGTGGTCCCATGAATCTGCCAGGTTTCCTTCACGCCCCACTGATTCTGATAGGCATAAGTGATGGTGACCTGCTCCAGGGGGGTCGTGCCCGACGCCACCTGCGAGAGCTGGGAGAGCGTGACCTGATTGAGATGGGGTACGCCATCATCTGCCATTGCGGGCAGGGTACCGAGGGCAAGGCAACTGGCGAGCATGGACGCGAGGATCACTGAGCGCATGAGGCGACTCCTTGGCGCGAAGGGACTGTCCCTGGATGTCCCCTTATTATCGCACCCCGCCGGACCGCTATGACCCCCGTAAGGGGTCTTCTATGGCATAAACCCGCCAGCTGCGACCCTCCGGCAGGTTTCGCCACCCCAGCAATCGCAGGCCGTACTGGGGGTAATCGTCAGGGATGTCATACAAAAACTGCAGCAGTTGACGGTTATGTTTGCCCCGGGCCATCCGCTCGTCCATCACCAGCGCGCCGATGCCATGCCTTCTCGCAAACGCAATCAGCTGATCCGGCCCGACATCCGGAATCACCCAGCCCTCGATTCCCAGGTAGTACGCCGTATTGCCGGGCGTGTCAAAAATGCGGCCGGGCAACGACGTCCCCAGCTCGGTCTGGAGGACCTTCGACATCTCCAGCGGCGGGTTGTATTGCACGTCCGGACCCCGGGTCCAGTTGGCATACGGCGCCAGGATCAGCAGTCCGGCCCCAAGGACCGCGCTGGCGGCGAGGCCCTGCGTCATCCGGGGCTCCAGCAGGTCGCGGGATTGCTCCGTCATCCAGCGAACCAGGCTGGTGAGTCCGACTGCGGCAAGGGGCATCGCCAGCGGCAACAGGCTGACAAAGTACCGGGGCTCGACAAAAGTGACTGGTTGGACGAGTGCAGGAGCTGCGAGGAGCGCAGGCCAGAGTCGCCAGGAGGCCGGGAGTGTGCCCCGACAAAGTAGCACCAGACCAGCGCCTGCCAGCATCAGTGTGAAGGGATCAAAGAAGTTCAGGGTGTAAGGCGGGACGGGGCCAGTGATCCACTGCCACCAGATGCGGCGTTGTCGCAGGAGGTACTTCCGGACCTGCCCCAACGCTAACGACTTGCCTTCCAGTGGGGTGAACCACGGCGTTGCGGGGGCATAAGCCATCCCATCGGGGGTCATGATCCCCTCGTAGTTGGGGTCCGGCGTTTCGGTGGTGAGGTCGGGAGCCCCCAGACGAATGAACTGATACCGAGACTTCCCATCGATGGCGAACTCGCCCAGTTCCAGCGACGTTTTGCCGATGGTGAGTCCGGAGGCCACCAGGAAAATCGCCCAGGCGCTCATGGACTGCTTCACAAAGCAGCGATCGCAGCTTTGCAGCGCCCTCTTTGTCCACCAGACGCCCAGAAACAGGAGCGGGAACTGGACCAGACCAAAGGCCCGGGTGAGGAAGAGTCCGACCCCGATGAGCGGGGCCACGATGGCCATCCGTTCGTTGCCATGTGCCCAGCGGATGCCGCAGCCCCAGAGGAGCACCAGCAACAGCATGTAGAGCGGCTCGGTGATCGCGGTAGCGCTGTACGCGACCAGAAATGCCGAGCCCGCTGCCAGCAAGGCAGTCCAGAACGCGACCGTCGGGCCGAGGAGGGGGCGGACCACCCACCAGAGGGCCGGGGCGGTCAGGGTCCCGGCCAGGATGCTGACCAGGACCCCCCGGTCGAGGGTTAATGCAGGGTCCGTACTGCCGCCAAGGGTGAGGGAAATGAGCCAGGGATAGAGGGGCGGCAGCCACCACTGCTCCCCGACCGGACTCCAGGTCCCCGACCAGGGACCGTAGCGCGCCTGGTTCAGGTAGTGGACCGCATCGCCCAGGGGCCAGACCACCATCGGCCGCATCCAGAGGCGAAGCAGCAGACCGAGGAGTGTCAGACCGGCCAGCAGCCCCCACTCGGTCCGGCCGACCGGCTCGCGGCAGAGATCAGGCGTGGTTGGGCTCGGTGGGCTGTTGTCGGTCATCGTCCCTCCTGGGCGAGTCCATGATGCTGGATCTCCAGGATGCGGACCCGATAGCCCGGCCAGGTCGTGACATCGTGGAGCCAGCGGACTCCCGATGGAAGCTGCTCTTTCGGGGCATACAACAGTGCGGTCAGACTCGTCGGGCGACTCGTGGGGAGGCGTCGCTCCTCCAGCAGGAGATACCGGACTTCCTTGCGCTGTGCGAGACGCAGGATTTGTTCGAGATCAGCATCCGGCAACACCAGATTAGGCGACACGCCGGCATAGAATCCGGCGACCGGTGAGGATGCAAAGACTCCGCCGGAGGGCTGCTGCGCTTTGAGCCAGAGTCCGGCGGCGCGGGCTTCAAGATTCTGATAGCGGGGCGCGACATGGGTCACCGGCCAGATCATGCCGGGGGTATAGAGCAGGAAGACAACGATAAAAACCACCCGCTCCAGGAAGGAGAGGTCCGCTCCGGTCAGCTTTGGCTGTCGCAACAGGGCGCGTCCTGCCGCCCATTCCTGGAGTGTCAGCAGTCCGCGTCCTGCAAAGATCAGCACCAGCGGCACGACCGGGAGCAGATAGCGCCCGAGGGTCAGAAACAGAGGCTGGAACACGAGATACGGCACCATCCACCAGAGGAGAATCAGCGCGGCCCGCTGGCGACGTGGTACCCCGGCGTTGCCAAAGAGCCCCAGCGTACAGAGCATCAGTGTGAGGGGATCCAGCAACTCCTCGGGGATGTAGTACCCCAGCGCCACCAGGTTTTGAGCATAGCGACGTGCCAGGGGTCCCAGGGCCGGACCGCCGCCACCTGGACGTCCGGCGTGGAACCAGTCGTTCAGCGCATAGTCCGTCCCGTCCAGATTCAGGGTCCCCTCCAGCCGGATGTCATCGGTTTTGGGTTGCAGGGTCCCGGAGAGTCCACTGACATGCCAGATCGCCTGATCGCTGATCACGAAATGCCCATAGGTCGCGCTCAGCATCGCCCAGTACGGCGCGACCACCGCCAGCCAGGTCAGCAAAATGGCCACCAGCGCGGGAGCCCAGCCACCCATGAGACTGAGCTGATGGGAGTGGACGGCCTGTGTCTGCAGCACCGGATCCGCCAGGGTCTCTTCGCTGAGTGCCGGTCCGTTGTCCGGCTGTCGCGCCAGCCACCAGAGCAGGGCCAGCGCCAGCGGGAAAAGGAGCAGTCCGATCCCCCGGGTGAGGTACCCCATCGCGCAGGCGAAGCCGAGCAGAATGCCATGCCCGACACTGGGCCGTTCGCTGCAGGCTAGGGTGGCATCGAGGGCCAGCAGCGAGAAAGCGAGGAACGTGCTCTCTGTCAGGACCTGACCGCTCGCGACCAGCAGGGGCTGACAAACTGCTGCCAGGAGGACCGCAAAAAAGCCGACCAGGGGACCGTAAAGGCGATGCGCGATGCGGGCGATGAGGACCAGAGTCAGGATCCCCATCCCCCAGCTCACCAGTTGGGCGGTCCGGATGGGGTCTTCGCTGCCGGGTAAAAAGAACGACACCAGCAGGGGGTAGCCGAGGTCGGGGAACTCTTTGAGTCCGGTGGGGCCGAGGGTGAAGTAGCGCCCCGTGGTCCAGCCTTCGGCGAACTGCAGATACCGTACGGAGTCGACACTGATGGCTTCCTGATGCGTGACCGCGATCCAGCGGAGCATTGCGCCGAAGGCGATCAGTGCGGCCGTCAGCCAGCCGGGGGGGTGCCAGCGGAGGGTGGAGTCATCGGTCATAGAAGCGCGACTCCGCGCTCCCGGATACGGAGGCCGGCAATCCGCTCCGGCCAGCCGCGTTGTTGGGGATCAAAGAGCGCGATCAGACTGCTGAGTCCCAGGGTGAGCAAATGGCAGGCAGAGCCCAGCCACCGGAGGAGCGCTTGCACCAGATCTGGCGGCTGCCCGGTCCGATGGTCCACTAACTCGAGTCCCAGGGCCCGCATCCCGATCGTGCCGTGGAGCCGGGGGACAACGAGGGCATCGACGAGGAGCCAGTTGCCCAGGATCAGCAGCGGCACCAGCTCCAGACGCCGGACAAAGAGCAGCAGCGCGGCGAAGGTGAGGGCTCCGCAGAGGGCGACATCGATGACCCGGGCACCGGACAGGAGCCACCGCGCCGGGGGACGGGTGATCGCCAGGGCATCCAGCTGAATGGGCACGAGTCCTTCGGCAGCGGATCGTAACTCGAGGGCGAGCGCCGGGGGGAGCACACAATTCGCCTGACAGTGGGGACAGACCCCCTGGAGCGGCCGCATGGCGAGGCCGCATTGCGGACAAAAGTACGCATGGTCCGCAGGGCGGGCGGCGGGCATAGCAGGCATTACAGCACACCCCCCAGCAGGAAGGGGCCGCTACTTGTAGTCGTACTTACCGTCGCCCAGCCCATAGAGCTGGACCTCCACGGTTTCCTTCCCGTTGTAGAAGGTCCCCTCGGCGATGTTGTAGACCTTGGTTTCGCCGGAAGTCGGGTTGGTACGCTTTTGATAGACCATCACGATGTAGGTCGCCTCGACCTTGCCGTTTGTCCGGCTGATGGTGCCGAACGCCCGCGCTGTTTTGTCGGTGATCTCTTTGATCTTTTCCTGATCGTAGTCGTCGGCAAGCCAGATCTTCAGGTTCTTTTTGAAGACTTCCCACTTGGTGATGTTGGTCATGATAGCGGGATCGTAGTTTGCGGCCAGCTCTTCCTGGACCTTCTGCAGCACCAGGACATCCACCGGATCGTCCTTGACGCAGCCGGAAAGGGTGCTGATGAGGCTAAGGAGCAGCAGGCAGCAAGTGAGGGTGAAGGCACGACGAGAGATCATGAGGGGGCTCCCTTGGGCGGTGTTACAGGGGGCGAGTATACCGGCAGCCCGTGCCGCATGTCCCCGGCATTCCGCGCTCCGACTCATAAAGCAACAGGGCACCCATCGCTGAGTGCCCTGTCACGTTCCCCTCAGGTTACCGGATCGGTCTCCCCAGCCTCTCCGGCCCTCTCGCTCATGCCTTGCAGCGCTCTGAGTCACGCACGGGCTCTGGTTCCATGCGCTCTAACACTGATTGAGACTGGGCTTTTACCCCGTCGGTTCATACGACTCTGCGGTGGTGACTGAAAAGCAGACACGGTCTCCTAACGGCTCTGTATGCACCCAAGGCAACATCAAGCCAATACAACGGGATTGTAATGCCGGAGGAGTCATCATGCCCCTGTCCCTGCACACCCCGGTCTCCTTGTCCGGACGTCGCATCCTGCTCTTCATGAGCGCCTGCCTGCTGCTGGGATGCCAGCAGCGCCACCCCCTGTCGCCTGCCGATCCCGGGCGGTCATACAGCGGTATCGAAGCGCCGGGGCTCGCCGCCGAAGGGACCCTGGGGTCCTGGCAGCTGCTCGTGGATGGCACGCGGGCGGAGGCGACTCTGACGCCGCTCCATATGGCGGCGGCTGGAGAGCAGTCGTATCTGCTCCCGCTCAATGGCATCTTGCCCCCTGCGGCGATTCAGCTGGAGCGCGTTGCGCGTCTGGGGAATCGACTCCATCTCACGTATCTGGTGACCCATCCGTTCCCGGGTCCTGACATCACCAAAGCACATTCGGCGAAGAATCGGGCGGACCTGGGATTCGCCGGCCGCTGTGTCTTCGGAGTCGATGCCACGGCCACGACCCTGGGGGAGACTTCGTTCTATGGAGGCGAGGTCATCCTTGAGCCGGGGATCGTCACAAACGCCGATGGATACTGTGCCCCGGGAGCCTCGCTCCCCTTCGATGCCAAACGCGCGACCGCGTTTCCCTACCAGGTGGTGGTCGATGAAGCGGGCGAAGGGAATCGTGTAGGGCTCTCCAATCAGGGGAAGGCGACCGGCAACTACCAGCCCTCCACCGGCGGTTGGCAGCGCTACAACCTGGGGAGTGCCGGGGAGGTCCGGTGGACCGGTTATGGCTTCCTGCATCAGGGGCAGGTGGCGCGACGGACCCTCATCCTGGATGCCGATGCCCTGCAAGCGCGGGGGGGACTGCTGGATGTCCAGGTGCAGTTGCTGGCGAAGTACACCGACCCCCGGGGAGGGGTCTCGCCGGAGGATCGCCTCGCCAATCGCCTCCCCCCGTCGATCAGCAAGCCGGACAAGTTTCTCTATCGACTCCCCTATGCCGCCCTCGATGTTTCACAGATCAGCATTGCAGCCAATGGGGCAGGCCTGCTGCCGAATGACAGCGCCAGCAGCGGGACGATTGCCGCCCGGGTGGTCGACTGGGATGCCCGCGCGACCGAATCATCAGCCGAGACCTGGAGTGCCGAGACCGCCCCGGACAAAGTTCCGGTGGGGACTGCCGGCGTGCCGACTGTCCGCCTCGATGCGCCCGGAGTCCTGAATGCGGCGGTGCCGCTGACCCTGACTGACAACGATGCCCCCTGGGGTGGCGATGCCGCCGCCGACAAGGGCTATCCTGGTGATGAGCTCTGCTTTACCGCCAGCATCATGAATCAACGCGGCTCCGCCGGGACACAGACCCAGCGGTACTACCCCGGCGTCCTGGAAATCACCGACCCGGAAGCGCTCTTGGATCGGAGTAGCTGGGAGCTTGCGCTGGGGGCGGATCTGGTCCCCCTCACCAAAGCGGGAGTGGTGCCGGTGACCTGGCAAGTGGTCCGGATCCCGGTGGGGGACTTCGGCATCGCCGGCTGCCCGGATGCGCCCCGGACCAGTGCCGCGATCACCACCGCTCCGGCATTCGCGCAGTCGCTGCCCCTGAACAGTGAGCCATCGGAGTTCTTTGTCTCGCTGGGCCCCCTCGACTTCGCTTCCTGGCGGACCCCGACGTACAGCGGCATCCTCTTTCAGCCCTATCACGATGGAGTTGGAGAGGGGACCCAGGAGAATTACGACCTCTGGTCGATCGCTCCCGCTACGGGAGCCCGGACCCGGATCACGAATCTGGGGACCGCGTTCAAAGATGCCCAGATCAGCAGCCTGGAAACCGACCGGACCAACCGGCTCATCTTCAGCCAGCTCGATGGGGCCACCCTCTTCTCCGATGTGAATCTCACCTACGCCTATGCGGCGGTCGACATCGGCTACCTCGACTATGCGGGGAGTCCGATCGCTACCACACCGAAGCGGATCCGCACGGGGGCTTCCCGGATCGTGGCGCTCACGGTGGATGCCGACAATCATGTCTGGGCGGTAGACCACCAGAATCGACTCCGGTGCTTCAGGCGGGTCCCCAGCGGGTATCAGGAAGACACCGCGGCGACCCTGGACCTGCCGACCGTGCTGAATCTTGGGACACCGTTCTGGGTCTGTGACATCGCCATCAACTTTCACAACGGGGCCCGCTACCTGCTCATCAAGCCAGATGATGGCGGCGACAACGAAGGCCGGGTTTATCGGCTGGAGTGCGATGGGTCGCTCCGGTCATCGGTGAACGGTCAGCCCAATCCGCTGCTGGTGGGGATCTATGAGTACGGTGGCTGTCTGACAATCGACAACCATGCGGCGAACGGGGCGGTGCTTACGGGGCAGCAGGACAGCCAGATGCTGGTCGGGGGGTATCACGAGCCCTACGATCTGTATGTGGTGACTGCGGACCTGCAGATCACCGCTCAGCGTTTCACCGAGTCCGGGGCGATGGAATTCCAGCCGGAGTACTGTGGGACGCGGGGTCTGGCACGCCTGGAAGTCGCCGGTGCCGACTCCCTGGACAGCTACACCCTGCCCGCAGGCTGGCAGTAAAGCCCATGAATGGGCGGCATCGCTGAGCAACTCATGGAACAGGCTCCCCGATCGGGGAGCCTGTGCGGTGTTTCGTACATGCTGACGAGGCTAGGGTTCGAACGGCGATGAGGGGAGCGTCTGGCTCGTGGTTTTACGACTCTTGGTGGCAGGCGGTGGAGTCGGTGCGGGTTCTTCGGGAGCTTCGGCTACCGCTGCTTCAGGGGTCGACGTGGTGGACGCTGTCACGGTGAAAGTCGTGACCGCCCCTGGCAGTGTGACCGCGGGGGTCATGCCAGTCGCTGGCTCGGCATTGAGCGGCTTCGCTTCCAGAAACGTGGGAGCCGGGAGGGCTTCGCGGTGCTGCTGCCGGGGCTCGCCGCTCAGTTCATCGAGGCTGGCGCGCACGAGGGACGAATCGAAGCCTTCGCCCGGAAAGAGATGCCAGAGATTGAGAAAGACACTAAAGCCAAGGGGGATCGTGGCGAGCATGAGCATGTCGCGCTCGGCGCGGGTCGCGAACAGCAGGATGAAGAACGCATAGGCCGAGTGGAGGCTCATGCGCTGAAAGAGGAGCATCCAGACCCGTTCCCCCCGCTGCAGGCGATAGAGGCTGAAGAGGAGCCCATCGAGGCAGACGAGGAACGCGACGACCAGGTAGGGATAGGCCTGAGGCGGGATCGCCACCACGGCCCAGAGACCGATAGCGAGTCCGGCAGCCAGACTCAGGGCGACCAGCAGATGCGCCATGGCTACTCCTCCTTCCGCTTCGTGTTACTGCCCGCAGCGGCGGATCCGGCATCCTTCAGGGTTTCCTGATGGATGCTGGTGTACTCGAGGAAGGTTTTGCCGGAATAGGCCGGCAGCACCAGTTTCTTGGACTCACGAATCTCGTACTTGATGCGGTAGAGCCCCAGCACCGCCAGGACCCCGTTCGGGATTTCCAGCGCCTGCTTCAACGTCGGACCGTTGCCGATGGCGAGAATCTCGAAGGGAGGCGCCATCCGCTGGCTGTTCACGATAACCACCGGCCCAACGCAGCGAATCGCGGTGCTCGACACGATCCGCTCGGTGCCGGCGGGGGAGCGAATCGCCAGGGCCTCAGCTCCGGCGGACCAGAGCTCGTTGACGATGTTCAGGAGGTCTTCCTGGTGGATCATCCGCAGGCCGACATCATCGGGATCAGCCGCATTCAGATCCTCGGTCAGCTTGAGCACGATCCCTGGCCCCTCCGCGGGGACTGTCCCGCCAAAAAGACGCGCCCGCTGGAGGTCCTGGAGGATGTCAGTGGAGCCACGTTCCTGATCCGCCAGCTTGGCTTCCAGTCCCTGTTTGAGGGTGCGCTCCTGGGCGAGTTCTTTCTGCAATTCCTTGTAGCGACTTTCCAGTTCCGTGTACTGGCCGGCGATCTCCTGCCGCGACAGGGTAGCGGCCCCATCGGCGGTCATGCGGAGTTGCAACCGGGGGGCTTCATCCTTCACCTTAAACGGGACGGCCAGGAGGACCCCCACCAGAAACGCACAGAGGCAGGCGGCGACGACCGCGTTTATGTCGTAATGCCACACGAACAGGGTCCGTGAGACCTGGGCTGGTACGCCGATGCGAATACTGCTCACTGGACATCCTCGGTTCGGGAGCGGCGATCCGCCGCTGGCTGCAGCGGTATTGTACCCGGCTCCTCCGGCGCTGGCGGAAGCGACGCAAGCCAATGTTGCTGCTCTGCAACAGCCTCCGGCCCGATGGTGCGGACCACCGACCGGTTGAAGCGCAGGTCAATCTCGGCATCATTGCGATCCCGAAAATGGCCGGTGCGGTAGATGGTTAGCGCCTGGGCGTACTTCAGTTCCAGGTCCGCGCCGGACCCGAGCAGAATGGGCGGCATGAGCCGTCCACCCCCGAGGCGGTAATGGAGGGTGAGACCCCGGTCCTGGTCTGCCGCGATCCCTGCGACCTGACTTAAGGGCGGATCGGTTTCCACATCGATCCACTTCCAGAGTTGCAGCACCTTGGCGTAGTAGTACCGGTCCAGGGTCTCCCGGGTGGGCTGGGGTGGCCATTGGGGGAAGGGATCTTTCAGGTACCGCCCATCGGCATCAAAGAAGATCTCCGGCGAGAGGCCCGTGATGCGACGTGGCGTAGGGACCAGATCGACCGGTTCAATGCCCATGCACGAAAAGTCCGTGGCGATGATGTACGCCTGGTCCTCCACGATCAGGGCAGCGTAGCGCTCCTTTTCGCGCAACTCGAGCTCCAGCTGACCGGGAACCCGGACCTGGACCCGGGCATCAGCGACCCGGGGATGCGCCAGCAGGTCCAGGCGCAAGCGGCGACTTTGCAGGAGGGCCTCCCAGGTGTAGCGGCCTTCCCAGGCACTGAGCTCAAACGCCTCTTCCAGTTCGGCTTCCGTGAACTGACTGCCCAGCGCAGTGACAGTCGTGATCCGGAAGACTGGCAGATGCAGCAGGCCGAAGGCCAGTCCCATGATCAGGACGAGTGGCGCGGCCAGGCGTACCAGTCGAAAGAAGATCCGCCAGCCCCGCTTGAGTCGGGGTCCGGAAGTCGGTGCTGGTGGCGGCGCGACACTGATGGGCTGGCGGGTGGGGGGACGTCGCGGACCAGCCGGCGGCGCGGCCGGTACGGTGGATCGGGGCTGTGGTCTGCCGGGCGGAAGGGGTGAGCCCCCGAAGGGGTTATCTGCGGGAGGTCGCGAACCGCGAGGTGGCGGGCCAGGAGAGGGGCCGAAGGGGGAGTGGCTCACCTGGCACCTCCGGCAGCGTCATCCCAGGTCGCATCCCAGGGGGACGGGAAGTTCAGCAGCACCACTTCCGGCTCGAGGCGGATCCCGGCGTGCGCCTCCACCTGACGGGCAACGCGCTGCATCAGCCGCAGTACATCCTCCGGCGTACAGCCCGCTTCAGCGAGGATAAAGTTGGCGTGCAGCGATGACACCACCGCGCCTCCCTCGCGCCAGCCCTTGCATCCGGCCTGATCAATGAGGGCACCGGCGGAGGCCCCTGGTGGATTCTTGAAGTTCGACCCGGCGTTGCGCCCGCCGGGTTGAGTTTGCCGACGCATGGCCAGGTGCCGGGTGACATGCTCCCGGATGTCGACCCCCGGGGTCACGGCAAACGTGGTTTCCAGCACCCGCCAGCCTTCATCCAGCAGACGGGAGCCGCGATAGCGGAAGCCACAGTCGGCCGGGGCGAGTGTCCGGACTGACCAGTCCGGGGCGAGAGCAGTCACGCTCAGGATGGCGCGTTCCAGCCAGTCTTTCATGGTGCCGGCGTTCATCGCGACCGCCCCGCCCAGCGTCCCCGGGACCCCGGAGAGGACTTCGAGGCCTCCGAGATTTGCCTGCTGGCAATACTTCAGCACCGCAGCGGTGCTGGCCGCGCCGCCGATGACCAGCCGATCAGGAGCAGGTTGCTGCAACTGGCCGAGGGGGGACCCCAGCCGGATGACCAGGCCAGCAAAGGGGCGCGACGAGGCGAGGATGTTGGTCCCGCCCCCGAGAAAAATGTGGGGCAGACCAGTCTGTTGCAACCAGTCATGGAGGAGTGCGAAATCAGCGGCTGCCGCCGGTTCCGCCAGCAGGGCCAGGGGGCCACCGAGGCGATAGGTCGTGAGCTGGGCGAAGGTCGCGGTGTCTGACAGGGTGCCCTGGAAACCGGCCAGCCGAAGCGAGGTCGCGGCATCGGCGACCGGGTCGGGGACCGGGACCTGGGGTTGGGCGGCCACGCTGGGCACCTCGCTCAGGGTGTCATAAGAGCACCAATCAGGCCAGAAGGGGGGACGATAAGCCTGCTTGACGCCATCGAAAATGTAAGCTAAGCTCGCTGTTACTCGCTGTTACTCGCTGTTACTCGCTGTTACTCGCTGTTACTCGCTGTTACTCGTGGCGAGTTTGGAAGGAGGTCGGCATGAAAGCAATCGATAACTCAGCTCGCCAAGGGCTGTTAAGTCTTTTAGTCCTGCTCAGCGCGCTGTGGCTGCCAAAGTTTTCACATGCGGATGTCTGTTGTGTGGAATGGGTGGTTTCAAGCCATGGTGCGAATCCGATCATCTACATGAACTGTGCGTGCCTTTACCCGCCCGGCGTTGGAATTTGCACAGTCATGGCAGGAACTATTCGCAAGGCGGACATGATCGCACAGGCATCTGGTTGTTCATTCTGTCCGACAGGAACCAGCTTCTGTATGCAGTGTGGCGACACGAACATTGCGTATCAGTACAGCCACCTAACCGTCGCTTGCAGTTGTGTGCCTGTGCCCAATCAAGGCCCTCCTTGTGATCTGCCTCCGGACCCCTGCACGCCGCCGTGTTGGTACAACCTGCCCAACACCCCAGACATCGACTGCGATGTCCCATGTTGCCCATTCATCCCCCCCTTCTAGGGAACAGGAGACGCAAGATGCCGCGAGTCCATTCTCATGTCGTCGCAGGTACGGTGCTTGGAGCCCATTTGGTCTTCGCACTTGTTTCGGGCTGCTCCCGCGAGACAGTGCAGGGTATCGGAACCTCTTCTCCTGCTAAGGCACCGGAAGCACGTGTGCTCGCCGAGGAAGTTGATCCATTCGGGAAATGGTCCAGCCTGAGTGAAGCACAACGTGATGCCTTACTCCCGCCGTCAAGCGCTCCCCCGCACTTGGCCGTGGAAACTGCCAATCCGTATTCGGTGCGTGTTGCCCAGCGGCTCTGGCTGATGAATGCGATGCAGCAGGTCGCCTTGGGGCTCATGCTTGGCGAGCCACCGGCGAGTCAGCCAACCAGTGAACCACCATCGCTGGCCACACTGCGGGAGCATTTGCTCTTCTGGCCACAGTCCACTCCAGGACAGGATTACTGGGTGCTCGGCGCAGGACATCCTGCGGAGGACGTCGCCACGATCTGGGAGGTCACTGCAACCTCTGGGGCTCGTTGGTTGATGGCGCTCGGTCACTGGGATCCCGCGCCTGTTGAGATTCCTGCGCCGGTGTCGCTGACTGCGGATCCTGAGGTCAGCAAAAGCATCGGAAATCAGCATCCGCAGCAACACTGGCTCTGGCGCACGACGGCCTGTCTTCTGGCACCGATCACCTGGTATGCGGAACAGGAGGGGGAGCTACCACCAGACCCGGTAGCAGCGTATGACCGCCTTGAGCTCACGGCCAATCAGGGGGCCTGGAGTACTTTGCTGCAGGCGATGCCGGAATCCACTTTACTTCGGGATCCCAGTCCGCAGCGACGGCGATTCGCGTTACTCTTGCAAACAGCAGAGGGGCATCAGTTCCTGGAGATTGTAGATGTCGACGCGCCAGATCCAGTCAGCAGAGTTCAGACACTCGGGCTCAGGCAAAGGGATGCTTCGGCTATCCAGCAGCAATTGGGCACCCTGCAGGCGTGGACTTCACTGTCAGCGATCTCTAGCGGGATGAACGAAGGTGCTCGGGAGGGTCAAAGTGAAAGCTAGCCAAACTCATGTTTTCGCATTGCGCCTGTGTGTGCTCTGGGCACTCTTGTTTTGCACACTTCTACCTACCGCTCGGGCCAATAGTTACGGCGAGTGCTGCGTCCCGGATGGCACACTCAATGCCTTTTATATAGAGCTAACTGATACGGAGTATTGCTGCGAATGTCCGCCGCTCTACCTTCCCTCTTGCCACGAAGAGGACGTCCTTATCGCTTGGAGTGGGTGGACGATCGGTTATCGTTGTGGCGAAGCTGAAGATTGTGCTCGCGTGGAAGAAAGTGTTCCCTGTGATAGCCCATTGCCACTCCAATAGGCTCTAAGTTGGACTCTCTACGCTTCCACTGTCACAGACATTATCTGCGAACAGTGTGACTACCTGAACGGCTGCATCGTCACGCACAATCAGGCAGAGCCTATTACATACAAGCATTGCGATTGTAGCGTGGAGGGCTGTGTGACCGATCCCTCATCACCATAAGGAGCGTTGCATGTCTCGTAGAGTGCGCACGGCATGTCTCGCGATGGGCAGCTCAGCTGCCATTGGAGCGGTTCTCTGGGTCGGCGTAGTTGCTCCCCAGAGGCTGGAAGAGTCACGAGTACAGCCTCAAGCTGGAAACCGACACGAAACAGTCGTCAAGATACCAATCAGTCGCCGGGATCAGCTTTCAGCACTGGCTGAGGGCTTGTTCGTCGGTGCAGGCCGGAGTCGCGAACTTCTGGCCAGACAGCTTGGTGCTTCGGATCAGCTTCTCGTAATGTCGCCGATGGAGTTGGTAGACCTCGATTCGCCTGGACAGGGGGGCACCACTTTACAAAGATTCAGTCCCTGAAGGGCTTTTCGTCAGCTGGCGAGACCACTTACCAACAGCGCTCGTATGGAAACGGAACACTGAGACTTTGCAGGTTCCGATTGGACCACACCAGCGCCTAGCCGGAAGTACTCAAGGATTGCTCCCAACTTACACGAAGCAACGAATCATCTCCTTCGATTCACTGCCCGCTAGTGCTCGTGCTTTGGAAGCTGTTGCTTGGGTCTGCATGCGGGCACCTTCCTTTGGATCAGCAAACCGTTAAGTGCTCCACCGTGAGTTGGGTCTGCGTGTTTCCCCGGGTTTCCTCTGGCAGCTGCAAAAGGACTTCGGCAGGGTTGAAGTTCGGGTGGACGGACATGGTCGCGCATGCTTTGCATTCACCCACCAGGGGCATCAGTACTTCCATGTGGTATCGAGAACCAGCTTCGTAAGAGTCGAACTACCTGACGGCCAGGTGCGCATGTAGCTTGCCGATCCTCACTCTCAGGCACAGCCAAGCGTACCTCATCGAGTTTCGATGTTACTGTCCGATGACACTGGTTCGGGATTGCTCCTGGCTTATGGCATTGATCCGACGACGTATGTGGCAGGCTGGAAGCTGGTTACCGATGACTTGTCCGAGCTATAGCTGGCTGCCAGCAAGTGCGGCTAGCCGATTTTCAGCGCGGCGGCGAACTCCGCTTCCACGTCGATGCCCGCCCGGTGGAGATACTCCAGGTTCCGGGCACTCCGGGAGGCCCGAATCCTGAGCATGGTCCCCACCAGTCGGGTGGCATTGATGGCCTTGCGCAGGGGATTGCGATTCGGCTTCGATTTCTTCATGGCGAAGGTCGAGAAGATTTTTTCGGTGTAGTACCGCTCCTCGCAGATCCGGCAGAAGAGTTCGCGATGGAAGTCGCTGAGATAGGCCCAGCGCTCCACCTGTCGAAAGACCTGGAAGAGGGGCTCCAGCTTCTCTTCCACCTGACGGGGGTACACCTGCGCCGGATGGGGACCCGCCGCTTCCGCGTAACGATGGATGTCTTCGGCGGCGATGCGACCAGCGAGCATGGCGTAGTAGATCCCCTCCCCCAGGGCGGGAAGGACGAAGCCCGCGGAGTCGCCGACCAGCAGGATGTTGTCGATGGCGCTCCGGACATAGTTCTGTTCCACCGGGATCGGCGCTGCGTTGACGCAGGTAATCTCGCCTCCCTGCAGCCAGGGCTCGTTGAAGCGATGGAGATTCTCCAGGCAGGGACGGACCAGGCGTCCATTCGCATACCCGGTTCCCATCCCCAGCGAGATGTCGTGTTTCCGGGGAAAGACCCAGCCGTAGTAGTCCGGGGAAATCTCGGAGGTGTAGTAGACCTCCAGCCGGTTGCGGTAATGCGATTCCATGATCGCCGGGGGAGGCGTGATGAACTTCTGACGCGCCACCACCTGCCGCAGAGGTGTTCCGATCGCCTGCCGGGCGACCCGGGAGATCGCCCCATCAGCACCGATCAGGAAGTCCGTCAGCTCACTATGCGTCTGGCCATCGCGGGTTTTGTAGAGCACCCGATACCGGGGGGACATGGCAGCTCCCCGGTCTTCATATTCGAGAAACTCCGCTTCGATGAGGTCGGCCCCGGCACTGGCAGCCCGCTCCCGCAGGAACGCATCGAAGACCTGGCGTCGGACCGTCGCGATCCCCTCGCCAGGAGGGATGTCGATGTGGGTTTCCCGCTTCGAGGGCGCGATAAAAACGACGTGATTGGTGATGGCTTCGATGATCTCTGGCGGAATGGCGAAATCGGAGACTACTTTGGCCGGCATTCCGCCTGCACAGGCCTTGTCGTTGTCCTTGCGCCGCTCCAACAGCGTGACCGGCACCCCCCGCAGGGCGCATTCATGGGCCGCTGTCGCGCCCCCCGGTCCACCACCGACCACGATCACCCGCACCAGGGTCAGACTCCTTGCCGTGGATCGTTCTGTTGGGTCACTGCAGGGGATTGTACCGCCTATCCCCGGTAAGGCGATGTATGCGCGTGGTGGGGGGAGATTAGCCGGAATATGACGGCTGCCCGACAGTCGCGGCCTGGGCAGCGACACCGTTGCGAGCGCCAGCTCCCAGAGCGCTGTCGATCTGGCCAGTCGCCTTCGCGGCTTCCACCACCGCCTGACTCACGGCCGGCACCACGCGGGCATCGAAGATGCTCGGGATGATGTACTCCTCGTGGAGTTCTTCCGGCGAGATGATGCTGGCGATGCCGGCGGCGGCCGCCAGGAGCATGTCGGTGGTGATGTCGCGACAGCGGGCATCGAGCGCGCCCCGGAAGAGCCCCGGGAAGCAGAGGGCGTTGTTGATCTGATTCGGATAGTCTGAACGTCCGGTCCCCATGACCCGGACATGCCCCGCGGCCTGCTCTGGCAGGATTTCCGGGTCGGGATTCGCCATCGCAAACACGATGGGATCCGCGGCCATAGTGTCAAGCATGGCGGGGGTCAGGACATCGCGTTTGGAGAGTCCGATGAAGAGGTCCATGCCGACACAGGCGGCGGCGAGGTCGCCGGTGCGCTGCTCCTTGTTGGTGCGTCGGGCGATGCTCGCCTTTTCCTCGTTGAGGTCATCGCGATCCAGCGACAAAATGCCCCGGGAGTCGAGGAGGATGAAATTCTCTTCGGGAATGCCGGCCTGCATCATCAGGTTACTGACAGAAATCCCGGCCGCCCCAGCGCCGTTGACGACCACGCGCATTGATTCGATGGGCTTGCCGACAATTTTCAGCGCGTTGAGGAGCCCGGCCAGGACCACCACTGCGGTGCCGTGCTGGTCGTCATGAAAAACCGGGATGTCGAGCTCGGCCTTCAGGCGACGCTCGATTTCAAAGCAGCGTGGGGCGGAGATATCTTCCAGATTGACGCCCCCAAAGGCTGGTTCCAGGGCTTTCACAATCCGGATGATTTCTTCCGTGTCGGTGGTATTCAGTGCCAGGGGGTAGGCGTTGATGTTGGCGAAGGACTTGAAGAGATTCGCCTTGCCTTCCATGACCGGCATCGCCGCCGCCGGACCGATGTCCCCGAGTCCCAGCACCGCCGTGCCATCGGTGATGATCGCGACCGCGTTCCCCTTGATGGTGTACTCGTACTTCGAGGCATCGTGGGCGTGGATGTACTTGCAGACCTCCGCGACACCCGGTGTGTAGGCCAGCGAGAGCTCGGTGTAGCCGGTGATGTCGAGCTTATTGGTGATCTCGACCTTGCCACCCTGGTGCAGATGAAACACCTGGTCCGTGATCGACTTCACGGTGATGCCTTCCAGTGATTTCAGTGCTGCGACCAGCTCTTCCCGATGCGCTTCATCGCGAAAGAAGAGGGTCAGTTCGCGACGGATGCGATCGCCCTGTCGTCCAACCACCGCGGTATGCGAGATTTCGCCGCCGAGACGGGCCACGGTCGAGGTCACTGCCGCCAGTCGTCCGGGGGCGGTGTCGAGCTCCAGGCCTACGGTGATGATGTTGGTCGAGATCTTCATGCGACAGCGGCCCCTTCGTCCACGATGGTTGTGAGCCAGACTGTTCCCGGCTCCTGATGGAGTGTAGCAATGCTGCCACACGCAGGTGGGGCGGAGGAGGGGGCGATTTAACAAAACGCGCCCCGACAGAGCCGGAGCGCGCGGTGCTGTTTGTACTGGCCGCGAGTGCTGGCAGCCATACCCTACTTGAGCTTGTACTGCCCACGTCCCACGCGGGTGATGCGGGAGTCCTTCTGGAGGATCTGGAAAACCGCAGTCTTGTAGGACTTCCCGCTGAAGTCGGGGTACTTGGCCTTCACCATCTCGGCGATGTTGATCGCGCGCTCGGGACCATTAATCCCCTGCATGACTTCGACCACGACATCGGCATTGGTGCCGCGCGCCGATCGCTGCCGGGGGCGTCCGGCCTTGGTGGTGCCACCCAGCGCTGCCCGGGAGCCGGCGGGGCGCCCCCGGCGACGTCCGCGGACCGCGCCGCCGCCCGCCAGGGCTTTGATCTCCATGACCTTATCCAGCGCGGCCCGGCGCTGTTCGAGGGTCATTTGCAGTTCCCTGATTTCACTTTCTAAGGCGCTCTGGAGTTTATCCAGTTCGCGCAAACTGTCGCTGATAGCGCTCATACGTTCCCCCTCAGGAAGTCTGTAGCTGGACTGATGCGATGTGACTGTCATTTGTCTCTGACAGTCGGACTGTATATAACCAAAATCTGAGGCAGATGTCAGTGTGTACCATCAAAAAAACAAAGCAGCCGTCGAGGCCCCGGGGCGATGACGGCTGCTGAAGCCTGCATTTTTGCTGGCAAAAGCGCGGCGAGACGGCTGGCTAGTCGTCGAAACTAAAATCGAGTGTGTCCTTCACGGTCTTCAGTTTGACATCCCCCATCACCTTCACCTGACAGGCGAGGCGATACTTGCTGCGGGGATTGTCCAGTTTCCAGTGACTGGCGCGGAAGTTCCCCATGGGGCTGTTGCCGATGGACATCGATTCCTTGCCATTGGGGGCTTCCGGGCTGAGATTTTCCATCCCCTCCACCACTTCCACGAGGCAGGTGCCACAAAATCCCATGCCCCGGCAATTGAAGAGTTCGCCGGGCAGCGGTCCGATGTGGACCCCATACAGTTCCACGCCCGCGTTCATCGCCAGGGTTCGCAGACTGGAGCCCGGCATCGCTTTGATCTCCTTCGCTTCGTCCACAAACGTGACGGTCACGGGAGTCACGGCGGTCTTGGTATCGGTGCCGGTCATGGGCGGGCCTCCTGCAAGGGGATGTTGCGACGGGCATCATACTGAGAATCAGCGACTTTGGGGGAGTGGTTCAGGTCCAGTCCGGCGGCAGACGTTGCTCCTCGCTCCAGGACTGCAGACAGGCGAGGAAACCCTGGGCGGTCCGGGACCACTGGAAATGTGACGCCTGCGTGAGGGCCCGCTCCGCGATCTCCTGCACCAGTGGCGGATAGTCGAGCAGCATCCGGGTGGCGTCCTGCAGGGCTTCCCTCAGGGCATCGACATCGCCGGGTGGGACATACATCCCGACCGCACCGGCGACCTCCGGCAGTGACGCCGCATCCGCCGCGACAATCGCCTTGCCTGCCGCCAGTGCTTCGACCAGCACATTGCCGAACGTTTCCTGGATGCTGGGATGGCAGACAAAGAGCGCCGAGCGGTAGTACCGGGCCAGCTGTGCGAGGTCGGTGATCATGCCCGGCGTATGCACCCGCTCCTGCAGGCCGTAGCGCTGGATCAAATCCTGCACCTCTTGCCACTCCATGCCATCACCGATGACATGCAAGTCGGCCGCGATCCCGGCTTTCGACTGCACCGCCCGGGCGTAGGCCTCGATGAGCAGGGGAATCTGCTTGCGCGGATAGAACTTCGCGACGGTCAGGATGCCTGGGCGTGCCCAGTACCAGGGAGTCGCCTGGGCGAGGGCGGTCAGGAAGTCGGGATGGATGCCATTGGGCAGCACCGCGATCTTCTCGCCCGGGACGTTGTAGAGCTGCATGACCCGTCGCTTGGCGTAGCGCGATGCGACAAAGCACCAGTCGGCGGCCCGCAGCGCTGCCGCTTCCCAGGTCGCTTGCTGCTTCAGAGCAGCACGGAGTGCGGGCTCGGTGTCGATGAGGTCGGCGAAGAGACCCCGGGGGGAGGCAATGACCTGCCGCCCCTTCCGCTGCGCGGCCGTGAGCAGATGGCCATCCCAGTCCAGGCCCAGCAGGGCCTGACCCGCGGGGAAGCGTCGGGTCGACCAGTCCGCATTAATCGCTGCACGGGCGTTGAGCAGGGCGGCGTAATCTGCTTCTGGCGCGGGCATCGGTGGCGCTTCGAGGTCGACATCCCAGCTTGCCTGCCGCAGGGCGGCGGTGAAGCCTTCGAGGAACGTGACTGTCCCACTGCCAGCGCCGCGAGTCGCGGGCCAGGACGTGAGGATGGTGAGACGGGGAGTCACCGACGGCAGAATCAGAGGGCCTGCATCACCGACGCGCCGGCTGTGATCTGGGTCGCGAGCCAGGAGCGGGTTTGCTGCAGCGGATAAAGGGGCACCTGGCCATCAGCAGGTGCGACGACGGGGAAGCGCTCGTGAATGACCATGCGCGTGAGAGCGCTGACCTTCGAGGCCACCTGCTCGTTATTGACGAACGCGGTGTCGAGTCGCAGGAGTCCTTCCAGCGCATCCGGACGACTGGAAGCCGCAAGGCGTGTAAACCAGTAGCCGCCGGAGAGATCGTAGCCGAAGGGGACACTGGCGGCGCGTACCGGGAGTCCGAGGGCCGCCTGCTCTTCCAGTGGTGTCAGTTGTGACACCGGGCGGACGCCGGTCCAGGATCCGGCGGTGAGGATACTGGCGCTCGGCTGCAGGGAGCCTTCCACCAGGATCTGGTGTCCGGCCACACCGGCGGACTCATGCCAGGCGAGGAACATCGATTCTTTGGTGTCTTCGATCAGCAGCGCTAGTGCCCGCATCTGGTCTTCCAGCATCGCCGCCCGGGTGAGCGCAGGATTGCCGGCCGCGATGGGGGTGAGGCCATAGATGCGGAAGCGCTCGACCTGGATCGCTTCTGCGAGGGGGGCGGGCATCGCGATGACCAGTCCCTGCAGGGGCTTCATGAAGGGCTGGAGCCGGGAGTCGGTCCGGACCGCAATGCCGACTGCGAGGGAAAGCAGGGTAATCGGCAGAGGGGCACCGTTCGGCTGCGGGACTTCGCCCAGGAGACAGGCTTCGGCGGCGGCGGTCAGGAAGAAGCTGAAGGGTCGGGGCTGGGTTTCGACCGCTCCCTGGTCCGCGGGTCGCAATTCGCCGGTGGAGGCCGGGAGGGCAGGAAGGATCAGCGGATGTGGAGCGGGCGTCGCGCCGGCCTCGCGGAGCAGGGTCCGCAGGGCTGCCAGTGGTGTGGTCATGGATGCAATCTCCTGCGGAAGTCCGTCCCCTTGGCGGGGTCGTGACATTGTAGACGGTGTCGGGGCGGGATCGCTTTGCGGATGATGCTGAAAGCTCGCACTGATGGGCCGCTCTGATGGACATCAGCGCTGGCGCTGCTCATTCTTCAATCAGCCTCCGGCGGCTGCGCGATCCCCGATCGAGCCCCCGGTCGCTGCGCGACCACCCCCGCAAGCGGGGGGGGAGGGCATTGCGCGGAAGCTCGGAGGGGCGACCCCCGGTCGCCCGGTGATCCGACCCCCGGTCGGTGGGTCCGCCAGGCCCCCGGCCTGGCGATCGGATCGCGATGGACACGTCAGCAGGACGTCTTCGATGGGTTGCGGCCCTTGCGCTGCCATCGGAGACCAGGTCTTTAGACCTGGGACGAGACAATGCTGGCGGGTAAAAGCGGCGCAGCAAGCCACGCCGCTACCGCTGATGAGAAAGCGATGCGATCCGCACGGGTCCGGGGAGCGCATCTCATTTGACGATGTGGGTCCCCCCCCGCTTGCGGGGGTGGTCGCGAAGCGACCGGGGGCTTTCCGCCGCCGCCGGGGGCTTCCTGTCGTAGCACCGCAATCTGACAGTCCGGGTCTAAAGACCCGGCCTCCGGGAGGAGGGACCTGGGACCCCTCGACGATGCTGTATCCCTCAAAAGGCTATCTATCGCGAGCGCCGGTATTGCGTTAGCCCGACATAGGCGTATAGTGCCGCTATCCCTCACATCGACAGGTGGTCGCCCGGAAAAGCCTACCCGGGGGGACGTAGTGTTTTTTCCAGGCGAGCTCCACAGGAGCTGCGCATGCGCACGTTACGTTCGGTCTGGCTCGTGATCGCTGGAGCATCGCTGCTGCTGCCCGCTTGCGGACAGAGTACGCAGTCGCCGGCAGCACCGGCTCTCTCCCATTTGCCTTCCTCGGCCGATTACTCGTTCCAGTCTGGCGCGGAATCCCTGGTCGCGATGTTCGATCTGCAGATCGATGCCGTCGGCCTGACCACTACTGCGACGCCGGTTGCCAGTCGTCAGGGACAGGCGCAGCCGCCGCAAGCGCTGAGCTTTGACCTGGACATCGCCAACTTCCTGCGTCCCAACAGCTTCGAGGTGGTCGGCATCACCCGGGACGTGGATGGCGATCTGGAACTCAGCTTCATCCATCGGCATCCCTTTCCAGCCCCCAACTTCGCGAACCCTATTTCCGGCCAAAATCGTGCCGACCTGGGGTACACCGGCCGCCTGATGATCCTGGCGGAAGAGTCATCCTCGACGTTCTACAGCAACAGTGTCCGGCTCGATCCCACCCTCATCAAAGATGCGGATGGGTACTTCAACACCGGCGATCTGCTGGCCACCCAGGGACTCACGAACAACACGTTCCCCTACGTGCTGCTGGCGGATGATGGCGAGGACAATCGCATCGGTGACAGCAATGGTGGTTCGCCCACCGGGAGCTATGCCCCCGCTGCTGGAGGCTGGCAGCGAAGCAATGCCGGCGCGAACAACACAGGCTGGACCGGCTACGACTACCTGCATGGTGGGCAGCAGGTCCGGAACACCTTCACCCTCCGGACCGCTGCCATCGGCAGTGGTATCGACCTGCGGGTGGCCGTGCTGATCAAGTACACCGATCCCCGGGGGCAGGGGGGGCGGACCCTCCGCTTCCCACCGGTGACCGCCGATGTCACGCAGTTTGCCTATCGCCTGCCCTATTCAGCCCTCGACTGTTCACAGGCGCTGCTCACCAGTGGACCGGTCACCATCGATGCCGGCACCGGCGCAGTGGCTGCCGTCACCGCCCAGGTACGTGACTGGGATAGCGGTGCGACCGCTGCGGCAGATGCCAATCTGTCGGATGAGAGCAATGTGGAGCTGGTGGAGCCGGGAGCCCCCGGTGCGCCGGTGGTCGAACTGGAAGCCGCGGTGCTCGCTGCCGGAGCCATCACACTGACACAGACGGGCAGTAACTCCGGGCGTCCGGGCGACGAGCTGGTCTTCGATGGAGCGCTGGTGAACGCGCTGGGCTCGGCTGCGGCCGGCGACTACTATGGCCTGCTGCGGGTGACTGACCCCTCGAACAGCGTCAACGATGACGCCTATCACTTTGGGGTCGACCCCGTGACGATCCAGGCGAATCCGGCCCGGGCCCTGCCCCCGATTACGTACCAGGTCGTGCCGATCACGGTGGAACTGGGTATCCAGCCGCCCGTGATTACAGGCGTCACACCTCTCTTTGGCGCGCCATCTTCCACCGTCACCTTCAGCGCAACGACCACCGGCGATCCGGCCACCAGCTGGTCGTGGGATTTCGGCACCTGGGGGAGCCCGACCAGTTCTACGGCGGAACAGCCGATGGTGACCGTCCCGGCAGTGAACGGCTCGTATGACGGTTCGGTGACGGCAACCAACGCTGGCGGCTCATCCGCCCCCTTCAACTTCACCTTCACAGTTTCGCCTCCCTGGCCCCCGGCGCCGACTCCGGTTGATCCGGGTGGCGGAACGCAGTCGTTGGGGTGGTACCCGGCCATCACGACCTACGATGGCAAGCCCGTGATCGCGGCCTTCGACATGTCCGGTGGGAACTCGATCCTGAAGATCTACGCTGCCAACATTCCAGAGCCGCTGCTGTCCACGGACTGGACCAAGTACGCCATTCCGGCGACCCAGTATCCCGGCTCCGCTGGCGATACTGGCATCAGCATGCTGACCTTCAATAATCGTCTGGTGGTGGGCTACAAGGATGACAATGTCGATGACCTGAAAATCGCCATTGCCACTGTGACTACCCCGACGTTGCCCGGTGCCACCGACTGGGCGGTCCACACGATCGACTCCGTGAATGATGTCGGGCGCGACAGTCGACTGGTTGATCACAACGGACTGCTGGCGGTCAGCTACTGGGCTGCTCCGCCGGATGATGACCTGAAGGTCGCGCAAGCGCTGGTGGCGGTCCCGGCGTCGGCCAGCGACTGGGCGATTCACACGGTCGATGGTATCGGCGGTATCAACACCGGGACCTGGACCGGACTGGTCAGCTTCGATGATGGTGTCAGTGGCCCACGCCTGTGGGCTTCCTGCCGCATGTTCGTCGCGCCGAATCGGGCCAGAGTCTCGCGGGCGACGGTCCTCACTCCGGCCTCCAGCAGCGACTGGATTCACATGGATGTCGATCCGGGATCCGCCAGTGGACGCTGGACGAGTCTGACACAGTGCACCATCGCCGGACAGCCCCGGGTCGCGGTGTCGTATTGCGACTTCAACGGCAGCACGCTGGATGTCGCCATTTCGACCACCAGCACACCGACGACCAGTGTGGACTGGCTGGTGATTAACAACATCAACACCGTGCCGATGATCAGTCCCGGCGCCTGGGGGACCGACATCAAAGAGATTCAGGGACGACTGACAATCGTCTGGAACAACAACATCTCTCCCAACGATACGCTGGTCATCGCCCGTGCGACGACTGACAACCCGACCCTGCCATCCCACTTCACCCTGGAGACAGCTGCGGCGACGCCGGGAGTGGACACCGGCTTCTACCCGCGGATGACGTTGCTCTCCTCGGGGAATGTCGGTATTGCCTATCGCCATGAGCCGAACTTTGTCGGTTTCCCCGGCAGCCTGCATTACATCTCGCGGCTCTACAGCTACTAGACCTTAGCATCATCGGGTCCGGCTCCCTCCTGGGTCGGGACAGTAGCGCGCCTCCGGTCGCCGGAGGCGCGTTTGTTGTCATGCATTACAACTCTGATGGACTGCGGCGCTGGCGCCGCCTGGAGAAGACACCCTAAGAATCTCAAGCAGCGCAGGCGTCGCGGCAGCCCCCGGCGGCTCTCCACGCCGCCGCCGGGGGCCTACTGCAGCAATGGAAACGACGCCGGCAACATCCGGATCTCCAGGGGCGTGAACCCCGCGACATCGCCATCGACCTGCACCGGGACGGATCCTTCGGTCCGCACCTTTACCCAGGGTGTGCGAATGACCACGATGTCCGGGTCATCCGCCGGCGGGCCAGTCACGAACGACGCGATCTGTTTAATCACAGTCGGGGCGCGCCCTGCCCGAAAAATCATGACATCCAGCAAGCCATCCGTAATGGTGGCCTGCGGGACCAGGCTCGCCAGCGGTCCCTCAAACGGATTAGCGTTCGCCAGCAGGATTTCGACGGTTGAGCCGCTCCACTGGCCCCCCTCCCATTCCACTACGGCCTGGAAAGGCTGCATCGTGAAGAGCGACTGCAGGAGGCTCTGGTAATACGCTCCTTCGCCGATGACCCGTTTGAGTCCGTGATTCACCCGCGCCATCGCCCGGGCATCCATCCCGATGCCGGCGGCCAGGAGTCCGGTGATTCCGGAGCGGGTGACATAGAGATCCACGAGGCGTGATGTGTAGTGCGGACGTGACGCGAAGAGTTCCGGGAAGTCGAGGGGGATGTGCAGCCGGCGGGCGAGCTGGCAGGCGGTTCCCATGGGCAGAAAGAGGGTGGGCTGGCTGAGGGCGAGTCGGTGATGCAGCCCGGCGAAGCGGGCCAGGGTGCCATCGCCGCCGCCGATCCAGAACTCCTCCGCCCCCCAGTCGAGCGCGATACGGACCATCTCTTCCAGCTCGGCAGGGTCCAGCATCAGGAGCGTGAGTCCCGCGATCCCCTGGGACTGCAGCCAGCGCTTGAGAGCCTCAAACTCATCACGCAGCCCCCGCTCAGTCCCGGCGAAGGGATTGATGATGCAGGCCAGTCGCTGGGGGAGAGGAGTCGGGGTCATGGAATCTGGCGGCATAGCGTAAGGTATACCCCGGCCGCGGCTATGCAGCAGGTGAATTGCGATACCCGGGAAGCGGCAATCGTGTTCCGGCAGCCGTACAATACTTACTGCAATCCTGACGGCGCATCGCTATTCAGAGCACCGCGATGGTCGCGGGAGGGGCAGCACACTCTTCGCACTCTTCGACATCCCGAGGTTTCATCCATGCGCAACCTACTCCCAATTGGGGCACTGGCCTTTCTGCTGGCTGGATGCCAGGGGGGCGGCTTGCCGGCCCAGCCACCATCGATGGCCAACACTACCTTGTCGCCGACTTATCAGCTGCAGTCTGGATCAGACTCACTGGTCGGACTCTTTACGCTGCAGCTGGATCCAGCGGCATTGCAGGCGACGGTATCGGCTGTCCGCGGCTCGCAGGCTCAGCCACCCCAGGCGAACACTTACGACCTGGACATCGAAAACTTCCTGCGCCCCGACAGCCTTCGGATTCGGCGAGTCCGCCGAACCCCGGGCGGCGACCTGGAACTGACTTTTCGTCACAGTCATCCCTTCCCGGCTCCCGATGTGAATGCCGCCATCACCGCCCAGAATCGGGCGGACCTGGGGTACACCGGACGTCTGCTGATCCTGGCGGAGGGGACCTCGCAGGTTTACTTCGGGGGAGAAGTGCGCCTCGACCCGACTCTGGTCGCCGATGCCGATGGGTACCTGAATCCGGGAGATCTTCTCGCCACCACCGGACTGACCAATACCGCCTTTCCGTATGTGCTGCTCGCCGATGAAGCGGAAGACAATCGCCTGGGGAATTCCAACGGGGGGCTGATGCACGGCAGTTATGAGCCCCTGGCGGGCGGCTGGCAGCGCAGCAACATCGGGACCGGCACCGGCTGGACGGGCTTCGACTTCCTGCATGGTGGACAAAGCATCGAAAACACGTTCACCTTGCGGGGGAGTGCCCTGGGCAGCGGTCCGGTGGACCTGCAGCTCGCGATTCTCATCAAGTACACCGACCCCCGAGGCCAGGGGGGACGCAGCCGACGTCTGCCTCCGCCGACGCCTGATGTCTTCGCTTTTGCCTATCGCCTGCCCTATGCCGCTCTCGATGCCTCGAAGGTGACATCAACTACTTTCGCCTCCGTCGGCACCTCCGCCGGTGCCAGCGGGACCCTGAATCTGCTCCTGCGGGACTGGGATGCGACAGCGCTGGAGTCGGCGGGGTCCCTGGTGGGCGAAGAGCCGGACATCACACTCGTGGAAGCCGGGGCCGCTGGCACACCAGTCGCCCTCTTTGATGCGCCGGCTTTGAGTGGCTCTGCGGCCGCGTTGTTGCCCGCCGGGGGCTTTTCCGGCGAGCCGGGGAACGAAATCCCATATGCCGGGCTGTTCCTGAACGCCCTGGGAACTGCCCCGGCTGGTACGGTCTACGGCCTCGTCCGGTTTGTGGACCCGTCGGACAGCCTCAATGACAGCGCGTATCACTTTGGTGTGGATCCGGTCACCATCGCTGCATCACCGAGCCGGGCGCTGGCGACCCGGACCTACCAGGTCATTCCCGTCGCGGTGGGGGGGAGTGGCGGAGTCCCGGTGATCACGGCGGTGTCGCCCATCGGCACCATCGGCTGTCCGGGAAGCAATGTCACGTTTTCAGCCACGGTCAGTGGCAGCCCGACCTCCTGGTCGTGGAACTTTGGCGGCGGTGCGACACCCAACACCAGCACGGATGCCAGTCCGCTCGTGACGCTGGGAGCGGCCGGGACCTACAACGGGACCGTCACCGCCACCAATGGTTTTGGCACTTCCTCACCTTTCAACTTCAGTTTCACCAGCTCGGCGGCTGGCGGCTACAACAGCTACCTGTTCAACACCAGCGCAGCGGGCGACTCGGGACACTTCCCGGACATGGAACTCTATGCGGGCAAACCAATTGTGACCTCGCTGCGATACACCGGTGGGCAGTATTTCCTCGAGCTGTCGAGCAGCAGCAGCGCGATTCCCGGCGGAGCCGGCGACTGGACCACAACGGTCATCACCTCGTTTGCGGGACAGGCCCCCACGCTGTATCAGACCTGCTATCAGGCGATGCTGGTGCACAACGGCCGGATCGCTATTGCCTTCAACAACGACACGACTGACCGGATGAATATGGCGATCGCCACTGTCACCGCGCCGACGCTTCCGGGACCGAGCGACTGGACCATCTACGAACTCGACTCGGTGTCACAGGTTGGTCTGGGAGGGGCTCAGACTCCAGATGGAGTCTTGCGCTGTTCCCTGACAGTCCACAACGGTAATCTGGCAGTAGCGTATGGCGACCAACTGGCCGACGACGCCCGCCTCGCCCTCGCTCTCACCGACCCGCCACTGACCCCCGCTGACTGGCTGCTGGTGAATGTGGAGGCTCTCAACGCCCGGGGTCCGTGGACCGACATCATTAGCTACGACGATGGCACGCCCGGCGGACACAAGCTCTGGATCGCCCATCGGGACGAATCCGGCTTCAATGGTCATCTCAGCAAGTGTACGGTGGCCACCCCCACCGGCAGCGCGGCGGAGTGGACTCACTTCAATATGCCGAACACATCATTCGGGGGACGGGCAGCGCGCCTCCGGCAAGTGACCCGGGCGGGCCAGCCCCGACTCCTCTATCTCCATGCCCTCTGGACTTCAACAGGTGGCGGCGGTGGACCAGGCATTCGGGTGATTGTCTCCAATGTCCAGAATCCCACCGCTTCCGCCTCGGACTGGAACGGGTACACCATCCGGACGTTTAGCAGCGCTATCAGCCAGATGCTGGGGACTGACATCGAGATCGTCGGGGGGCTGCCGGTCATCGCGTTCTACGACAACCAGTCCACGACCACTACTTCGTCAGGGCGCCTGGGTCTGGCCCGGGCGCTGAACTCGAATCTGGACAGTCCCACCGATTGGCAGGTGACCTTCCCGGAGACCGACAATCCCAGTGGCTGCTGGCCCGATTTGGGCGTGCTGGCGGGTGGCCAGGTGGCAGTGGTACATCGGTATGGGTCCTGGTCCAGCAACCCCGGATTCGGCATGAAATTCGGCGCCGATCTCTGTAACTAGGCCCACGGAAGACACGACAAACGCCACACGAAGCCCCCGGGTAGCCGGGGGCTTCGTATACTCCCTGCTGCGGCCTCCGACACATCCGGGGCGCAGGGAGCAGCGACGTATGGATGCCCGGTATCAGCAGCTCAAGGCTACCGACCCGGCGGTCTGGGCGGCGGTCCTGAACGAAGTGGCCCGTCAGAACGAAAAGATCGAACTCATCGCCAGCGAAAACTTCACCTCGCCGGCGGTGCTGGAAGCCCTGGGCTCCCCGCTGACCAATAAGTACGCCGAAGGGCTCCCGGGCAAGCGGTATTACGGTGGCTGTGAGTATGTCGATGTGGTGGAAACCCTGGCCATCGACCGGGCCAGGCAACTGTTCGCGGCGGAGTTCGCTAACGTCCAGCCGCACGCCGGCGCGACCGCCAATGCAGCGGTGTATCTCTCCTTCCTGCGGCCCGGCGACCGCATCCTGGGCATGAATCTCTCCGATGGTGGACACCTCACCCATGGTCATCCGCTGAACATCAGTGGGAAGTACTACGAGGTCGCTGCCTACGGTGTGGACAAAGAGACCGAGCTCCTGGACTACGCCGAGATTCGCCGGATAGCCCTCGAGTTTCGTCCGAAGATGCTGGTCGGCGGCTTTTCCTCGTACCCCCGGCATGTCGACTGGGGGGCGTATCGCGAGATCGCCGATGAGGTTGGTGCGTTGTTGATGGTCGACATCGCGCACGTGGCGGGGCTCGTGGTGACCGGTCACTACCCCTCCCCGGTCCCGGTCGCGGATGTCGTCACCACCACCACACACAAAACATTGCGGGGACCGCGGGGCGGGCTCATTGTCGGCAAAGCTGACCATGCCGAAGCCCTGAACAAGGGGGTGTTTCCCGGCATTCATGGGGGGCCGATGATGCATGTCATCGCGGCGAAGGCGGTCTGTTTCCTCGAGGCACTGCAGCCATCGTTTGCGGAGTACTCCGGACGGGTCATCGCCAATGCCCGGGTCCTGGCGGCGCGACTGGCCGAGCGGGGCTTCCGGCCCTGCACCGGCGGCACCGACAATCACATTGTCCTCATCGATCTCACCGCACAGGACATGAGCGGGAAGAAGGCAGAGCGCCTCCTGGACAGTGTCGGCATCACCATCAATAAGAACACGATCCCCCGGGAGACCCGGTCGCCGCTGGTCGCCTCCGGGATGCGCCTGGGATCCTCAGCCATGACCACCCGGGGCTTCGGCGAGGCGGAGTTCATCGCGGTCGCCGACCTCATCGCGGAGACCCTGGAGCATCCGGATGATGACGCCGTGTACGCCGGTATCCGGGACCGGGTCCGGGAACTCTGTGTCCGTTTCCCCATCTATGACTACGACCCCTCGCAAACCCCTACTCTGGAACTGCAACCGACTGACTGAACGTCAAGGAGGACGACATCATGATGAACGGCCTGAAGATCGCAGCGGGAGTGCTCGGTCTGACGCTGGTTTTGCCTGGATGCCAGCAGGGAATCACGGATCCGGTACCCGCCCCGCCCGCGACCCCGGTCTCGGTGACAGCCGGGATGCCCGGCACCGGCCCCGATGAGTTTGTGGCGGGCATCTGGGATCTGATCCTGGATCCGGAGTCGTTGACGGCTGAGGTGGTGATGCGCCATGCCGGGACCAGTCAGCCCCCGCAAAATCTCTCCTTTGATCTCGACATCGATCAGTTTCTGACCCGCCGCAGCCTGTTTGTAAGTGGCATTTTCAACACGTCACAGGGCGACTTAGGCGTCTCGCTGATACATGCGCATCCATTCCCGACTCCGAACCTGGCCCAGCCGGCGACGGCCCTGAACCGGACCGATCTGAGCTATACGGGACGACTGCTGGTCATCCCATCCGGGATGCCGACGATGTACTTTGAAAACGAGGTGCGACTCCGTCCGGGTGTCGTGCTGAACCCCGATGGCTACGTCAATCCTGGTGATCTGCTGGCAATGGGCAATCAGCTCCAGCTGACAAACACGCATCCATACGTGTTGCTCGTCGATGAACTGGCCGACAGCCGTATTTTGGTCAGTAACCAGGGAGTGGCCCGGGGAAACTACGACCCACTGCTGGGGGGCTGGCAGCGGGCAAATCTCGGGTCCAATGGCAACGGCTGGACTGGTTACGACTATCTTCATGCTGGCCAACGGTCGGTGATGGTAGTTGTGCTGGCGAAGGAAGCTGTGGAAACGTCGGTGACCTTCTCTCTGGCGGTCCTGATCAAGTACACGGATCCCCGTGGGGCAGGGGGACCTGGGCTCCGCTTCCCCCCGGAGGAAGTGGACGTCACGCAGTTTGCCTATCGCCTTCCCTATGCAGCGCTGGATGTGTCGAAAGTGGGTATGCCTGCGAATCTGTCGATGGGACAACTACAGAACGACGAGCTCGTAGTGAATCTGAGCGTACGGGACTGGGATCGGGCTGCCACGGAAGCCACGGGCCATGCTCTGGGAGCACTAACTGATGTCAGCCTGATACAGCAGAATGCCAGCGGACTTCCAACAGCCCGGTTCCACATGCCAGACCTTTTTGTTGGATCTCTGACCCTGACGCCGGGAGGCCCTGCAACCGGGGAGGCCGGTGATGAACTGAACTATCCCCTGACACTGGTCAACGAGTTAGTGCCCCCGCGGGGGAAGTACTACGGGGTGGCGGAGTTTGTTGACCCGGAAGACCCGGATACGGCGGCCTGGCAGTATCGTTACGGAGTCGATCCGGACACGTTGACGGCCAACTCATCGCGGGCACTGCGCCGCATCACCTATCAGGTCGTACCGGTGCAGGTCGGTCCGGTCGTACTTGCACCACCGGTAATTACCGGAGTAACGCCTTCAGGCATCAATGGGGTGGGGACGTCGCTGGATACGGTCACATTCACAGTGACGTACGAAAATGACGGCTCCATCTTCGCGTGGTACTTCCCCAATGGTGGTGTCGAGGATGGGATCGAGCAGGTGCGGAATGGCGACCCGACGCTCACTGTCCGTCTGGCACGACCGGGGGTGTATCAGGGGTTTGTGCAGATCACTGGGAGTGGTGGGAAGTCGGCTGCCTGGCCATTCTTTTTCCGGGTCTACTATCCCGGTATGGCCTTCACGGAGCTGACTATTGATGGGAGCATCGACGCGAGTCACCTGGCGATAGCGCAGTCCGGGGTGCGGGCACAGGCGGCGGTCATCGACGAGGTCACGTCATCGCTGTACTACTACCGTGCCACGCGGAACGTTCCCACCGCGCCATCGGACTGGGTGAAGGTGACCGTCGATGCCGCAACCGCGTTGTCGGCGCCGCAACTGGTCCTCCACAACGACATCCCGGTCCTGCTCTACAAGCGGACGACGGGGACGACACGCATCGCGATCGCTTCCAGCGCGACCCCGTCCAGTGCCAGCGACTTCACTTTCTACAGCTTCCCGGCGGATGTCTCGCTCCATAGTCAGCTGATCGTTCGCGGCAACCGGCTGATGTTCGCGTATCGCAACGTCAGTCTGAACCGCCTGGAGATTGCCCGGGCGACTGCCCTCACACCGGGTCCCAGCGATTGGATTTACTACCGGCCCGGCTACGGTGATGTGGATTCGGAGGTCGCTCCCTGCCTGATGCCCGGTCCCTATGACTCGCTGTGGTGTGTCGTGCGGGAGCCTGGATTAGCCACCACGATGCATGCGCTGCACACCTTTGTGGTCAGTCCGCGCGAATTCTCTGACTGGTCGAAGCAGGTCATCTTTGTGGCTTCAGATGAGTATCGCTATGGCGAACTGATGCTGACCCGCTTCGAGCAGCCCCGGCTGGCCCTCTGGCGCTGGGTCAATGGCGACAGTCTGCTGCTCGCCACTAAAAATCAGTTTCCGGCGCACCCCACCGAATGGTGGCAGGTGGGGGTCCGCACGACTTCCTATGACTACCAGTACCCCTACCTGCGCCGGGTCGGGAATCGTCCGGTTGTGGGGTCCGGGACAAAATTCCCGGCGTTTCGACCGGCCTTGTTGGTATCCCTGACGGATGAGCCAATTGATGAGGAGGATTTCACTTATACCAACGTCAGTAGCCTGAATGGGGACTTCGGCACGATTCCCGTTCGGACCCTCACGCCTGACGGGTCCCCACGCCTGCTCTGTCTGGTCGCGAACGGGGAGAACGGATTCCGCCAGGCGGTGCTGAATACCCCGTGGCATTGAATAGTGCTGTAGGGGACTGGTTTGCTCTCCTGTGATGGGGGACGTACCCTGTAAGTACGCTCTGCAGGAAGCAGAGTGACCCGTGACTGCAATAAGGGGGATCGCTCGATGGATCGACGACGTCGTGTACTGCCCATGCTGCTCGGAACCGGGCTGCTGAGCTTGTACGGATGCCAGGGCGGGGGACCAGTCCAGACCCCTGACCTGCCGGTATCGGAGACGCAAATCAGCCTGCCGCAGGTCCTGGATTCCGGGGCGGGAGCGGTGGAGTTTGTGGCGGGGCAGTACGACCTGCAGATCGATCCTGACCTGCTGGAGGCGTCACTGACTCCAGTCCGTCATGGAGTGGCGCAGCCGCCGCAGGCCATGAGCTATGACCTGGACATCGACAAGTTCCTCACCGCACAGAACCTGAGGATCTGGACCATTGGTTCAGCCGGTGAGGACCTGTTGCTTTATCTGGAGCATCAGCATCCGTTCCCGGCGGTGCAACTGGATCAGCCGGCAAGCGGGGTGAATCGGGCCGATCTGGGATATACCGCCCGACTGTTCGTGCTGACCGGTGGGAATGCGCTGCAGTTTTTTGACACACTGACCTATCTTGACCCGGATACCGTGAGCAATGCCGATGGCTACGCTCGTCTGCCAGCGGGCTTCATCGCCAATCCGGGCGTCCAGTTCTGCAATGTTTTTCCGTACATCACGATGGTCAATGAGATGCTGGACAACCGATCGGTCAGCAATGGCGGATCACCAACCGGCAGCTACAACCCCGCCGCTGGTGGCTGGCAGCGGAGCAATGTCGGAGACGGGACTAACTGGACCGGCTACGATTTCCTCCATGGTGGCCAGGCGGCGTACCCTTACCTGCGCTTTTATCGCCGGGCCATTGAGCGGCAGCAGCCCCTCCGTCTTGCCGTCGTTATCAAATACACCGATCCTCGTGGAAGTGGCGGTAAGGCCAATCGTCTGCCAAGCGAGACCACCAATGTGCTGGAGTTTGCTTATCGGTTGCCTTATGCCGCGCTGGACATTTCACATGTCGACGCGGGGACGGAAGTGGGGATCGCTGCCACGGTCGGTGCAACCAGCCTCGTCGAGCCGATCAGTGTCCGGGACTGGGACATGGCGGCCACGGAGACCAGCGGCTATCGCCTAGGGGATCTGACGAACGTGTCGCTCGTCCAGGAAGGCGCGTCTGGCGCACCGGTGGGAGAACTGCATGTCCCAAAGCTCCATAACGCTCCGGTACCCCTGACCCTTGCGAACCCCGGCGCGACTGGACTGCCTGGCGATGAAGCTGAGTTCAGCGTGACCCTCACGAACGATCTGAATCCGGCTCCCGGCTACTACTACGGTGCTGTGCGCTTCACCGATCCCGAAGCGGCGGACCCGAATCGCCCCTTCTACAGCATCATGGTGAACCCGGCAGACCTCACGCCTCTGCAGTTTGGCGGTCTGGAGCGGGTCACCTACCAGGTCATGCGTGTAAAAGTGGGCGAGAACTTCGATCCACCAGTGATTACACAGGTGACGCCCCGGGGGGATGTTGGGCACTCGCTGGATCAGGTGACCTTCCGCGTGTTTACGACACCGCCGGCGTTCAGCTACCAGTGGCATTTTCCGCATGGGGGAGCCGAAACCGCCTCGGAGATTACCGGCATACCGGAAGTCACCGTCCGGTTGGGACGCGAAGGGACCTACATCGGGTATGTCGAGGCGCAGAATGGTGGCGGCACCTCAGCGTTGTTCCCATTTTCTTTCAGGGTAAGCAGGCCCGGCGTCCTTGACGCCACAGAGGTCATTGTTGATCCCGCCATCAACGCCCGGGAACTGAGCGTGACGCAGGCGGGAGTCCGGGCGCATGTGGCAGTGATCGACTGGGACAGCAATGCGCTGATCTACTACCGGGCCACGCGCAACATCCCCGCGTCGCCTGCGGACTGGGTGAAGTGTGTGGTGGATCCCAGCACCGCCGCAGAGCTGCCAGAGATCACGTTGCTGAACGACCGCCCGGTGATTCTGTATCGCCGGACCATCGGGCCGGTGCGGATTGCCATCGCAAACAGCGCCACACCTGCCAGCGCGGCGGACTTCACTTTTTACAGCTTTGGGTCGGAGGTGGCCCAGCATTCCAACATTGTGGTTCGGGGCAACCGGCTGATGTTTGCTTACAAGAATCCAATGATGGGGGACCGCCTCGAGATCGCCCGGGCGACCGCGGCGACGCCGGGTCCGGGCGACTGGCTCTACTATCGCCCTGGGTTCACAGACCTGGAAGTGAAGAACGAGTCGAAGATGTTCTTTGCCGACTCCCCTTACGGCAACCTGTCGCTGTTTCTCCGGACACCTGCCCAGCATCTGTGGTACCTCGCGACCGGGGAAGTGAGTCCCCGGGAATCGGGCCACTGGTTCAACTACCCGATCCGTCTGGGAGATGAACCACTGGAGCTCATCGACTACTGGTTCGATCCGCAAACCAATCAGCCCACGCTAACCGTGCACAACACGATTTATGGCACGGTCCACGCCCTGACTGCACCCGTACAGCCCTACCCGTCGAATCCCAGTGGCTGGGTTCAGAAGCCGCTCCTCGGGAACTACTCGGTCTCGGGGGTCGCGATGAGCCGGCGGATCGGCTCCCGGATCGTGATGCACTATGACTGGAACAGTGATTTCACGCAGCCGGCAGTGGATCTAGCGCTGGATGATGAAATCATCAGCGACACCGACTGGTATTCCAAGACCCTATCCAGCGATCTGGGCCTCTGGGATGCCTATGCAGTGAGGACGCTGACGCCGGCATCAGAGCCGCGCCTCATGAGCCTGGTCGCGGCAGGGCCAAGTGGTTTCCGGCAATATGTCCTGGAGCGCGACTGGTACTAGGCAGACTTCCACCATTTACTTGTGTGCATCAGCCCGGCAAATGCCGGGCTGTTTGCTTACTTCCCCGTTACGGCGCAGTAATCCAGGTGTTACACGCACGGGCTACCACTGCAGGCTGCATCAGCAGATCGCTGATGACGCCTGACCCACCCCGGGAGGACCCCCATGCGGCCACTGGTCCCAGCTGCGCTCCTGTACCTGATGACACTGTTGCTGACCAGCTGCGGGAGTGGTGCTCCCGTGGCGCCGGGACTCGCAGGTGATCCCGAAGCCACGGGCTACGGACTGCCTACGGGAGCACGGTTGCCAGCTGGGGACCTGGTGACCGCGCAGTTTCAGGTAGCACTGGATCCGGACACGCTGACCGCAGAGGTACTTCCTGTCAGAGTCCCGCAGGCGCAACCACCGCAGGGGCTGATGTATGACCTCGACATCCAGCAGTTCCTGAAGGCCGACAGCTTTCGGCTGCTGGGGGCGCGGACTACGGCTGCTGGTGACTTCGAGCTGGAGTTCTCCCACGCGCATCCCTTTCCGGCACCTGATTTCAGCGCGTCTATCTCGGGTCTGAATCGGGCGGACCTGGGGTACACCGGACGCCTGCTGATCCTGGCCGAAGGACCTGCAGTGTCGTACTTCGGCGGGGAAGTCACGATGCCGGTTGGGGCGGTCATTGATGCTGATGGCTATCTCAATGCCGGTGACCTGCTGTCACACACGGGACTTGCGAATGACACATTTCCCTATGTGCTGCTGGTGGACGAAGCGCAGGACAATCGGGCAGGTCGGTCCAATGGCGGCACGATGACCGGGAACTACGCCCCCGTGACGGGTGGCTGGCAACGGGGGAATGCCGGCGGTGACGGCGCTGGCTGGGTGGGCTATGACTACCTGCATGGGGGTCAGCGCATCACCAATACTTTCACCCTGGGTGGAGCCGCACTGGCCGGGGCAGGCTTTCGCTTTTCGGTGGCGATACTCATCAAGTATGTGGACCCCCGGGGCGCGGGTGGCAGGTCACTGCGAATTCCGCCAGAACCCGCCGATGTGCTGAACTTTGCCTATCGATTGCCTTATGCCGCCCTCGACTGCTCGAAGCTCACGCTGACTGCCCCCCTGACAGTCAACGACCTGCCAGCGGGTGACACCGCCAGTGTCAGCCTCCGGATTCGCGACTGGGATGCAGCGGCCCCTGAAGGGGCCGACAGCACGGTTGGGGATGACCCCGATGTCTCCAGGATTCAGCAGGGGGCAGCCGGCGCGCCTGTGGTCACGCTGGTTTGCCCGGCGTTGTCAGCAGCGCCGGTGACGCTGACCGTCGGTCCGGCAGGCAGCGGTCGTCCCAATGATGAAAAAATCGCCACTGGGACGCTCACGAATGTGCTGGGCGAGGCCGCGCCAGGACGTGTCTGGGCCTGTGTGAAGGTGGTGGACCCTGAAGATGCGGACCCGGCGCAGGGGACCTATCGCTTTGGTGTCGATCCCGGCACCATCCTGCCGGACCCGGCGCGGGCCCTGCGGGTCCGGACCTACCAATTGCTGCCTGTCGAAGTCAGGTCGACCGCCTTGCCGCCGGTGATTACCGGCGTCACGCCATCGGGGCTGGTGGGCGAAGCTGGTGATACGGTGCAGTTCGCTGCGACAGTCGCCAATGGAGCGACCGGCTGGTCCTGGAACTTTGGGCCAGGCGCGTCGCCTTCCACCAGCACCCAGGCTTCGCCGACCGTCACACTGGGACCCGCTGGCTTTTACACGGGCTATCTCACGGTCACCAACGGCGCTGGTCCTTCCCCGCAGTATCAGTTCAACTTCACCGTGGATCCCAAAGCGCCGGTCTGGAGCAACTACCTGATCACATCAGCAGGAGCTTCCGGCACCTCTACGGACATCGTGCTCTACCAAAACAAGCCTGTGATCAGCTTCTATGTCTCAGGGGACACGGATCTCTATGTGGCCATCGCGACGAAGGAAGTCCCTACGGCTCCTGGCGACTGGCTGGTCTATGCGGTGGATGATGAGGGAGATGTCGGCAAGGACACCAGCATCTGTGTCTCCAACGACCGGCTGGCGATCAGCTATTTCGATGAAACCAATGGTGATCTGAAACTTGCGCTGGCCACTGTCGCCAGTCCGACGTCGAAGGCGCAATGGAACCGGACGCAGGTCGACACGCTCCTGGATGTCGGGGATGAGTCGGCCATCATCGATCAGGCTGGACGGCTCACGATTGCGTACCACTCCGTCTCCGGTGGTGCCCTGAAGGTGGCCCGGGCGCAGGTGAATGTCCCCACCGGACCATCAGACTGGGTGACGATGGTGGTGGATGCCAGGGACAACGCCGGGAATGACAAGGACATGGTGGAGCTTAACGGGCGGCTGGTTATCGCGCACTCAGTCAATGGTCTGGATGACCTGCGCTGCTCCATTGCGAAGGTCGCGAATCCGCTGACTGAGTCCGACTGGGACACCCACGATGTCGACACCGATGGTGTGGTTGGCGAAGAGCCGTCGCTGGCGATTCACAACGGCCTGCTGTCGTTGACCTATGACTACGACACAGGGGATGACCTGCGCTTTGCGCGGGCGAAGGTCGAGTTTCCGGCGAGTGGTGCGGACTGGGAGTTTCACGATGTCGACACCATCGGCAATACAGGCGAGCGGACTTCGCTGGTCTATGCCGATGGCCGACCGGCAGTCTCTTACTTCGATAACTCCAAAGCCGATCTCCGGTTCGCCCGGGCCAAGGTAGCCGAGCCGGTGAGTACCGCCGACTGGCAACTGCTGACCATCGATGCGGGGTCGGTGGGGCGGGAAAACACCAAGCTCATCGTGCTGGCGGATGGCACCTTTGCGATCGTCTACCAGCGGGATGTCAATCTCGCGTTCGCCAGAGCCGCAGCGCCATGGTAGGCCAGCATGCCAGCGGTCCGGTAAGATGGGAGCCGACTTTGGGGTGCTGGCAGGTCCGATGCCCCGCGCGAGGAGTGCGCTTTCATGACCGCTACCCACTGGGCTCGCCTGATGCCGATGCTGTGTGTTGTGCTGTCGCTACTGGCTGGTTGCCAGTCCTCCACGCCGACTGACCTGACGCTCACAGGATCTGACGCAGTGGGATTGCCGATGGCAGTCAACCCGGTGCTCCGATCAGGCGGCGAGCAGCCAGTCGCGCTCTACCACTTGCGGATCGATGGCGAGTCACTCACGGCAGAGGTCGACAATCTGACCCAGCGGGCGGCACAAGCCTCCCCGCAGGCGAAGGCCTACGATCTGGAGCTCTGGGGGGCGATTACCGACCCGCAGGGGAATCCCTTTCTCACAATCCGTGGGGCCAAGCAGTTCGAGATTGTGGGGCTGACCAACATCCCGGGCCTCGGCCTGCAGGTCACTTTTCGCCATGAACATCCGCTCCCCGCGCCGAATTACCAGCAGAGTACGCCCCACACCCTGGTGGCCTGTGCGGACTGTCTGTGCTACAGCGATGTCCCCCCCAGCAGCCAGCGGCCATCGAATCGTCAGGAATGTTTCCGGGCAAAGGAGTTTGGGGCGTATCGCCCGAATGCGGTCAACCGCAGTGATCTGAGTTACAGCGGGCGGGCAGTCTTCCTCACCAACCTCCCGGCTGACTCCCGTACCTTTTTCGGCGATCTGCATGTGGACACGGGCGGGGTCATCACCGCCGATGGCTATCTCGATGTCCGGAGCGTCATCAACGCTCCCGGAGACCAGCGGCATCCGGGCCTGACCAACACGGTCTTCCCCTATGTGCTCCTGGCGGATGAACTGAAGAACAACCGCGAGGGGCGCTCTAATGGGGGGCAGCCCACAGGCAACTATGACGCGGCGAACGGTGGCTGGCAACGGAGCAACATCGGGGTTGAGTACACCGGCTGGACCGGGTACGACGTGATTCATGCGGGGCAGGCGATCACCAATTCCGTGATCCTGAAGCAAGCCCCTGGTGGAGGTTATGAGGGCTATGTGGCACTGGTGGTGAAGTACACCGACCCCCGGGGCAAGAGTTCCGTGTACTGGCGCTGGCCGACCCCCACCCCCGATCCCCTGCAATTCGCCTATCGCTTTCCATTCGGTGCCCTGGATGCGAGTGTCGTGGTGCCACCGGCGGATCCGGTCGCGATTGGCCAGGCGGCCGGATCGACGGCGTTTTTTACGGTCGGGGTCCGCGACTGGGACCGTACCGCGACCCCCCACTCCAGCCCCGAGTTATCGTCGGTCGCGGATGTCACACTCGTCCAGCCGGCGGGTCCGGGGACCTGCACCGTGACGCTGGATGTGCCTGGGCTGATGGAGTCCCCGGTGTCGGCGGTCTATCTCTCAGGGAGCGGACTGCCGGGAAACGAGAGTCGCTTTAGGGCGACGGTGACGAACGTAGCCGGGACCGCAGCCCTCGGGACGCAGCTGGGCCTGGTTCGGGTCGTCGACCCAGAGGCCGCAGATGCGGCAGCTGGGGACTATCGCTACGGCATCAACAATCCACCGGGATACACCAATGCCAGTGGCGCGAATGCCCTGCCGGTGGTGACCTACCAGCTGATCCGCTTCGAGGTGGTAGACCCTCGTCCGCGGATTCTTTCCGTGGATCCGAGTGGCTGTCCGACCCCGGTGGCCGGGAAGTCGGGGAATGGCACCAACTTTTTCGCGACCGCTACCAACTCGCCCACCAGCTGGTCGTGGAACTTCGGTGGCGGGGCGACCCCGAACACCTCCTCACAGTCCGAGCCCTTTGTCACCTTCGGCGTTGCCGGGTCCTACACCGGGACGGTGACCGCAACCAACGCGGCAGGATCGTCGGTGCCGTATGAGTTTTGCTACGTGGTCAGCCCCTAAAATGGGACGGTTCTCGCAAAAATGGTTTGCGGGTAAGCCTGAATACAGTTTAAAGTGAGGCCCCCAGTGTCGTCTGCCACCCATCAGGCGGCTTCATCAGCCTTTGTAATCCGCCAAGGAGACCTCTCATGCATCATCGCTGGTCCGGGCTGAGCGTCGGGCTGCTCAGTACGAGTCTGCTGCTGAGTTGCAGCAGCACGTCCCCCGTCGCACTCCAGGGAGGCCTGCCGGCTTCTGCTGACACGGTGCCTGTCGCAGTCGTGGAACACCTGACATCCGGCATTGAGCAGCCGGTCGCGCTCTATCACTTGCGGATCGAGCCAGAGACACTGGCTGTCCAGGTAGAGAATGTGACAGAGCGTGCGCTGCAAGCGTCCCCGCAGGCGAAGCACTACGATCTCGAATTGTGGGGAGCCATCACCGATGGCCAGGGGAATCCGTTCCTCTCCATTCGCGGTGCGCAGCAGTTCAATGTGACTGGTGTCGTGGATCTGCCCGGCATCGGACTGCAGGTGAACTTCAGCCATAAGCACCCGCTGAATGCGCCGAATTACACCTCCAGCACTCCCAACGCGCTGACTGCCTGCGAGGACTGTTTGTGCTACAGCGATGTCCCGCCCAGCCCCATTCGACCGTCGGCCCGGGAGAACTGTCTGCGCGGCAAGGCCTTCGGGACCGTCCGCCCCAACGCGATCAACCGCAGCGACCTGAGCTACGCCGGACGCGCTGTCTTTCTCGCCAATGTCCCGGGGGACACCCGGACCTTTTTCGGCAACGTGAATGTCGATGTGGCGGGGGCCTATAACCCGCAGGGCTTTGTGGATGCCCGGTCGATCATCAATGCCACCGGCGATACCCGGCATCCGGGGCTGACCAACACGGTCTTCCCGTATGTCCTGCTGGCTGATGAGGCGAAGAACAACCGGACTGGTGTCTCAAACAGCGGCAGCATGACCGGCAACTATGACGCGGCTGGCTTTGGCTGGCAGCGGAGCAATGTCGGGACTTCCTATACCGGCTGGACCGGCTATGACCTGGTCCACGCTGGCCAGACCGTCACCAATTCCATCATCCTGAAGCAGGTGCCTGGTGGTGGCTATGACGGCTATGTGGCCCTGGTGGTCAAGTACACCGACCCCCGTGGCAAAAGCTCCCTGTACTGGCGCTGGCCGACCCCGACTCCGGACCCCATCCAGTTTGCCTATCGCATGCCCTTCGGTGCGCTCGACGCCTCGGTCGTACTCCCGCCGGACCAGCCCGTCAACATCGGCGCTGCTGCCGGGTCCACGGCGCAGGTCACTGTGCGTGTCCGGGACTGGGACCGCACGGCGACCGCTCATACGGGGTTCGATCTCTCCGGACAGACCAATGTTTCGCTGGTGCAGCAGGGGTCCCCTGGCAACTGCACGGTCTCGCTCTCGGTGCCTGGACTGACGGCGACAGAAGTCGCGCTCACCTATCAGACGGGCTCTGGGCTGCCGAATCAGGAGTCGCAGTACAGCGGTACCGTCACGAATACGCTGGGAACGGCCCCTGCTGGTCCGGTACTGGGACTGGTCCGGGTGGTGGATCCTGAGAACAGCGACGCCAATGCTGGCAGCTATCGTTTCGGCATCGACAACCCTCCCACCTATACCAATGCGCAGCCCGCCAAAGCCTTGCCGATTGTCACCTACCAGGTGGTCCCGTTTAACGTGACCCTCTCCCGGCCGGTGATCTCGGCGGTGACCCCCAGTGGCTGCCCGACTCCGGCCGCTGGCAAGACTGGCGAAGGCGCGATCTTCAAGGCCACGGCCTCCAACAACCCTGTCACCTGGTCCTGGAACTTTGGTGGTGGCGCGACTCCAAATACTTCGACGGAGCCGGAGCCGCTGGTGAGCTTCACCACGCCAGGGACCTTCAACGGAACCGTGACTGCCACGAACGCTGCTGGGGCTTCGACCCCCTTCCCGTTCTGCTTCGTGGTGACGCAGGAGGCTCCCGAGATCCAGTTTGTTCTCACTGTCTGTCCGATGGCAGCGGGCGTGAACAACCAGACGGGAGTCACGTTCCGCGCGATCTCGACTGGTGGTCCGACCTCGTTCTCCTGGAACTTCGGGCCGGGTGCGGTGATCACCAGTGGCGGCACGACCGCGACTGTCACTGTCACGCTCGGCTCAGCTGGCGAGTACACAGGTACCGTGAATGCCACCAACGGAGCGGGGACCTCACCGGACTTCACTTTCTGCTACAAGGTCGACTCCTGACCGCAGCACAAGTAGCCTGAAACAGCACCATCCCCAGCGCGGCCTCCCGGCTGTCGCTGGGGATGGCTGTTTGTGGCCGCCGCCAACGTACAATGCCCCGGATTGTCGCTTCCGCCTGAGCAGCGAGCGACATCTGCTCATCTCCTGTGCAGGATCCTCGGAGGATGACAACCATGCATCGACACCGCCCTGGGAACACCAAGACGCTGGTGATCGTCCTGTTGCTTTGCTTCATGGGGGTCATCGGACTGGCAGTGGTCGGCGCGGCAGTGATGGTGGTCCGTCAGCCGGCACTGATCGGTACGTTGATGGCCAGGGTCACCGGGAAAGCGATGGATGATCGCCTCGACGCGACTGCTCCGCCGGTGCAAACCGAGCTGCCGGACATGACGGAGCCAGAGTCACAGGCGACACAGTCAGACGAACAGGAAGAGACCCCTGCGCCAGATAAGCCGGTTGTCACTGAAGAAGCCGTAAGCGCTGATGACGCCGTTCCGACTGAAGAAGCAGCGCCTGAGTCCCCAGCGACAGAAGAGGTCGTACCTTCCGCAGAGACACCGCAGGAGCCCGCGCCGGCACCTGAAACAAAGCCGGAAGTGAAGCCCACAGAGAAACCGGCCGCGAAGCCAGGAGCCGACAAGCCGGCCGCGACTCCGGAGAAAAAGCCCACCAATCCGGGGGCCAGTCTGGCCAGCGGACCGAGGAAGTTCTACATCCACATCGGGAAGTGTCTGGGGTCGAAGGAAGCCCGGGACCTGCAGCGGGACCTCAACGGTCGCTGGGGTGATTTTGGCATCAAGCAGGACGCGGAAAAGGGACTGAACTTCACTTTCTGGAAAATGGGCCCGCAGGAGGGCAAGGACCCCAAGTCCTTTAATCCCGAGGATTTCTGTTACCAGATTCGGACCGGTGCGATTACACAGAAGCAGGCGAAGCATCTGCAGGAAAAGCTCAAGTCGCTGGGGCATACGGCAGGGATTGGCCAGGAGGCCTGACCAGCGATCCTGAGTGAGGGTGAAAACTGTGCGCCAGAGCACGTTTACGACTGTCTAATGGTCGTATCGTGAATTCTGGCGGAGTCTGCTCTGCTGACACTGGGCATAGGGACGGAGTTTGTGCAAACGCTGGAGCAACGCATTGCGAGCGGGCTGGCCCGGATCGGGCTGGTGCTGCGCCATCAGGCCTGGGAGCTGGGGAGTCCGCATGGGCTGACCCCCACGCTGGGGCAGATTTTTGGCAGCGCTGAGCCCGTCGAAAGAAGGCCTCCGGCTAAATCAGGTCGCGATGGAACTGGGCGTGACCCCTCCGACTGCCAGTGAGGCAGTGGCGGCCCTGGAGCGACGCCAGTTGCTGGAGCGGTTCCGCGATCCGGCGGATCGACGCGCCATCCGGATAGTCCTGACCAGCGAAGGTCGCAAGATTGCACGAGAATTGCGGGACTGGCCCGATGTGATGCGCGAGGTGGTGGCGACACTCCCTCCTGAAGACCAGGCTGCCCTCCTGCGGATCATCATTCACATGATTAAGGATTTTCAGCTACGCGGACTGATTCCCCCCGCCCGTATGTGCGTGAACTGTATGCACTTCCGGCCGCATGTGCATGAAACCGGCCCGCCGCATCACTGTGCGCTGGCCAACATCGCGATGCAGGCAGCGGATTTGCGCATCGACTGTCACGAGCATCTTCCGGCTCCTGATGCACATCAGGAACTGGTGAGTCGGGCCATGGGGTTACCCGTTCGCAGTTAGAATGCGATGTACATCCTGCAGGAGGCTGCCCTGATGAGCACGATTCCACGACTGGCTGGACTGATCAGCCTGTGCGCCATGCTGGTGGGATGCCAGCAGTCACCGACTCCCCTCAGCCCACCACTGGCTACTGATCCACCGGTGGCAGCGCTGGCCCGGCAGGAGACTGCCGAAGGAATGACGCTCCTCGCAGGATTCCATCTGCAGATCGATCCGGCCGCATTGACCGCCTCGGTCACGCCACACCGCAGCGGGCAGGCCCAGCCCCCTCAGGGGCAGCGCTACGATCTGGACATCGCGAATTTTCAGAACGCAGATTCGTTCCGCGTGACAGGCGTCCAGGTGCTGGGGAGCGGGAACTTCCGCGTGACCTTTAGTCATGCCCATCCCTTCCCGGCTCCGAATGTCGCGAATCCAGTTTCCGGCACCAACCGGGCCGACCTCGGCTACTCCGGACGTCTGCTGATCCTGACGGGCTACAACCCCAAGTCGTACTTCTCCGGTGCGGTGCGTCTGAGCGCAGGTGCGGTGGTGGGTCCGGATGGTTATGTAGAGACCGGCGACCTCCTGGCTCATGCCGGACCTGCCCTCGTGACCGCGTATCCCTACAAGCTGCTGGCTGATGAAGCTCAGGACAACAGGACTGGAGTCAGCAATGGCGGATCGCCGATCGGGAGTTATGTCGCCGGCTCTGGTGGTTGGCAGCGGAACAATCTCGGCGCGGCGGGCACCGGCTGGACCGGCTATGACTATCTTCATGGCGGTCAGAGCATCACCAATCAGTTCACCCTGAGCAAAGAGGTCCTCACTGCCAGTAACTTCGCGCTGGATGTCGCACTGCTCATTCAGTACACCGATCCCCGGGGGAGCGGCGGCTCAACTCATCGACTCCCCGCCGAGACAGCAAGCGTCACGAATTTCGCCTATCGCCTCCCCTATGCCGCCCTCGATGTCTCCCGGGTGATCCCGACCGCCAACCTGACGTTACAGCCCGTGGTGGGATCCTCCGCAACACTGGAAGTGCGGGTGCGTGACTGGGATGCTGGCGCGGCCGAAGCGCCAGGCAAGCAGGTGGGGACGCAAGCGAATGTTGCCCTCATCCAGCAGGGCGGGAGCGGCGCGCCGGAAGTGGTCCTCGACTGCCCGGACCTCCTCAACGCTGGCCTCCGGAACATGGGAACGCCCGCATCCGGGACGGGACTCTCCAACGCGGTCTTTGTCTATAGCAATTCGCTTCCCAATCAGACCGGGGCGAGTCCTGGCACCTACTACGGATGTCTGCGGGTCACCGATGTCGAGTTTGCGGATTCCGAGCGCGGGTCCTGGCATGCCGGTGTCGATGCCACGACGCTGGTGCCATCCGCGAGTCGTGCAGTCCCGGCCCGGACCTGGCAGATCGTGCCGGTTACGGTCAGCGCTCCGCCGGTGATCACGAGTGTGACCCCGACGGGTCTCATCGGTGCGGTGGATGACCCCATCACGTTCCGTGCGACCGCCTCTGGCAACGTGACCTCCTGGAGCTGGGACTTCGGCGGGGGGACCCGGACCCCTGGTGCCACGGGTCAAGAGCCGACTGTCTTCCTCGCAGGGACCGCCGGCACCTTTCAGGGGAATGTGACCGCCACTGGTCCGGAGGGGACATCAGCGCCGTATCCCTTCTCGTTCCGGGTCCTGCCGCCGGTCAAACCCGTGCTGAAGACACATAAAGTCTTTCCGGCCACGGTGATGAGTGGGTACGGACCGACTGGGGATCAGGTGGTGATCATCGACAATCGTCCGATTCTGCTTTTCGTTGAATACGACACGGTCGGTAGCACCTATGTGCGCTGCGCTGTCGCGCAGGATTCAGACCCCGAAAGTACGCTGGACTGGAATCTTTACACGCTGGAGGCGGTCACTTCGACGTCGATTGCCGCAGCCGTCATTGATGGCAAACCCGCCTGCGTCTTCAACGCATCGTCGGGGGGCTTCCAGGTTCCGCACTACGCCTATAGCTTTGCGCCTCATCCTGCCAGAAATGAGGACTGGATCATCAATCCGATGCAGTCCCCGACTAATGGGTTCGGAGGCGACCTTCACCTGGTGAATTACAACGACACGCCTTATGCCTGTACCAGGGACAGTGCGAACGTGCTGGTGGCCTACATGACCAGCAGCACGACTCCCAGCGGTCCGGCCTCCTGGACATCTCATCAGATCACATCAAGCGTAGACTCCTTTGATCTCCTGGTCTTGCCGCTGCCTGAAGGACCCCGGATCATGCTGGCCACCGCGAAAAATGGTCCCGGGCTGACCCAGCTTTATGCCGCCAACACGAATCAGCCGGTGGGTTCTGCATCCTATGAATCGTTCATCATCTTTACAGGCGGCAGTCGGCGAGTTTCGATGGCGGGAGGTCTGGTCCATCCCGATTACAGTCATGTATTAGTAGTACGCATCGGGTTCGAGGCCAGCCCGCTGCCATATCTCCGGGAGGGACGGATGGAGTCTGCAGCTTCTTACTCAGTGGTGAGCAACTACCAGTTTCCTGATCCGGCGATCGCGCTCTCCGGCTATGGGGTGGAGCTCCTGAATCACAACGACCGGCTCGCGCTCTTTGTGAATCTCGATACTGACAAGCCGCGCATCTACCGTGCGCTGTCACCCACGCCGCTACCCACGGACTGGGAAAGCGCTTCGATTCCCGTGGAAGCGATGACCCGGGCCACGCTGGTATCGCATGACAATCGACTCTCTCTCTTTGGTCGCAGTCAGTTCGACGGTCACAACTTCTGGGTCCAGGCCGATGGTCCCTGGTAGTCCAGTCGGTCCGTGATTGGTCCAGCTGGCAGCAGGCGGTAAGCAGCATCACAAGATGACTGGGCGTAGAATGACCCTCCAAACCAACGCAGGGAGGCGTCATTGCTTACGTCCCGGTACTTCCATGCTGGCCTCATCTTTACGCTGCTGCTGAGTGGGTGCGGACGATCCGCTGACCCGCTCATCCCCGCTAATCCAGCGGTCGCGACTCCACCAGCATTGGCGCTCCAGGCCGGGGCTGATGGCGCGACCCTCCTCGCGGGTTTCCATGTGCAGGTCGATCCTGTGACGCTGACAGCGACTGTCACTCCCCACCGGGCGACCACCGCCCAGCCGCCGCAGGGACAGCGCTACGACCTGGACATCGCGAATTTCCAGAATGCGAACTCGTTCCGCATTACGGGCGTGCAGGTCCTGGGGAGCGGCAGCTTTCGGCTCACGTTCAGTCACGCGCATCCCTTCCCGGCCCCCAATGTGGCCAATCCCGCCACTGGCACCAATCGCGCCGACCTGGGGTACACCGGACGCCTGCTGGTACTGACGACCTACAACCCGAAGTCATTCTTTACCAACGCAGTCCGCCTCAGCGCTGGTGCGGTGGTGGGACCCGATGGCTATGTGGAAGTCGGCGACCTCCTCGCCTCCAGTGGAATTCCGCTCGTGACGGCGTTTCCCTACAAATTGCTCGCTGACGAGGCGCAGGACAATCGCGACGGGGTCAGCAACGGCGGCGTACCTGCTGGCAACTATGCCGCGCCGGCTGGCGGCTGGCAGCGGATTAATCTTGGCGCGAATGGGACCGGCTGGACCGGCTATGACTACCTCCACGGCGGGCAGAGCATCACGAATCAGATCACGCTGAGCAAGGAGTCGCTGAGCGCGAACAATTTCGCACTGGATGTCGCCCTCCTGATCCAGTACACCGACCCCAGGGGCAGCGGCGGCGCGACCCATCGCCTCCCACCGGAGGTTATCAACAGCAGCGCGTTCGCCTATCGCCTGCCGTATGCGGCCCTCGATATCTCCCGGGTAATCCCGACCAGCAACCTCACGCTCAAGTCGGCTGTCGGTTCCACCACCACCCTGGAAGTCCGGGTGCGTGATTGGGATGCCGGCGCCACCGAGGCGAGCGGCAAGAAAGTCGGCAGCGAGGCAGATGTGTCCCGCATCCAGCAGGGTGGCAGTGGTGCCCCGGAAGTGGTCCTCGACTGCCCCGACCTCCTGACTGCGGGGCTGAGAAATCTGGGGACCCCCACGTCCGGTACCGGACTCTCCAACGCGGTCTTTCTCTATAGCAACACCCTCCCCAACCAGACCGGAGCCGGCGCGGGAACATACTACGGCTGTCTGCGGGTAACCGACGTGGAGTTCGCCGACACCGAACGCGGCACCTACCACGCCGGGGTCGATGCGACGACTCTGCTGCCGAGCGCGAGTCGGGCGGTCCCGGCCCGGACCTGGCAGATTGTCCCGATTACCGTGAATGCGCCGCCTGTGGTAACGAGCGTGACGCCTACCGGCATCGTCGGGGCGGTCGATGAAAAGCTGACCTTCCAGGCGACTGCCACCGGCACTCCTACCAGCTTCGACTGGAACTTCGGCGGCGGAACCCGCGAGCCCACGGCGACCGGCGCTGCCCCGGAGGTCTACCTCGCCGGACTCCCCGGCACCTTCACCGGGAGTGTGACCGCCACCAACGCTGATGGCACCTCCGCGCCGTATCCCTTCACTTACCGGGTCCTCGACCCGCAACGCCCGGACTTCACCTGGCATCGGGTGAATTTCGCAAATCTGGGACTGACCTATCCTGATGGGCAGCATGTCTTCGTGGTCGATGGACGCCCGATCCTGGTCTATTCGGAACTGATCGGGGGGAGCGGCGACCGCCCCCTGCGCGTCTCGGTCTCGCAGGTCCCTCTCCCAACGACGGCTGGCGACTGGTTCCTGCACGATGTCATCAATGATGGTGTCTGGCACACAACGGCGGCCATGATCGATGACCGGCTCGCGTTCATCGCAGCGGTCGATGACGGCGGTGGCATCATGCCGTTCTATGGCCGGGCTACTGTCCCTACCCCTGGCTTCGCGGGCAACTGGGTGGTCAGCCCCATGCAAGCACCGGAACCGGGGCTGGAGTATGCCGCCCCGGTGAAGCTGCTGTCGCTGAACGGGTTGCCCTACGCGTTTGTGCGGCGGGCAGCCAGTGGGTATCTCTACGCCTACAACACCACGACCACCACGCCATCCGGCTCCGGCGACTGGATCCGCAGCTTCCTCGAAGACAACGTCGTCTGCTTCGACGCGACAGTGCAGACGCTGGGGTCCGAGGAGCGGGTGTACCTCGCGCTCTCTGATATCTCAGACACCCAAATCTGGCTCTCCAAAGTCGCCAAGCCGCAGGGCGATACCGATTTCAACATTTACACCGTGTATCCCGGAATGTCCAACTCTGTCGCCGTGACTGGCCGTACTGCCAGCAGCCGTGTGCAGCTCTACATGGCGGAACGTCGATCGATGGAGCCGCTTCCCCAGATGCGTCATCTGGAGGTCTTCGATCCCGGCGTGCCGGTGTTCGGACGCACCTACTCCATGCCGGTGGAAGCGGATGGAGACTTCATGCTCCCGGTTCGGCTGGAGATGCACAACAACCGTCCCATCCTGCAGTACATGCCGAGCATCATCTCCGGTGATGGCCCCGCCGTGATCTTCCGGGCGCGACGCCCCGATCCCCATCTGGCGGACTGGGACATGGGACATCCCGGTCCGGATGGCGACCTGTTCCGGTTCTCCTTCGCGTCACTCGATAACCGGATCGCGTACTTTGCCTCGTCGAACGGGATGAACGAGGGACTCGTCTTCGGCTACTCGGACGGTCCCTGGTAGCGCCATCTGACTGACATCGCACTGACAGCAGAACGCCCCCGGGAACCCCGGGGGCGTCGCTGTTGTTGGAACAAGGACGAAGTGGCGACTAGCCCGCTTCTTCCAGGTACTCCGGTTCGTCGGTCTGGGTCCGCGACTCCCGGATGCTCGCGGAGAACTCCACCGGCTCGTTGCCCGTGACATGTCCGGCATCGATGACCAGCCGTCGGGAGCCGGTCCGTGACGGCCCCTCGTACATCGGCTCGAGCATGGTCCGCTCGATGAGGGTCTTCAGGCCGCGTGCCCCGGTCCCCTTCGACAGGGCACCCTGCGCGATGGCATGCAGGGCGGCGTTGGTGAACTCCAGCTCGATGCCATCCATCGCCAGGAGGGCCTGATACTGCTTCACGAGGGCGTTGCGGGGCTCAGTGAGGATCCGCACCAGTTCTTCTTCGCCCAGCTCATCGAGGGTCGCCAGGACCGGCAGACGTCCGATCAGTTCCGGGATGAAGCCGTATTTCACCAGGTCCCCGTGGTCGGTCTGCTTGAGCTTGCGGGTCGCTTCCCGGGTCGACTTCGCCACCGGCGTACTCCGGAAGCCGAGATTCGCCTCCAGGAGCCGCTGGCCCACGACATCCCCCAGCCCCTCAAAGGCGCCGCCGCAGATGAAGAGGATGTTGGTGGTGTCGATGGCGATGTACGCCTGGTCGGGGTGCTTGCGCCCCCCCTGCGGCGGGACATTGGCGATGGTTCCCTCGAGGATTTTCAGCAGCGCCTGCTGCACCCCCTCGCCGGAGACATCCCGGGTGATGCTGGGGTTGTCGGCGCTCTTGCGGGCGACCTTGTCGATCTCATCGATGTAGACAATCCCGACCTGGGTCCGCTCGACATTGTGTTCCGAGTTCGCATACAGCTTGAGGATGATGTTTTCGACATCCTCGCCGACATACCCCGCCTCGGTAATGCTGGTGGCATCGGCGATGGCGAAGGGGACATCGATGATGCGGGCCAGGGTCTGGGCCAGGTAGGTTTTGCCAGTGCCGGTGGGGCCAACGAGGAGGATGTTGGACTTCTGGATATCGACCTCCCGCAGGCGTCGCGGCAGCGACTGGTGGTGGTCGCCGGCCTGGTGCCGGATCCGCTTGTAGTGGTTGTAGACCGCGACGGAGAGGATCCGCTTGGCGTCTTCCTGGCCGATGACATATTCATCGAGGCGGCGTTTGATTTCGGCCGGCTTGAGGAGCTGGAAGTCGATGGCGGGGGTGGCGGCTTCCTCGGGGGACTCCTCGCGAATCCGGGTGTGGAACATCTCGATGCAGCGATCGCAGATGACGATGCCGGTTTCGGTGGTCACGAGGACCGAGGACTCGTATTTGCTGCGGCCACAGACCATGCAGCGGAGGCGTTCATCGGTGTAGTGGGTCATGGTCGGGGTCGGGGTGGCCGTCCGCTTCGTTGGAGTCGCCCGGTGGGGGGCCTCCCGATATTATCGGGCATGGGGGAGTCCGTTGTGACCACTGCCGTGGGGTGGGCAGGGGGTCGGGCGGATACTGGTGGATGGGGAAGCAGGAAGAATGCCAGAGTGGGGGAGAGGGATGCGGAAGGAGGAGTGGTGATGCTCACCAGCTACCAGATACGACGCTCATCGCTGAGCTGTGCCTGCCACGCACTCAACAGCTAATCGTGGTCCATCTCGGGGATCGGGTCGCCGTGGGCACGCATCGTCGCCAGGACCCCCTCCAGCGCTTCCTGGATGTTGGCCCGGGCTTCATCGACCGTCAGCCCGCCGGAGACACACCCCGGCAATGCCGGGACGCACCGGAGCACTAGGAGCCTTCACCAAACTTTGTGAGATAGCTCCAATTCTGGGAGAGCTATTTACACCACAGTCTCAAAGGTGCTGAACTGCGCTAAGATATGCCGACCCACCTCCCAGGAGTGCCTCGTGAGCCATACTCACCTACTGAAAGCCCTGCTCGGTGCTGAGAAAGTACAAGCTGTTGAAGATGCGCTTTTAGCGGTCGAAAAATCCATTGATTACTCTTACGTACCTGTTGGCGCAAGGGAAAACAACCGCGGTGCAATTGATGTTGCTTCAGATCCGGTCCGAGCGTTCATAGAGCGTATAACAAACGCACACGATGCCATTCTTGAGCTTGAGCATCAAGCTCACAATGGAAATCCCATGTGTCGTAGTCCTCGGGAAGCTGCCGAAGCCTGGCTCGGAGTTCCAGCATCTACCGGCTTATCTGGTCTGACACCTCGACAAAGACAAGAGCTTGCGAAAAGAACTATAGTGAGGCTTGAACCGGGTGAAGGCGCTCAGTCACGAATACTTTCTGTCATCGACAGTGGAACGGGAATCGAAAGACAAGAGCTTCCGTTAACTATTCTCAGCCTGAATGCCAGCAATAAAATTCAAAAACACTACTTGGCAGGTACTTATGGGCAAGGTGGATCTAGTACATTCGCATTTTGCAAGTACACATTAATAGCCTCCAGGACGCACGAAACATCCCCAGCATCATTTACAGTTATAAAATATGAGGAATTGCCTCCTGAAGAGTACAAAACCGGACAATACGTCTATTTAATTCATCAGGGGTTAATCTTACAAGGAGATCTAGACCCATCCGTTCTGAAGCATGGGACGCTCATTAGGCACTTTGGGTATGACTTATCAAAATATACTAGTGCACTTGGGGCGAAAAGTCTCTACGGTATGCTTCAGCGTGTGCTATTCGATCCTGTTGCTCCCGACTGGCTGGAGGAAAAGACAAAACTGAGTGACTCGGCGAAGCCGAGAAATAGGACAATCAAGGGTACCCGTAATGCGTTGAATGGAGCAGTTGATCCAGAAGATGAAGCATCAGGCCCAACAAAGATGAGCTACTCGATGCCGATGTTTTATGCGCAGCTTGGAGACTTTGGATCAGTGGGGTATGAATATTGGGTACTTGCCATGCAGGAAGAAGGAAAAAAGAGTCCAGCTAGTTCCTACGTAGATTCAGCTCGCCCAGTCATTATGACTCATAATGGACAGAACCAGGACGAGATCTCTGCATTGTTTCTGAAAAAGGATGCGGATTTGCCCTTCCTTAGCGGCCGTCTTATTGTGCACATTAATTGTGATCGATTAGCATCCGGAGCAAAGAGAAAGCTCTTTGCCTCAACTAGGGAGCAGGCCCGAGAAGGGGTTGTAAAGGCGAGAATTCTCGCTGAACTGCTTGAGCTTCTGAAGGCTGATGACGAGCTTAAGCGAATCAATGCAGAGGCTCGGGACCATTCGCTACGTCAACGTGATGCGGAAGCAGAGAAGCAGGTTCAGCGCCAGGTCTCGAAGCTGCTTGGAATCTTTGGATCCGCCCCTGACACAGGAGGCAAAACCTCCGGCGGCAGTGGTGACGGTCCAGTTTCATCGCGTCCTCCGCGGCCAGCTCCACGCCCAATCGATATCCAGGAGCCTCCAACTTATATTCGAATTCTAGCAGATGAAGCTGATAAGCTGCGCTTCTATGCTGGACAACGGCGTTATCTGCGCCTCGAGACTGATGCAAGCTCTGAGTACCACAATGACGCAAACCCGAAACAGTCCAGAATTAACGTAGCCATTGAATCTACTTTAAAGGTTATTGGCTCAAGTCCTCTTCGTGGTGGCCGAATGAGAGTGCTTGTGCAAGCAGATAGCGATATTGAAGTGGGCACTATAGGTAGCATCCGGGTAGAATTATATCGGGCAGGACTGGCGGCACTGAGCGATGAGAAAGTGTTTGAAGTTGTTCCTGTGCCACAGCCAGTTGAGAAGGAACCTAAGCAGTCTTTGCCTCAATTTGAAATCATCCTTGTTGCTGGGCCTGAAGACGAAAACTGGCCTTTAGTTTGCGATGATTCAGAGACGAATGATGTCCGTGACCATGCGAGTTGCGCCTTGATGAACAGTGGTGTACTATATGTCTACTACTCAACGGCTTACCCAAAATATAGTATAGAAATACGAAAGCTGGAGCAAAGAGATACCAACGTGGCCGAATCATTTAGGCGAAGATATGAAATCTGGCTTGCGGTACACGCATTACTAGCTCATAGCGAGAAGAATGAAGCTTCCAATGATCTGCATGAGAACGAGCGCCTCCTGAGAGAGCTTGGTCGGCAAGAGCGTTGCCGTGTAGCATCGGTTGCAGTTATCATGGCGCTTCAGGAAGTCAGATCTGGAGTTAATACCGAAGACGATGAGTAAGTTTACCGGATCGGCTTCAGGTGAGGAGAGATGGAAGTAATCGAGTTTGCTGGAAATCTATTTATCGAACTCGCTGCATAATCAGCATCTGCTTCAATGCCAATCCACTTACGAGCTAAGCTCTCTGCAACGTACCCTGTCGTGTTGCTTCCCGCAAATGGATCTAGGACAAGGTCGCCCGGATCAGTTAGAAAGCGGATGAAAAACTCTGCCAGCTCTTTGGGCATCCGGGCCGGATGTTGCGGCATACCTGCAGCACGGCATGCGTTTTGATAATCATCATTCGCCCGCGTATTCGTGCCCTTTAATAAAGTTCCCAAGCTCGGAGCCGCTTCAGCATCTAGAACATTTGGAGGGATTGCGCCAATATTATTTGTCGCAAAGCTTTTTGCTCCAATTTTGTACTCAGAGGGACGGCGGCCAGCATTATACTTCCCGGTTTCTAGTAACTTTTGCATGCTAGGACTATACGCTTGAAGCACGCGACGATTATCCGCCTTTGGGCGAGGAGTTGGTGACATCCACCAAATTCTAGTAAATGCATCTTTTACCCTGATTCTCTCTACATTCACCCATTGGATTGGAGATGGCAGCCTGGCAGGGTTATACCAGACGAATTCTTGGCACAAATGCAAATCGCCTTTTGCGAGAAACGCCAGCAGCGACTGTAGTACAATAGTTGACATTACCGGCAATCCCTGAACCCAGGCATTGCCTATTTCGATGACAATTGAGCCACTTTCTGTAAGATGATCTCGGAGGGCAGGAGCGTAAGAAGCGAACCACTCGAGATAATCATCTCCCTGCAGGTTTCCGTACTTTTTCTTTTAGTTCAGTGGAAATGGTGGGGAAGTGAACGCCAACTGTACCTTTCCCTTGCTGCGCCGAAGACGCTTGCTTTCGAGGGCGACCAATGAGTCACCATGATAGAGGGTGCCAAGCTTAGTCTTGTAGTATGGCTCTGGTGCTATTGGGGTAGTCACGGGCTGGGTTTTTGACTCCACAGCTCAACACCTCTCTTGGGAAGGTCTATGAATGCATGTAGAGTTTAGCAAAAGTCCTGCCTTTCCTTTTCACCTCCCCCCTACACCTTACCCCCCTCCTTCGCTGAGCTTCTTCTTCAGCGCCTCGACATCCGCCCGCGACTTCACAATCTCGTCGATCAGACCGTAGTTCAGCGCCTCTTCCGACGTCATGAAATGGTCGCGGTCCGTGTCCCGCCCGATGGTCTCCAGGTCCTGCCCCGTATGTTTCGCCAGAATCCCGTTGAGCAGCGACCGGGTCCGCAGGATCTCCTTCGCGTGGATCTCGATATCCGACGCCTGTCCGCGGGCACCCCCCAGGGGCTGATGGATCAGAATGCTCGCGTTCTGGAGCGCCAGACGCTTCCCTGGGGCGCCGCCGGCCAGGATCACGGCCCCCATGCTCATCGCCTGCCCGACACAGATCGTCACGACATCCGGACGAATGATCTGCATGGTGTCGTAGATCGCGAGGCCCGCGGTCACGACCCCGCCGGGGGAGTTGATGTAGAGGTCGATGTCCTTTTCCGGGTCTTCCTTTTCGAGGAAGAGGAGTTGCGCGACGATCAGGTTGGCGATGTGGTCATCGACCGGTTGCCCCAGCAGGATGATGCGGTCCTTCAGGAGCCGCGAAAAGATGTCGTAGGAGCGCTCGCCGCGGGCGGTCTGCTCGATGACGTAGGGGATCATGGGGCGGGGCGCCTCCGGGGGCCTGGGGAGTCGGTGGTCGACGGGCGCTGCCGGTGGGGCGGCGTCCGGGGGGTACCTTAATGTCTCTTGGTCCCCCGCGCAATGGGACCAGCCCGGGACAGTTTCCCCGCCGCCCCCGTCCGTCGGGGGAGAGGGGAAGGGGAGTGCTATCCTCCTTCCCGCGATGTCGACCGACAAACTGCCAATTCAGCTTCCAATGGGGCTCTATGAGCGGATCCTCGACCCCGCTCTCCGATTGCACCTGCAATCCCTGGCCCACGAAGGCATCGAAGCTTCCCTCAAGACGCCCTCACCACCGGACCAGCCTGCGATGTTGGCAGCCGCGTTGCGACAACGGCTGGAGGTAGAGTTTGAGCGCGTGTTGGAGGATGCTGGGTTGAAGGATCAGGAGCAGCTGTTTCAGGCACTTTGTTTAGCCATTGAGAAGCCAGGACTACTGCTGAGTTTTTACAACACGGCTGTAGATGCAGGTGTGGAAGCCTTAGAAGCGTTATATCCCCATGGGACTGCACTACCACCACGCCCCGACACACCAATGAGCGTCAATTGCTTGCTGACCGGTACGGACAGCGAACCGCACTTGGCATCGCAGCTGAAAAAAGAACTCGCGTCAGCGGATCGCTGCGACATCCTCTGCTCGTTCATCAAGTGGAGCGGATTGCGCCTTCTCTGGGATGAACTGACACGCTTTGTAGGGACCCCAGGGCATCAGCTACGCATCATTACGACAAGCTACATGGGTGCTACAGACGCCAAAGCTATCGAGGAACTGGCGAGGCTCCCTAACACGCAAGTCCGCATCTCCTACGACACCCAACGGACTCGCTTGCACGCAAAGGCCTATTGCTTTCATCGGCAGACCGGTTACAGCGCGGCCTATGTGGGATCCGCCAATGTATCTCAAGCGGCCCTGACTGAAGGGCTGGAGTGGGTTGTCAAAATCAGTCAGGCCGACTCCGGTACCGTATGGCAGAAAGTGCGCAGTACGTTTGAGTCGTACTGGCAGGACCCCGAGTTTGAGTTGTACGCGATGGCGGATGCTGGGCGCTTGCGGACAGCGCTGCATCAGGAGCGTTCCAAACAAGCGGAGCAAATCGACTTCCAAGCGTTTGATTTACGTCCTTTCGGCTTCCAGCAGGTGATTTTGGATCGTCTCCGAATGGAGCGGTTGGGACTAGACCGTCACCAGCATCTCGTAGTCGCCGCAACTGGAACCGGGAAAACCATGATCGCGGGTTTTGACTACAAGGCGTATCGCCAGGAATTCATTCAGCGGGAAGGCCGTCAACCGCGCCTTCTCTTCATCGCACATACCGCAGAAATCTTGCGGCAGAGTCTGTACAGCTTCCGCGGAATTCTGCGCGATGGTAGTTTTGGGGACCTGCTGGTCGGTGACCACGTGCCCAGTCAGTACGACCATCTTTTCTGCTCCATCCAGAGCTTTCACGCAAAGCGGCTCGCAGATGAGTTCAGCCCAGACCACTTCGATTACGTCATCGTGGACGAGTTCCACCATGCAGCTGCTCCCACCTATGTGGCACTGCTTGAGTTCCTGCGTCCGAAAGAACTCCTCGGCCTGACTGCGACACCTGAACGGACCGATGTTAAGGACATCTTGCACCACTTCGGTGGTCGCATCACTGAAGAAATCCGACTTCCCGACGCCATCACGCGGGAGTTGCTTTGCCCGTTTCAGTATTTCGGGATCGCGGACTTACTCGACTTGTCGCGCGTTGCGTGGCGTCGTGGGGCATATGACACCACCGAGCTTGAGCGCCTAATGCTGGACAACCAGGCACGAACGAATCTCATCTTGCAAGAGCTCGAAAGCAAGCTCACAGAGGTGTCGCTTGCTCGGGGAATCGGATTCTGCGCGTCGGTCAGGCACGCGCAGTACATGGCCCGGTCGTTTCAGCAAGCCGGAATACCTGCCGCGGCGGTCACAGGCGGAGTGCCTCATACGGAGCGGCTCCAGCTGATACAGCAGTTGCAGAAACGAGAGCTCAATTTTCTGTTCACGGTCGATGTCCTCGGCGAGGGGATCGACATTCCCGAAGTCGATACGGTGCTGCTCTTACGTCCCACTGAGAGCTTGTTGGTCTTCTTGCAGCAAATCGGGCGCGGCCTCCGGCTGTCTCCCGGCAAGGAATGCCTCACAATCCTTGATTTTGTGGCGCAACAGCAGCGCGGATTTCGCTTTGAGGAGCGATTTCAAGCGCTACTTCGAGGACGCCGGCGCTCTGTGGAAGACGAGATCAAGCGTGGCTTCCCGCACTTGCCCCCCGGTTGCGCCATCGTCCTAGACCGGGTGTCCCAAGAACGCATCCTGGAGAATATTCGCGGGACGATTGTCAGAGCGCAGCAGCTGATTCAGCTGGCGAGGCAACAAGCCGAAGAGCTTGGGCGTCCGCCAACGCTCAGCGAGTACTTCAGTGCGAACCGTGTCGCGCCGCAGTACTTCTATAAATACCTGACCTTCGACCAATTGCAGCGGGAGGCTGGCTGGCTCTCAGCCCCAACAGAGCCTGACACCGATCGGTTGAAGCAAGGCCTGCGTCGCGCGTCTCACTTAGCAGATCCCGCTTTCCTCGAGTTGCTTGGGTCGGTAGAAAAGATCGACACCCTCGATGAACAAGCACGGCGGCGTGCACGGATGATCTACTTTTCGATGAACGGTCGCGGCACAGCAGATTTGACGGAAGAATCCGGTCTACAAAAACTTTTGGAGAATCCGCGGCATGTTCAGGAACTGAGGCACCTGCTGCAATTCAATATTGAGCAACGAGGTTTCTTGCCGCTGGAGCCCGAACTGCCCTATCCCTGCCCGCTGATGGTGCACTCGGAGTACACTCGCGATGAAATCCAGGCAGCCTTCGATGACTTAAAGCTCGGCGACAACTTTTCCATGCGTGAGGGCATGCGTTACCTTCCGCACTTAAACACGTATCTATTTTTCGTCACTTTGGAAAAAAGTGAATCGGACTACTCTCCCACCACGATGTATCGAGACTACGCAGTCAATGAGCGGCTCTTCCATTGGGAATCTCAAAATGCGACAAGTGCAGATTCCGACACTGGAAAGCGTTTCACGGGGCGTATCGATCGCGGGTGCATCTTCTTGTTGTTCGTGCGGGAACGGAAGAAGGTCGATGGGTTGGCCCAGCCATACTACTTCTTAGGACCTGTGAACTATGTGTCCCATGAAGGATCGCGGCCTATGTGCATCCTCTGGGAGCTGCGCTATCCCCTGCCAGCTGCCCTCTTGCAAGCGAGCGCTCGGCTTAAGATCACGTAACCCCCGCCCCCCCCCCCGACATCTCCCGCGCATGGATTTTTACCAGTCACCCGCGCTATACTCACCCCGTCCCACACGGCGACTCCGCATCTTTTTCCCCCCGACCCCTATGCAGGCCGGTCCGCCCGCATCTAACTCGGTGGGAACGGAAGCGGAACTCGCCCCCAGGGACTCCCTGTCTGGCGGGTTCCGCTGGTCGTTTCAGATCACCCACCCCCGACAGCGCGCTTTCCGGGCGTACCCCGTTCACACGACGCCCGTCCACCGACGCTCACTCTCCGGAGGTTCCGGGACATGCTTTCCCCGTCGCGCTCACTTCTGCCCCTGATCGGCGGAGCCCTGCTCCTGGTGTCCGCTTGTCAGAGCGGGAGCAACACCCCCACGGATGCCGCCCCCGCCGCGTCCCTAATGCCGGCCCCGGCCATCCCCGCCAGCGTGTGGGACGCTGACATCGCCCCCGGCCAGGGAATCCTCGGCCTCAACCAGGTGACCCTCGACCTCGCGCAGTTCAGCGCGGTCGTGGAGCCGGTCCGGATGGCGGTCGCCATCGGTGACAGCTTCGATGTCGACATCTACGAGTACCTGAAGAAGAGCCCCTGCAGCGACTGCCTCAAAGTCGAAGGGCTGCAGTACAACGGCGGGAATGTCGAGGTCCGGTTCGCCGCCCGACACCCCTTCGCCTTCGGACCCGCCCGCTACGACCTCCATGTGTTTGATGTCCGGGGGACCCTGATCCCCATCAGCGGGAGCGCCAGCCCCTCGGGGATCCAGAGCCAGATGGGAGCCGCCAGCCAGGAAGCGACCGGGGCCTTTGGGGTCCTCGCCAATGCCGATGGCTATTCGTCGTTCTTCACCGAGCAGGTCGCGCCCTATGTGGGGGGTGTCGGCGCGGTCGGCACGATCTTCCCGTACCGCACCATGTTCCGGGACCTGGGACCGAGCAGCTATCTCCCTGGCACCTGGTCCTTTGCGGACCTGCAGTTCCCCGGCGGCCACAATGTCATGGCGATGGGGGAAGGCTTCGATGCCAGCAGCACTCCCTTTGAGATTGATGTCCAGGGTCTCGGCAATCAGGTGCAGTTCCTCTTTCTGCTGGATGCTGCCTATGGGGCCAGCGCCACCCGCCCGACCCGCCTGACTCCCAAGTACTTCCTGCCGGAGTTTCATCGCAAGGAAGCCTTTGAAGCGTCGATGGAGATCACCGGCGGCACCCTGCCTGCTGGCGGCGGCCCGAGCTTCGTGCAGGCGGTTGTCACCGCCCGCGACTGGCAGGGCGACCAGCTCGCGAATCCCGCCTTTGGTCCCGATGCCCCCGCCGACAGCCTGAAGCATCAGTCGTCGGTCGCCAGCATCGAGTTCTTCGTCCCCGGGGTCACCACCGGTGCGCCGCAGGTGAAGACTAACGGTGTCGATTTCACCGGCGTCGTGAACCCCGGCGAGTACTGGACCACCTACGAAGCGACTTTCAGCTTCCAGAACCAGGCCGCGGCGTCGGAGGGGATGTACTGGGCGGTGGCGGCAATCCGCGACTCCCTGTACAACAGCGGCGACGCCTTCGCGGTCACCCGCCAGTTCAGCAGCGGGCAGCCCCCGCAGCCCCTCACCGACCTCACCACCTATGTCGTGGCGCAGGTCGAAGTGGAAGCGAACGGCCCGACCTTCGATCTGGAACGGAACCCCGTCCCGGCCGACCCGGTGCATCACGGCGACCTGGTGCAGTTCCTCATCAGCAACATCAACCCCGCGCCGTTCAGCGTGACGGCGGTCGAGGCGGACCCCGCCTGGAATGGTGTCCCGGCGAACTTCACCCCGTCGGTCCCCTGTACCTTCATCAACGCCACCACCTACCAGACCGAATATGACTGGCGGAACGTGGCCCACCTGCCGACCCCCGCGACTCCGCGGCAGTTCGCGGTCCGGATCACCGACTCCAACGGTGGCACGCGGATCCAGAGCGTCCCGGTGCAACTGACCCCCAATGTCGCGCCGACCATCGCCTGGACCGGCTCCGCCCCCACCAACGGCAACGCTGGCAGCCCCTACACCGTCCAGGCGTCCCATGTGAGCGCGGCGGACACCGATGGCACCGTCACCAGCTACCGCATCAACTGGGGCGATGCGACGCCGGAGTATGTCGGGACCCTCCCAACCTCCCACACCTACGCCAGTCCGGCGGCGTACACCATCACCATCTATGCCCGGGACAATGGCTACGGTCCTGCCACGACTCCTGCGCCGCTGCCGACGCAGGCGGAGAGCACCGGGGCGACGCTGAACGTGACGATCAATCCGGGTGGGTTGACCGCGCCGTGGGTCGAGGACTTCGAGACCACCGCCGATGGCGCCCTCCCCACCAACTGGGTGAACTTCGCCCCGGCCAGCGTCGGTACCTCCTGGCAGTTCGGGGTCCGCTCCGGCACCACGTCGCCAGTCCCGACCGCGGGTCAGGCCAAGGTCCTGGAGGAGAGTGGCTTCGGTCAGACCACGCCAGGTGATCGCAACTACTTCAGCAACGGCACCATCTCGGGAGCGCCGCAGGCGGCTCGCTGGGGGACATTCACTCCAGAGATCCTCATTCCCACCGGTCCTGGCACCTGGGTGCTGGAAATCACGCACTGGCACGCCTACAACTACGTCACGCTTTCACCACCCTGCGGGTCTTCGTTCGGTGGCGATGGCTCAAACGTGATGACTAAAGCTGGGGCGCCCGGCACCGTCACCGCGACCGAGACCGGGCTGATCCGCCATCTGCCAGCAGAGTTCACCCTCTACCCCCCGTTCTACAACACAGCAGCTGGCGCTGACGGCAACTTCTTCCTGGGGTTGCCGGGTGGGTGGGCCTCCAGCAGCCCCATGTGGGGACGTGGGACCAGCAACACCTGTCCCAACGCCGCTGGCGGGTATCAGATCTCACGTCTGACACTGCCCGACTCGTACAAGGGCCAGGCGATCCGGGTCTACTTCTGGCATGGCCAGCAGCAGAATTTCGGTGGCTGGAACGGTGTCGGCGGCAGCTTCTGGTCGAACACCACGACGGGCTACAACGGCTGGCGGATCGACAAGGTGGAGATCAAGACGCTGTAGCGTCGGGGTCGCAAGAGTCGTGACAAGCATCGCGCCCCCTGGCCCTCGCCGGGGGGCTCGTCTTCGACCGGGGGCTCCCATACCCATCCTAAAATCAGCCCCCAAAGTTCCCTCCCCAAAACCTCCCGTTTACGACTTTTCGGTAGTAAAATTTCGTCTATCGCTCTGTCTCCAGGAGGCCCCCTCTGATGTTCAGCCACTTGCGGCACACGCTTACCGTGTCGATCGCCCTGCTATTGCTTTCCCTGGCAGCCTGCCAGGGGAACCACCCTGCGACCCCCGCTGCCCCGACCGGCAGCAGCTCCCCCGATCCCACGCCTGCCGCAGCACCGATCAGCATTCCTGACAGCGTCTGGGAAGCGGACCTCCAGCCAGGCCAGGGGCTCTTCGGGATCAACCAACTGGTCATCGATGTCGACCGTCTCTCCGCTCGCATCGAGCCGGTCCGCATGGCGGCCGCCATCGGTGACAGCTATGACGTCGACATCTACCAGTACCTGCGACAGTCCCCCTGCGGCGACTGCCTCCAGGTGCAGGGCCTCGGGTACACCGGGAACGAGGTGGAGGTCCAGCTGGCGGCGAAGCATCCCTTCACCTTCGGCCCGAAGCGCTACGACCTCCATGTGTTTGATGTGCGGGGGACCCTGATCCCCCTGGGCGGGACCGCCATCGATGCCGGCCTCCTGAGTGATATGGCGGGGGCCAACACCGCCATCTCCGGCGACTTCGGGGTCCTCGCCAATGCTGAGGGGTATTCCTCCTTCTTTACCGAACAAGTGAAGCCATACCTCGGCCTGATCACGCCGCAGCCGACCGGCACCATCTTTCCTTTCAAAACCTTTTTCCGCGACCTGGCCCCCACCAACTATGACCCGGGGTCCGGGACCTTCAACAACCTGCAGTTCCCCGAAGGCCACAACACGATGGCGATGGGGGAGGGCTTCGAGCCCGGCGGCGTGAAATACCGCATCCACGTCAATGGCAACAGCGAGCTTCGCTTCCTCTTCCTGCTGGATGCCGCCTATGGCGCCAGCTCGACTCGCCAGACCCGCCTGAGCCCCAAGTACTTCCTGCCGGAGTTTCATCGCAAGGATCCGTTTGAGGTCCAGATGGAGATCATCGGCTCGCAGCTGGTATCAGGACGCTCCACCGATATCGCGCAGGCGATCGTGACAGTCCGCGACTGGCAGGGGGACCTTCCGGCGAATACGGGCTTCGGTCCGGACTCGGCCGCCAGCACCATCAAAGCGGTCTCCAGTGTGGAATCGATGGAGTTCTTCGTCCAGGGCGTCACCGCCGGGGCCCCGCAGGTGAAGCTCCGGGGGACCGACTTCACTGGCGATGTGTTGCCGAATGAATACTGGACGACCTACCAGGCGACCTTCAGCTTCACCAACACCGCCCTGGCGAGCCCTGGCGACTACTACGCGGTAGTGGCGGTCCGGGATGCCCTGTATGGCAGCGGCGAACCAAACCCGGTCTTCGCGGTCACCCGGGAGTTCACCAGCGGGCAGCCCCCGCAGGTGCTTACCGACATCACCACCTACGCGGTCCAGCCCGTGGAAGTGCTGGAGTTGCCGGTAGATTGCCCCGGCCCGATGGGTCCGACCTTTAATCCCACGGTCCTCGTGGCTCCCCCGGGTGATGGGACGTTCAATCAGGGCAAAAACTTCCAGTTTACCGTGACCAACATCCAGCTCAGTGGCACGAGCCTCGCCCCGAGCCTCGACCGGATCGAGCTGGATCAGGATTACGATGGCAACCCCTTCAACTTCAGCGCGAACAACACCGCGCCGCTGACCGGGGTCGGTCCGACCATCGGCACCATCACCTCGGACTTCAGCGCTATCGCCCCGCTGGCTGGCCCTAACCCGAATCATCAGGTGGGGGTCCGGGTCGTGGACTCCCTGGGGAACTGCAACTACGCCACCGTCACCATCACCCTCTGGCCGCCGGTGACCTGCCCGGGAGTCCGGGGTCCGAGCTTCACCTATGCCGCCACCAATGCCCCGCAGCCGCAGGGAAACAACACGACGTTCCAGGTGACCAACATGGTGCGGGGCGGGCAGTCTGCCATCACCGCCATCGCCATGACGTTCCCCGGCTACCCCGCGGTGCCGGCGAAAAACATCCCGGTCCCGATGGGCGCGGAGCCCTACAACTTCGCGGTGAACGAGAACTTCTCCGACCCCGGCTTCGGGACGTTCGGCTCAACGACGAACGTGCAGACCGTGATTACGGCGACCGATGCCGAAGGGAACTGCAGCACGCAGACCGTGAGTGTGGATGTCCAGATTGGGGTCCCCGCACCGAGCTTCGAACTGATCCAGAATCCCTTCCCGGCGGAGCCGGTCGTGCATGGTGCGATGGTGCAGTTCGCCATCAATAACGTCCTCACTCCCGGCTCCACCATTCTCGACATCACGGCGGACCCGAATTACAGCGGAACCCCGGCCTCGTTTAATCCGGTGCTGATTGCTAGTTTCGTCAGCGGCAACAACTACCAGGTGGAGTACGACTGGCGCAATACGATCTACTTGCCGACCCCTGGGGGAGCCATGAACTTCGCCGTGCGGGTCCGGAACACGAGCAGCAAAGAGACCATCATCACCGAGCCCGTGCAGCTCACGCCGAACACGGTACCGACCGTGAACCTGGCAGGCTCGCCGACCACGTTCACCATCGGAGTGCCGTACACGCTGACGATTAACGCGGCGGATACCACCAACAACCTCAACGTGACGGATTACCGGATCGACTGGGGCGATGGTGTGATTGAAGATCCGAAGAGTTCCCCCTTCACGCATACCTATGCGACCGGTGGAGCGAAGACGATCCAGGTCTGGGCCCGGGACACCGGCTATGGTCCCAACGCCAGCCCCTCGCCGCAGCCAGGCAAGGCCCAGAGTGCAGTGGCCACCATTAACATTAGCCCCCCCTGTGGGGTCTGCACCGAGTGGTGGTGTGAAGACTTCGAGTGCGCGACGGTCCAGACGATCCCCACCGGCTGGGCCCTGAGCCCCGGTGTCTCCAATGGCTCGCGATTCGGCATCAAGCGCCAGTCGGGACTCGCGACCCTCACCGGACAGACCTCCGTGCTGGAAGAGTCCGGCTTTCTGGGGGCTCCGACGGCGGACACTGCCTTTAGTTTTAACGGGGGCGATGGCAACTCCGCCCGCTGGGGGGTCTGGTCCCCGCCGATCACCATCCCCAACGATGCCTTTAACTACACCCTCCGGGTGACCCATCGGGTGAACTACAGCTACGCTTCTTCCGGGATCACAGGGAATGTGACTGGGGAAGGTGCCAAGATCTATCTGAAGACAGGAGCGACGGACCCGGGGACTTCGGAGAGTGGCCTGATCTGGGCAGCACCGACTGGTGGCGGTCCGAATGTCACTATCCCGGCGACGCCCTATTCCAGTTCGTTCTGCACGAACCTCATCAATGGGCATGGCCTAAATGCCTCCCCGTCGCTGCCGTCGAACACCTCCGTCTGGAGCCAGATCACAGCGGCAGTCCCGGGCTGGTTCACCACCACCATCAACCTGAATTCCTACAAGGGGCAGGTCGTGCGGGTCTACTTCGTGCACTCGCAGTGTCGCTGGACCGTTTCAGGTCTCCTCTGCGCCCCGGCGGCCTGGAATCCGGACAACGTGAACGGCTGGCGGATCGACCAGGTGGCGATCCAGCGCTCCTAGCGACAGGCCGTATCGCACAAGCACTCCATCGGGACCCCCCGCGGGGTCCCGTTTGCTTTGCGGGGGCGCCGCCACCCTCGCAAGCGCTGCAGTCGACAGCGAGATGGCGTCGAGGCGGCCCAGCATCGGAGGGGCGACCCCCGGTCGCCCGGTGCCCCGACGCCCGCGTCGGTGGGTGCCGGGACGCCCCGTCCCGGCACAACGGCGGCGGCGCAGCAAGCCACGCCGCTACGCGACTTGCTGAACTGCGGCGCTTGCGCCGCTGGTTTTGTCATCTGCGCAATCGCCAGTACCCATCAACATCACATCCCAGGTCTAAAGACCTGGGCTCCGTGCGGGTCCCCCCTGCTTGCGGGGGTGGTCGCGCAGCGACCGGGGGCTCCCCCCCGGACCAGCCACCCCGCACGCGATACACTGGCTCTATGTTGCGACACCCGCTGTGGCTCCCGCTCTGCTGCTGCCTGATCCTGCTGGGCTCGCCTCTTGTCCCCGCCCAGGCGCAGTTCGGCGATGCCTACCTTAATGAACGGCAGGCCGCCGCCGCCAATCTGGTCCGCGCCGCCTTCCAGTCCTATCGCCAGGGGGTCGAGCAGCAGGACGAAGCCCTCTTCTGGGAGTCCGTGGACACCCTGACCCATGTCTTTGAGGACTACGGCGAGACGTCGCTCGCCCGGGACAACTTCCTGACGGTTATCGAAATCCTCTGCAAGAAAATCGGCACCCAGGAGGCGTATGACGGGGCCCTGCGGATGCTGGAGGGATATCAGTACCGGTACGGTGACCCCCTCACCAGCGTGGGCATGGTGGATCCGGCCCTCGCCCGGGACATGCATCTGGCGCAGGTAGAGCACTTCTACACCTATCGTCATGACTACAACGAGGCCGCGCGACGTCTCAATGCCTATTACGCCGCTCATGCGCCGCAACTGACATCGTCGGAGCGGGTCCGGGCCAAGCTGATGGAAGCGCGGGTGCAGCGGAAGCAGGGGGATTTTGCGTCGGCCCGTCGAGCCTACGGCATCGCGGAAGAGGCGAGCAAGATGGTGAGTGCCGAGGCGGCGCGGCAGGGTCGTGGGGCACGTCCGTTGAGCTTTCAGCGCGAAATGCAGTTTTGTGAAGCGGTGGCGACCGCGAAGCGTCTGGAGGTCGGGCCGCATCTGGTGCATGGCCTCGAGGGGGTCACGACACCCCAGCTGCAGGGAGTCGCGGGACGTCTGGAAGAAGCGCTGATGGACCTGGGGCTTGCCATCGGGACCGATCCGGACTTTCCCCTCGACATCTTTGTCTTTTCCGGGATGCGCGACCTGGCGGGGCTCACCGGCCAGGAGGCTGCCTACGTCCTGGCGGAGGATGGAGAGTTGTATGTCCTGCCCGAGACGCCGCTGAAAGCGCTGCTGGCGCAGGTCGCGGCTCTCGCCTGGCGGGTCCGTCCGGTGAACGAGGTCCCGCAGGTCCTGGCGGAAGGACTCCCCTCCGCGCTGGGGATGCCCGAGGCGGAGATACGTCGTGGGGCCGCCGGAGCCAAAGAACTGATGGGCAAAGAATGGAAGAGTGAGGTGCTGCTGGATCCCCGGCAGTACACCGATCTGCCGGACCGGAGCGCGGTCGCCGCTGCTTTCGTGCAGCATCTGTTGCAGTCAGCGGGTAAGCCGCGGTTCGGAAAGCTCTATGCCGGCTGGGAAGTGATCCCCGCCACTATTGGGGAGGTCACGACCTTCTCGCAGCTGGAGGCCGACGGTGGCACCAGCAGTCGCATCAACATCGATGGGATGAAGCGGGCCTTCCGGAGCGTGGTGGGTGTGGACTACGACACCGTGTTCCGGGAGTTCAGCAACAAGCTCGAACTGACCGCCCGGCACGAGCGTGAGGCCTTCGAGAAGCGGACCGGAGGATTGCGGAGTGTCAGCATCGTCAATGATTCCCCGCAGGCGGCGGTCCTCTCCTGGATCGCAGCGCTGCAGGCTGGGGATACGCAGGCGATGTTGCAACTGGCAGCGAAGCCGCTGAAAGCCGAACTGGAATCGACCTTCGCCGACCTGAAAAGCGCCGGTGTCATGGACGCGGTCCGGCTCTGGACCTTCGCCATGCCGTACAGCGAACTGACACCCGAAGTGGAAACGGTGCGTAACCTCGGTGGGGTGCAGCGACAGGTCACCGTCGCGCTGAAGCGTCAGGGGCAAGTGGTGCGACGTCACGACATCACGGTCTGGGAAGAGCAGGGGGGGAAATGGTACCTGGCGACATCGATGTAGCAGCGCAGCCCGGCACGATTTTCATCACGGGCGGGAGTCGGGGGATCGGGGCGGCCACCGCGCTCCGGTTTGCCCGGGGGGGCTGGCGGGTCGCGATCACGGGTCGCGATGCCTCGGCCCTCGCGCAGGTGGTGGCGCAAGCGGGCGCAGATGGCGTCAGGCTCCATTGCTTTGTCCACGATGTGCTGGAGCCGGAGGCGTCGCACCAGTCCTTGCTGGAGCAGGTGTTGGCGCAGTTGGGGTCGCTGACGGTCTGTATTGTGAACGCCGGCATCTACGCCCCCGCGCCGGTCGCGACCGCGTCAGATGACAACTGGGAATCGCAGATTGGCATCAACCTCACCGGGGCCTGGCGCACGATCCGCGCGACGCTGCCCGCGATCCGGGAGTCGCGGGGGTTGTATGTCCTGAACTCGAGCATCGCAGGGCTCAAAGGCTACGGCTCCAACGGCGCGTATGGAGCCAGCAAGTGGGGACTGCGGGGGCTGGGCGAGTCGCTGCGGTCTGAGGAAGCAGGGCAGGGCATCCGGGTGTCGGTGCTCTATCCGGGGCCGGTCGATACGCCCATCTGGGACCCCCTGCGACCGTCGCTGGCGCGGGACGCGATGATCCCGGCGGAGGCGGTGGCGGACCTGGTGTGGCATCTGGCGACGACGGATCCGCGATTGCAAATCGATGAGGTGACCCTCACTCCGGCGGGGTACCTGCGGTAGGCCAGAGCAGTACGTCACGTTGTTGCTGTTTTCGCCGGGACGGGGCGTCCCGGCACCCACCGACCGGGGGTCGGGGCACCGGGCGACCGGGGGTCGCCCCTCCGACGGGCTTTGCAGCTTGCCCGGAGACCAGGTCTTCAGACCTGGGACGTGACACCCAGTCAGAACGCCGCTGTCCCTGGTGAGGAAAGCCAATCGCGACTGGAGGGTCGCCCTCCGGGTCGACCGGGGTGTCGACCTCCAGGTCGATGGGTCCGGGGACTTTAGTCCCCTGTGGTCCACGGCAAAGTCTGCGCGGATCGCGCATCGCGTACCAGGTCTAAAGACCTGGCCTCCGAAAGATTTGAGAGCAATGGAATCCCCCCACGTCACCGATGCTCCCGCACGGCGGCCAGCAACTGCTCCGGACCCGGACGATCCATTTGGTGACTCGACACAAAGAGCCATCGCACGACCCCACGCTGATCGATCAGGAAGGTGCTAGGGCGCGCGATGTTGAACGCATCGATGCCCAGTAGATGCCAGACTCCATACGCCTTGATCACGCCCCGCTCCTGATCCAGCAGCATTGGGAAGGGAAATCCGGTCTGGGCCTCATATGCGCTCACCGAGGCGGGATGCTGGGCCATGATCCCCCGGCACTGGACCCCGGCGGTCATCAGCCGCGGCATCACGGGCTGCAATTCCTTCCATTGTTTACGGCAATTCGGACACCAGGTTCCCCGGAAGAAGAAGAGGAGCAGCGGGGCGATGCCGAGCAGCCCCGACAGACTCTCCGCTTTCCCGGAAGCCAGGGGAAGCGTGAAATCCGGGGCGGTATCGCCGACTTTGAGGGTGGTACTGGGACGTGGCACGGTGCGGTTTCCTGACACCTGAGATAGCCGGGGACGGTCGGGGAGTGAACGTCCGGCGGAAGTGGGATGGGGACAGTTATACTCTCCTTAACACGGGTTTCCTCGCAAGCGACGTCGCTGGTATTCCTCGTCGCGCACTACCACTGGAGGCATCTACGCACCATGGGAACACACACGGTCTGGCCACGCCCTCTTCTCTGGGCTGCCGGAGCGGCTGTCGTCAGTCTGCTGACGAGCTGCGCCGGTGGCGGAGGGCAGTCCCCGGCCAGCACTCCGGTCCTGGGCGCTCTGGCCCCGAGCCTGGGACACTTTGAAGGGCGGACTCTCATCTCTTCGGAGCAGGGCGCGATGGAGGGGATTCCCGGCGGCTGGACCTGGGAACTCCAGGGCGACCCCCTGCAGGTCAATGTCACGCCCTGGCGGACCAGCACGGGTCCGCAGGGCAATCTGTTCGACCTCGACATCGCGAATTTCTTCGCCGCCGACACCCTCCGTGTCACCGGTGTCCGCCTTGATGCCGACGGCAACGTCATCGTGGACTACACGATCAAGCATCCCTTCCCCGCGCCGGACTTCACGAAGCCCATCAGTGCGTCCAACCGGGCGGACCTCGGCTTCACCGGACGCCTGCTCTTCCTGATTGATGTCCCCACCGCTCAGGTCGGCTCCCGTCGTTTCTTTGGGAATACCGTCACGGCCAACACCGATGTGGTGCTGAATCCGAACCACTTTGTCGAACCAGGTGACCTGCTGGCGACCAGCCTCAGTGGCTTCAACGCCACTGCCTTCCCGACCCGACTGGTAGTCGATGAGGCGCGTGGTGGGGGGCAGGGAAACCGGGTCGGCGTCCCCAATGGCGGCGTCGGTACCGGCAACTACGTCGCGGCGACTGGCGGCTGGCAGCGGAACAACCTCGGCACCAATCGCGATGGCTGGACCGGTTACGACTTCATGCACCAGGGGCAGCGGGCCACGAACTCGGTGGTCTTCAGCAAGGAGGCCGTCGCAGCTGGGACAGCCCGCTTCGACACCGCCCTGCTGATCAAGTACACCGATCCCCGCGGCGTCCCCTTCTTCCAGAATCCCCAGGTCCGGATGCCGCAGAATCCGGCGGACATCAACATCTTTGCGTACCGCGTTCCCAACGGTGCCCTCGATGCCTCGGATATCGCCTTCCAGAGCCTCCCGACAAAGACGCTCTCGATTGGATCAGCGGGTGGATCCTCAGCGCCGCTGACTGTCCGGGTCCGCGACTGGGATGCCCGGGCGACCGAAACCGCCCAGGCGGTCCTCTCGAATGATCCCGATATCAGCAAGGTGAACATCGGCACCAGCGGTGCCCCAGTCGTGACGCTGAGCGCGCCCGCGCTGAATGCGTCCGACATCACCTTCACCGCAGGCGCGCAGAGTGGCTTGCCGGGGTCGGAAATCCAGTACGCCGGGACCGTCACCAACACCCTCGGGACCGCACCGGCCGCCAGTCGGCAGGTCGGGCTGGTGAAGGTGGTCGATCCTGAAAACAGCGCACCGGGTCGCAACACGTACACGTTTGGTGTCGATCCGGTCACCCTGGGTGGCGACCCCGCCCGGGCGGTCAAGCTCATCACCTATCAATCGATCTACTTCGACCTGCCCAGCACCAACCGGGCTCCCGCCTGCGGCAGCTTCGGCATCAACGGCAGCAGCACCATCGGCGTGGGCGGAACGTTCACGGTCAATCTGGCGGGGATCACCGATGCCGACGCGGACTCGCTGACCATCGACCTCAAGTACAGCGGTCCGACCAACAGCAGCACCTCGGCGATTACCCTCACCGATGCCCAGCGCGCTGGCGAAGGGATGTTTAACCCCTTCACCGACTCGCGTCTCACCAGCAAGTTGCAGTCGCCGACCATTCCTGGCAGCTACACCCTGACTGCCACGATCAGCGATGGCACGGCGGCTCCAGTGACCTGCAATGTACCGTTTACGGTGAATCCGCAGAGCGCTGCGTCCTGTGGTACGGCGGGCATCAACGGCACCGGTCCCTTTGGCGCGCCGGCGAACTTCACGCTGAATCTCTCGACGATCACCGACTCGGATTCAGCGAACTTCGCCATCACGTTCTCCTACACCGGACCCCAGCAGGACATCAGCGACCCGGTTCTCTTCAGTGTTGCCGGGATGCCGGCAGAGACCGCGTTTAATCCCTTCTCGGACCCGCGGCTCAATTTCCCGCTGACCCGCCCGACCGTCGCTGGCAGCTACAACTTCCTGTTGCAGGTCTTCGATGGGACGACCACAACCTCCTGCGGCCCGTATCCCTTTACGGTTGAGGGCGTCGGGAATGTCCCGCCCTCCTGCGGCACCCTGGCCTCGCAGTTCCCCAAGACCATCGCTCCAGGGGCGACCTTTACGCTGGATCTCTCGGGAGTCGATGATCCCGATTCCAGTCCGCTCGATTTCAGCTTCAGCTACATCGGGCCCGGGGGCACCTCCACTTCTGGCGTCGTGAGCTTGACAACGGCTCAGCTCGCGGGGGAGACGGCGTTCAATCCGTTCACCGACAGCAGGCTGGCACCCCGCCTGGTGTCGCCGACCGTAGACGGCGACTATGACCTGACAGTCACGATCTCCGACCGTACCGACAACACCATCTGCGGACCCTACACCTTCACGGTCGAGGGGACCCCGAACCTGCCCCCCACCTGCGGTGCAACAGGCATCAACGGCTCCGGCATCATTCCTATCGATGGGACCTTCACCGTTGACATCTCTGATGTCGATGACCCCGATACCGCGGACCTGGAGTTCTCGTTCCGCTACTCCGGTCCCGGGACCTCGCAATCTTCGACAGTCACGCTGGCGGTGGCGAGTCTGGGCGCAGAAGACGAGTTTGATCCCTTCGCGGATTCCCGCCTGACGACGAAGCTCGATCCTCCGGGGACTGCCGGGGCGTACCAGTTCTTCGTGACGGTCAGTGATGGGGACAACGACGTCACCTGCGGCCCCTACAACTTCACGGTGGAGGGTGTCACCGGTCCGCCGGACTGTGGCGCTGGCATCACCCTTTCGGACAATCAGTTTGTGGAGGGCGAACAGGTCGACTTCACCATCGACATGTCGGCCATCACCGATCCGGACAGCCTGGAAGTGAGTATTACGGTGAGTTATACCGGGCCGTCCAGTTCCACTACCAGCACCCAGACTGTCCCCTTCCCGCTGCCGACCGCGCTGAATCCCTTCACCAATGCCGGCTTCACGACGAAGCTGACCCGTCCGACTCTGGTGGGTGTCTATGACCTGACAGTCACGGCGGAGGACTTCGAGGGAAACATCACCGAGTGCACCACGCCTTTCACCATTGAAGAGTCTGGCGGCGGCGTCTCTCCGGTAACCGATATCGACGTGGAAGTGAACTACGTCGATGTTGCCGGCACCAATGGCAAGCGGATCGCCACCACCAACACGCTGACGGTTACCTGGGAGGAGACCGATGCGCCGCAGTATGCGGTCTATGCGGACCTCAACCCGACGGTCGACCGGAGTGCCCCAACGTTTAACCCGGTGACCTACAAGGCGAACTTCCCGGAGCTCTCCGACGAACTGACCCTGATCGGCGTTACCAGCACCAACAGCTTCACTGGATTCAGCATTCCGGAAGCTGATGGGATCCTGATCGCATACATCGTGGTGCGCGCCCGGGAAGTGGCCGGTAGCGCCGCCAGTGAGACCGCTGATTCTGAAGGGGCGTTTGTCGGGATTCTTGCTGATGCTGCAGCCCGGGAAAGTGGGGACCCCTTCTGGTTCATCCAGGCCAACGACCCCGGCGATCCAGTGGCGTTCTTCCTCCTCGACCCGGACCCGTTCAACCTGAACGGGGTCGCCATTGGCTTCGACAATGTCGAGCCCGTGAGCCTCGGCGGGATTGTCAGTCTCAACATCCCGACCCCCCTGGAGGGGAACACCGATCAGATCACCCTGACCGGGAACTTCTTCGACTTCGGCTGGGAAGGGGCCGAGGGACAGGGCGAAGTCGGCTTCACCACGACGCCAACGTTGGTAGACCTCTTCTGGGCTCCCACTGCTGGCGGGATTCCGTACAGCGTCAACAGCACGGTTCCGGAACTCCTCTTCGACAACGTGCCACCTTCCACCAACGATGCCCATGAGAGCACCGGCGCTGGATCGTGGATCTTCTTTAAGTACAACGGGTTGCCGACCATCGCTAATGGGTCCATCGGGACGCTTGGGTACAGTGTCGGTAACGTGGCAAACACCGCGTGCGGTGGCGAGTGCCCCGCCTACGATGAACTCGCGTGGGTCATGGACTAGCCCCTCGCGGGTCCCATGCTCATCGCGGTGAACTCAGCTGGCCGGCTCCATCAGGGGCCGGCCGTTGCTTTGGGTGACGGCCAGGCTTTGGCACAGTCCGGGTATTGCCGCAGGCAGTACCAGCGTCACCCGGTAAAATAGAGGCCATGGACCGCACGGGCATCCGCTACCTGATCTTCCTTGTCGTGGTGTTCGGCATCTACTTTTGGGCGGTCCGCAACATTGGAGATAAGTACGTGAAGCAATACGACATTCCGCTGCCGCAGGAGCCATCGCAGGGGATGATTGACCTGCATGAGGGAAAGCATCGCATGACCGACATCCAGCCGCGTAATCCCGGCGAGCCGGAGCCGACAGTCCGGATTGTGGAGTACTAGTTCCCGAAGCTCAGGTCTTAAGACTTGGGACGGGGCGTCCCGGCACCCACCGACGCGGGCGTCGGGCCACCGGGCGACCGGGGGTCGCCCCTCCGTTCTCTCTTGTGCAATGCAATGCCCGGAGCCCAGGTCCCCCCCCGCTTGCGGGGGTGGCGGCGCAGCCGCCGGGGGCCTCACTGCAGCCGCCGGGGGCCTATCCGCCGCCGCCAAATGCCCCTCAAAAAAGTCTCCTCCCCGCTGTCGGAGAGGAGACCGTGCACTGCCAAAAGGCAGCCCTCTGCAGGAAACAGGAGGAGTTCGTGACGCCCCTGGGCCTGCCCTAGGACTGGCTGGTGAGGGCAGGAATGCGGGTCGCGCTGTAGATGCCTGCCAGCGCAACGAGGCTGTAGACAATCGTGCTGAAGGCGTTGACGTTGCCGAAGCTGGTACCGGCGATGGTGGCCACCAGATCGAACTGCGCGAGGCCCACCAGGCCCCAGTTGACGGCTCCGACCACGATCAGGACGAGGGCGACGATGTCGAGCGTTTTCATGCGTGAAGTCTCCTTGAGGTGCTGTCTGTCAGCGGTTCCTTGAACTGCCTGCATCATAAATCGACCAAAACGTTCGCGCAAGCGTTATGAGCGATTTTCTGGAAAATTCTTCGGGTGTCGCCCCAGGGGCTTCCGGACGTTACACGCCATTGACACACTCCCGTTCACCCACGAAAATAGGAATGATTCGCGGCTTTGACCGCAAGCCCGCTCACTCCAGAGGTGCCATGGCGACCGCCGAGCGCAGATACAACTACTCCCGTCAGCGCGAGGTGATCTACCGTCTCCTGGCAGCGACCACGGCGCACCCGACAGCGGAGTGGCTCTACAGCCAGGCACGCCATGAACTGCCGAACCTGTCGCTGGGGACGGTCTACCGTAACCTGCAAATCCTGCGGGATCAGGGGCGGGTGAAAGAACTGCAGTTCGGGGATGAGCCGACCCGCTACGACGCCATGATGGAACCGCATCACCACTTCATCTGTTCAGAGTGCGGGGCGATTATGGATGTGCGCCTGCAGCGACCGGTGGCCGCCGAGCGGGTCGCCGCTCTCCCGGAGGGTGTCCGGGTCGATCATGTCCAGCTTGAAATGCATGGTGTCTGCGCGGACTGCCTGCGCTAGCCTGCCTACGGTGTCCGTCGCAGGAGCCGCAGGCTGTTTGCGGTGACCGCAAGGCTGCCTCCCATGTCTCCCAGGACCGCCGCCCAGAGTCCGAACCATCCGACACTCAATGCCAGTAAAAACACACCTTTGATTGCCAGGGCGAGCAGGATGTTCTGACGAATGATGTCCATGGTCTGTCGCGACAGCCGGACCAGCTGCGGGAGCTGCTCCAGGTCCTCTCCCAGGAGGACGATGTCTGCACTTTCCATCGCGACATCCACGCCCCGCGCACCCATGGCGATGCCGACTGTCGCGTTGGCCAGGGCCGGGGCATCGTTGAGTCCATCGCCGACCATCCCGACTTCCTGGTACGCCTGGATGAGTCCCCGGATCCGCATCGGTTTATCTTCAGGAAGAAGATTCGCGTGGAAGGCATCCAGCCCAGCGGCATTGCCGACGAGTTCGGCCACCTTCGGGTTGTCGCCAGTCAGCATTTCCAGGCGCTGCAATCCCAGGGACCGCAGGCTGCTGATGACTTGTGGTGCTTCGGGACGCATGGGGTCCCGGAAGGCGAAGAGCCCGATCAGCTGGTTCCCCGACTGCAGGCCGATCAGGGTGGCCTGCCACGCCCCCGCTTCCTGCAGGCGTTGCCCCAGTTCTTCGGTGAGCGCGAGCCCCCGCTCGTCGAGGAGCCAGGGAATCGAGCCGAAGTGCACCGTATGCTGCCCGAGGCGTCCTTCGACCCCCTTCCCCCCCGCCTGATGAAAGTCGGTGAGATTCCGGAGCGGTGCGAGTTCCTCTTTACGAGCCGCGTGCAGTATGGCGAGGGCCACAGGATGAGTCGCGGTCTGCTCCAGGGTCATGGCCAGTTGAAGCGCTTCAGTGTGTGTGACGCCATATCCCTCGACCTGCACCAGCTCCAGTTCACCCGTGGTGAGCGTGCCTGTTTTGTCGAAGGCCATCGCTTTGAGCTGACCGACCGCTTCCAGGGCTTTGCCCCCCTTAATCAGCATCCCCAGATGTGCGGCACGACCCAGGGCGGCGACAAAGGCGACCGGAGTCGAGATCACCAGCGCACAGGGACAGGCCAGCACCAGCAGTCCCAGGCTTCGATAGAACCAGGTGTGCCAGATGGCAGCCTTGGCGGCGGGTGTGGCCGATGGGTCCAGCGCTAGCCCAATCAATGGCGGGATGAGCGCAACTACCAGCGCGATGCCCAGCACTGCCGGGGTGTACGTTTTCGCGAAGCGATCCACCGTTCCCTGCAGTGGGGCGCGGGTGGCCTGAGCATCGAGGACCAGCTGCTGCAGACGCTGCAAGGTGGAGTCGCGGAGCAGATGAGTCACGCGATACTGCAGGACGCCGTTTTGGCAGATCGTGCCAGCGAAGAGCTGATGCCCTTCGGTTTTGTGCACGGGGGTTGCTTCGCCGGTGAGGGTCGACTCATCCACCGAAGCTGCCCCACTCACGACCCGGCCATCCAGCGGAATGATCTCGCCAGGACGCACCTCTGCCAGGGTCCCGAGGCCGACGCGCTCGATGGGTACCTGGTCCCAGGTCCCATCCACAAAGATGCGGACCCGTGGCGGCTGCCGACGTCGGAACGCCCGGACCGCATACCGGGCCCGGTCCAGATTCCAGCCCTCCACCCACAGGGACAAGCTGAAGAGAATCATCAGCATGGCGGCTTCGGCCCACTCGCCGATGCCGAGCGCACCGAGGGTGGCCGCGCTCATCAGGACATGCATGTCGAGATGCCGACTCAACGCGCTCCGCAGGGCGCGACGGAACGTTCGCCATCCCAGCATGAGGGCGGTGAGTCCCAGGACCACTTTCCCGACAATGGCGGTAACCGGAAACTGCAGCAGCAGCACGCCGATACCCCAAAGAACGACTCCCAGGGCAATGCCGATGAGTCGCGGATCGGTGGTCAGTGCTGTCGCTGGCGGCTCGCTGAGGTCTTCTGGCGGCGCGACGAATATGCCGCTTTCCGGCTCGGTCCGGAGTTGTCCGCTAAAGGGCTGGATCACCTGTCGGGCATGGTCTGGGAATCCGGATGTCGGCAGGGCAGGCCGGGGTGTCCCCTCGGTCACCTGCTGAAAGACCACGCCGGTGCTCTGCAGGATCTGCTGCACGCCGGCCACGGAGAGGAAGCGGGGGTCGAAGGTAATGCGGACCACGCGCTCCACATCATCAAACTGCATGTCGGTGACGGAGGCGTCCTGCTCCAGTGCCTTTTTGATGGCTGGAACGGTCTCAGGCTGGTCATAGCTAGGGATATAAAACTGCACTTCTGGTGGTGCGCCGGGGGTGGTGAATTCCGCCTGCAACCCGACATGCGCCAGCGCTTCCAGGAGCGCAGACGGTGAGGTCTTATGCGGATCGAGAATGACCGTCGCTGTACGATCAAGGAGATTGGGCCGGACTTCGAGCACCCCTTCTAAATGCTCCCATGCCTTTTCGAGCAGGGTCACTTCCTCGGGGCAATCCATTGCGGGGACGCTGACCACGAGCGTGTCCAGCGCACCAGTGCCATCTCCTGTCCCAGCCGGCCAAGGCGCAGTGGGCATGTGGGCATTGTAGGACGTCTGGCGCAACCCTGCTCCCCGGTGCTACGATGCTTCTGCTCCTGAGAAGGAGTCGCACCTGGTGATGGGAAGTCCGGTGAGATACCGGCGCGGACCAGCCGCTGTAACGGGGAGTGCCGACCACAACAGGCCATTGGGGACCTCAGGGTCCCTGAGAAGGCGGGTCGGGACGAGGAACCGAAGCCAGAAGACCGACCAGGTGCCGGCGGACAGTCCACGGAAACGGGGGCTGGCCGCACACCAGGCTTCTCGGTCAAGTTTGGTGTGAACGCGGTCCGGGCTCATCCCCGGCAGGGCCTGCGCTCACACCCACCGGCGACGGTGGGCTTGCTGTATCCCCCTGCTGGCGATCGCTCCCGGAGCGCTCCACACTGCACTGCACCGGAGCTGGGTTCTACCCATTCATCAGCTTCCGGAGTTCTCCATGACAACCTCACGACTGATTTGCAGGGATGTGCTGCCTTCCTGGTGGCCCTGGGCGGCGCACGCCTGGCTGCTTTGCGCGGCACTGACCACCCTCGGCTGTGCCGGGACTGAGAGCGATCCCGCTGCGCCAGCAGCACCGCCAAATCTTGGGAGCACCACCGCTCCCCTTGCTCCCATCATGACGGGTCCTGACAGCGCTCAGGGGGCGCTGGGACTCTGGCGTCTGACCGGCGACCCGCTTACGGGCACCCTGGCACTTGCCCCGGTCCCTGTCCGGCAGACGTCGGGCTTCACACCTGGGGACAGCGCCATCCCGGATCTCACGAAGCTCTTCACGGACCCCGCCGGCCTCTGCGGCGACTGTATGAAGCTGTCCGGGGTTGGCTACGACCCCCTTCAGCAGGCGACCTGGATCGATGTCCGGGTGACACATCCGATTCCGGCAGGACGCCCGGAACTCACCGCGTTCGATCTGCAGCTCCTGCTCGCCAGCGATCGGGGCGAGCAGCCGGTCCTCACTTTTCCTGGTGCCGGACGCACCGTCCATCCGGCCCATCTGCTGAACGCCGATGGCTATACCGATCAGCTCACCGCCTCGCTGGAAGCCGCGCTGGGGGTGAATCTGTCGGTGGATCTCTTCCCCTTCATCAACGTGGCGGTCGACGATGACGAGGGCAACTTCGCCGGGACCAATGTCAACGGATTCGTCAATGTCGCAGCTCCCACCGGCCACAACGCCTTCTCCAGCGGCGAGAGCGATACGGTCAGGCTGTATCTCGACACCACTGGCACCTCGCAGCTGGATCTGGTGCTGGCCCTGAGCGGCAGTTTTTACCGGTCCTACACCACCCGGGGCAACAACCTCTTCCAGAAGAACAGTCCGGTCTACTTCCTGCCCGAAGGGAACCGGAAGGAGGCCTGGAAAGTCCAGGCCGATGTGGTGGGGAGCGCTCTGCGCGCCGGCGATGCTGCAAGCTCCGCGGTCCTTCAGATCACCATCCGCGACTGGCAAAACGGCCTGACCCCGCAGGGGAGCGGCTGGAATCCTCTGGAAGCGGACCCCATCGTTCAGGATCGCGCAGCGATTCCGGAATCCTCGGACGTGCAGAGTGTCGCGGTGGAGATCCCCGGTGTCCTGACGGCTCCGCAGACGCTTTCCGTACTCCTTGCCAGCGGCACAGGACGAACCGCCGCGAGCCCGCTGGTCTACACCGGCGTGACGGTCCACAACACTGCAGGCGCGGTAGCTGGGACTTACACCGGGCTGGTCCGCGTGCGGGATTCCCGCGCCCCGGAGATCGCCGGCCCCGGAGAAGGGGATGTCCTTTTTCAGGATGGCGTGACCTTTGGTGGCCTGAGTGCGTTCGACACCTACGCCCTCTTCACGGTGGAGGTCGCCGATGACTATGTCTTTGTCGGCAGCGACTTCACCAATGTCGGGAACCGCATCCGCCGGACCGGGAGCACCATCGCTGCCGATCCTGGCTTCTTCAACGGAGTGGGCGGTGTGGTCGCCTATGCCGGACTGCGTGGAGATAAGGCGTTTGTTGTCTCTTCTGGTGCTGGTTTCTCCGGCAATGGCAAGGTGCAGGTCTATCACCTCGCGACCGGCGAGCTGCTGGCGGAGTACGCCTTCACCGGTGGGGAGAATCCCATCGATCTGGCGTTCCTCAGCAGCACGGAGATCTGTGTCACGGGGTACAACAGCCACCTGGTCTATCGCCTGAACATGGACCCCGCCTTCACCGGCGATCGGCTGCTGGCCACCACGAACCTCGCCCCATACGCGGACCCGACCTTCCTCGCGCGACCGATGGAGATCATCCGGACTGCCGGTGGCCGGGTTTTTGTCGCCTGCAATCACCTCAACGCGTCATTCACCGCCGCTCCGGCTGGGCTGCTCCTCGAGATCAATCCGGCGACCAATGCCGTCGTGCTGGATGTCGACACTACGGGCCTGCGCAATACCACCAGTGTGGTGGAAGTCCCGGGGGGATCGCATGTGGTCGCCTTCGGACCGGGGACTTATTCTGGCGATGGGGGAAGCGGACGTCTCAACCTCGGGAGCAACATCTGGACTCCCGACACCGTGCCGCCAGGACTCGCCTGGTACGAGGCGGCTGTCACCAGCACTGGACGGGCCTTCGTCAGTGATCCCTTTGTCGCCACCGTGGCGCACATCGGACTCCCCTTCGGTGGCACCATCGATCACCAACTGGATGTCCTGCCTCCGCCGGCTCCGCCGTTCCCGTTCATCACGGCGGTCGGTTTGGGACGCGGTGACTACCTTTATGCCACGGAGTTCAACGACGGCATCCTGCGGGTCTGGGACGCATCTGCGGCCTCGGCGGCTGTCCCTCCGACGGTGGTCGCGACCCTGTCGCTACCACTGGGACTCGATGCCATCGGCGTCTTCGAGTAACTCCACTGTGTCTCGCTATGCAGGAGGTCCTCCTCCCGCCCTCGCGCACGACGGGGCACCTGGTACAGGTGCCCCGCTTTGTCTGCGGTGCAGAACGGCAAAAGCGTGGGCTGGTGCAGCGAGTGGTGGTCGCTTAGAAAGGGGATGTCGCTAGGAAATCAGATGTCCGGTGAGCGGGGCCTCGCTGGCGACCGGCTCTGGCAGAAACGCATTGGGGTAGTTCTCCATTAACCAGCGTTTGCGATACCCCATCCGGGCGGCGATGGCGACTTCCTGTGTAAACAGATAGTTGAAGCCCGCCCCAATGCCCGCCCCAATAATGGGCACCATCGTGGCAAGCTTCCGCTCGGCGATTTCGATACCCACCTTGCGGGCGACATTCCGAAGGGCCTGCAGGCTTCCGCCAATGGCACTGGAGGTCGCGATTTCATTCAGTGCTTCCCGCGTTAGTGCACCCCGGACAACCGCCAGTTCCTGCATCAGCCCGATGCGGGTCCGGGGGTCGCCCGCCGCGATCCGAAACAGGTGCAGTGCGAAGAGTCGCTCGGAGGGGTCCGCGAGGTCATAGCCGTAGCCCAGGGCCATCGACTGCACCATGCGCAGATTCGTCGCGAAGAGCGCCGGGACATCCGCCGCCAGCAGGGCGACTCCCCCCAGACCCGTCGCAGCACCGCTGAGCGTGGTCACCAGCAGATGACGTCGGGCTTCCCGATACGAGAGCTGGTCCGACAGGGGCAGGGCATGACTTCGGAGGGCGACATGGGAATCAAAGAGGAGCCCCTCCCGGGCCAGGCGCTCCAGGAGTCGTTCCGGACGAATCGTCTGATGTACCGCATTGTTGGTGTGGGTCAACAATCCAGCGAGGGACTCGCCCACCAGGTCCTGCACCTGCCGCGGGACCAGGATGTTGGTGGCGATTTCAGCCGGCTTCGCAGCAATGCGCCCCAGCCGTGTGGCGAGGGACGCTCCACCCCGTTCCCAGGCCTGGATCTCCTCCCAGACCTGATGCTCATATCTGTCCGGTGTCACCCGATCCTCCCAGCGGTCCGCGATCCGCTACAGCTACGACTCCCGAACTGCCGCAAAGGATGCACGATGCCCTGCTGGTCCGGAGAGCGGGACTAGAAGGTCCCAACTGTGCCGACAGTCACGCCATCGTAGAGGGAAGCCGGGAAGGCCGAGGCGGTAGAGAGATACCGCTGACCAGTCGACTTGCGCCAGGTACCGCCGCCGCCGAAGCCGGATCCGAAGCCGACCCACTCGCCATCGCAGCTGACCGAGACCCAGTACCCGCCGAAGCCATCGACATCAGCATCGAGGACCTTGATCGGCGTCCCGGAGCCATCGACATTCGCCACCCAGACATCCCGACCGTTGTCGTAGACATCCATGTACACCATGGTCTGCTCGTTAGCACTGACCACATAGTAGTCGCCGACATAGCGGAGGAAGACCGGGTTGTTGCCATCGATGTCGACCCGCCAGAGATTCCGGAAGGTCCGCTCCACATACACCTTCGTGCCATCGGAGTTAATGCTGGCCGGTCCTCCCTGAGCGGGAGAGACCAGACTCCAGTTGGAGCCATCGGGATTCGCGGAGTAGAGCTGACTGGCGCTCCGTTTGTAGACAATGACCTTATTCCCCTGCTGGCTGATGCGTGGCCACTCATAGGTGCCGCCATCGCCGGGGCTGATCTTCAGCGCGGTACCGCCGGTGGTGCTCTGGATGTAGGAATCCTTCGCCGGATTCGCGCCCGCGCGGGCATCGGTGTACACCACCACGGAGCCATCGTTGGTCAGGTCGACTTCATCCGCCCGGAAGCCATAGGTGAGGGGATCATCGCTCTGGGGGCGGAGGAGCTGGGTGCCGGTCGCCTGGCGCCAGACATAGAGGCTTCCGCCAATGCCGGCCCCCGCGGAATAGACCACGACATTCCCATCGCCGCTGATGCGGTAATAGCGTCCGCTTCCCGAGACTGTCGCGCTGCCGGTGCCATCGGGGTTCCCCTTGTAGCCAGGTGAGCTCGACCCGCCCCAGACTGCCTGCAGGCCGCAGTTCCCTACGGGGGGCAGCGGATTCACGGTGACATCAACGGTCGCGATGTTCTGGAGCGCGGGGGTCCCGTTGTCGGTGACACGCAGCGCTACCGTATAGGTACCGGCGACCAGGTAGGTCTGAGCCGATGGGGTGGGACCGAGGTCCACGAAGGCCGGACTCCCCACCTGGTAGTCGAAGTCCCACTCGTACTGGACGATGCCTCCATCATCAGTGGAGTCGTTGCCGAGAAACGAGATGAGCTGATTCACCTGGATGGTCGGTGGATTCGGGATGGTGGTGATAATCGCGACCGGCGGGTCGTTGCTGACTCCGGCCTCGACGACATACTCCAGCACCTGCCAGGTGCTGTACTCATTGAGCGCTACGAAATCCAGCGCGCCGTTACTCATGACATTGATCCCGTTTTCGGAGGGATTCGCGTTGTCATTCGGCAGCCGGGAGTCGACCGCCTGAATCAGGGCCTGATATGTACCAGGAGCTGGTGCACTGGCGGTACTGGTGATCAGCGAAAAGACCAGCGGCGACCCGGGCGCGCCGGTACCGCCCGTGGGGCTTGTGACAGTCACTGGGGTCGGATTCAGGTCCGGGGCGAAGAGGGTCACGCTGGTGAGGTCCGAGCCGCCACGGAGTCCGCCGGTGTTGGAGGGATTCGGGTACCCAGTGTCGACGCTGACACCCGTGCGGCTGTCATTCCAGTCGGCGGCTGCGACTGTCACTTCCAGGCTCCCGGGCTGGCCGCTCAGGAGCACCCCCGGCTCGGGAGTGGCTGTGAGCATCCAGGGGCTCTTCAGGTTGTATTCGGGGTTGTAGTAAGTCGGCGTGAGGCGTGTCTGACGAGTCGCCGATGCGCCGTACTGGCACAACAGATAGACGCGAATCTGTGCCTGTTCGCCGGGTCCGAAGCGAAAGACGCTGGTCAACTGCTGATAGTCGGTCCCCTGCGCCAGCCGGTTAAAGTCCGACTCGTTGCGATGAATGATGTAGGGCACGACTGCGGGGTCCTGCAGCATCGGTGCAAGGTCCGGAGTGTAGCCATCGGCCCCAAGGAGCAGGTCGCTGTAGGCACTCCTGCCGGCACCGCTGAATGACCGGGGGGTCTGATCCAGCGGGCGAAAGGCGAGGCGGACATCGAAGACGTCGAGGTCCGAGCGGGTCGCCCCCTGGGCAACACTCTTAAAGGGATGCCGCAGCGCCCAGTCGACCGCCAGCTCTCCGGTGGGGGAGTACCGAAACCCCCGGACCCGCAGCGCCTGGCTGTCGGGACTCACCCGGAAGAAGTAGCCCCCATTAATGGTGTAGTGGTCCCCCAGGACCGCGGACTCCCGGACTGGCTGCAGCGTAATGCCCTCATCGCTGATGTCGAGGTCCCAGGCGGCCATCAGCGGCAGTTCCTGGCCCGGCGACAGGTCGCCCAGGGGCAGCGAGGCTGCCTGAGGCGTTACGGTCGAGGATTGCTGGCTGCAGGAAGCCAGAAACAATATGGCGCAAGTGGAAGCCAGCAGGTGGCGAATCATGGGCGGACACCTCGGCGGGGGGATCGCAGGTCAGGCCAATGCCTTGTTGTAGATGCGTGCGGGAACCCAATCATTGTAACGCTAAAGGGCGATCCGTCCCTGGCAGATTCGCCGTGACTTCGGGATGGTGTCTACTTACCGCTCACCTGCCGGGCCGAATCATCGTTCAGGAAACCCTGTTTCACGACCGCCGGGCGCACGACAGGCTCTGTCGACGCCTGTGCCTTTGGCGGAGTCCAGCTGATCTGCGGTGCCCTGGCGACATAGGTCGCGCCTTCGATGGGGGTTTCCGGCGACTCGGCGAGGACATCGGCGAAGACCGCCGCCAGATCGCTGTTCAGCTGTCCGATCTGCAGTCCCAGATGCTCGCCTGAGAAGTGCTGGAGCTTGTCGAGGGATTTCTCATACAGCAACTGTGCGCCTTTGCGCTGATTTCGCTGCAGATGGACAAACGCTGCCGCCGCCTGGATGAGACCGTGATAGAACATCCGCTCCCGGCCTTCGCTCCGGAGCCAGGCACTCTCCCAGGCTTCATGCGCCTCAAAAAACGCCCCCGCATTGAACAGGCGGATCCCTTCGGCAAACGCGGCCGCGATCAGAAGCTCCGGCTCGCTGCCGGGATTGGGGCTGGTACCGGGCATAGCGACAGCAGCCTACTTCAGCGCGAAGTTTGTCCGGAACTCCCGGAGCTTGCGATACGCCGTGCCATATAGCAGGGCTTCGTCGGCCCGACGCAGGGCATCCTGCAGATCATCGGTGACCCCCGCGACATAGATCGCGTGACCTGCATTCAGCAGGACCGCATCGCGATAGGGATGCGGACGTCCAGACAGGATCTCCTCGTACATCTGTCCCAGTTCCCGCAGGGTCAGCCCGGCCGGGGAGGGGAGGGTCAGTTCATTCAGGCCCAGGTCCCGGGCATTCAGCGACCGCTCGACCACCTGCCCTTCGGCAATCCGGAACACCACATTCGGCTGATCCATCGAGAGGTCAGTGGTGTTCGCCGGATTCACCAGAACCGCCGCCCGCTCCACATGCAGTGCGCCGAGGACTTCCGCCATCGCCTTGCCGACGGCATAGCTCGAGGCGCTTGTCAGCACAAAGCGGACTCCTGCGGGGGCCAGGAGCTGCTCCACCGGCTCCAGCATGGTCTCGATGCCGAGCTCCCGGCGGATGCCGTTGAGTCGATGAAAGCGGGGGAGGTAATGCGGGAAGTAGCCATACGCCCACCCGATGGTCGCGAGGCTCGCCTCCCAGTCGGCGGGCATGAGATCGGTCTTGATGTACATCGCCTGGAGAATGTCCCGGGGAGTGATGCCCCAGGCGGGAGGCTGCGGCTCGCTCCCCATGAGGAGCACCCGCGCACCGGCGGCGGCGGCGACCAGGGAGGTCGGGAGTGTCAGATCCAGGGTCCGGACCTGACCGGAAAAGCCTGGCGCCATGTGCAGGGTCGGGGCGACAACATCCAGGGAGGCCGCCCGCTCCTGCCAGCCGTTCCACGCACCAAAGAGTTCTTCGGCCGCGAGTCCCTTCATACGCATCGCCATCAGAAACGCGCCGACCTGCGACCGGGCCGCTTCGCCATTGCAAATCGCCTCCATCGCCCGCTGCATTTCATCAGGGGTGAGTGTCGCAGCCGCCTGGGGGGCGCGACTCAGACGATCCAATAACTGGGGAAAGAGACTGAAGCCACGCATACCCGCGTTGATCCTCCGTCGGCGCTGCCGATGGTGCTAACGCTACCACGCAGAAAGCGCTTACGGATATGGGAAAGGTCACGGATGTCCGGGATTTCGCCGACCGTCTTGCGGGAACGCAGCGGAGAGTCAGAAGAGCCGAATCGTTGCTCCATGAACATATCCGATCCAATGCAAAGACCCGGCTAAGCGCCGGGTCTTGCGGGAACTGTTCAGAGGCTGAAGGCGTGTGAGCGCTACAGCGACTTAGTAGCGGTCGCGACCGCCACCGTAGCCGCCGCCACCGCCGCGACCACCGCCGCCGCCGTAGCCGCCACCACCGCCGCGG